>NZ_SMSJ01000250.1 GCF_004355005.1 Dankookia rubra
CCCGCAAAATTCATGAGGCTGAGCGGGCGGCCTGACATCGTCCGGTTTGCTCGCTTTGTGGTTGTGCGACCGCGCGTCGTGGGTGCCGGGTTCGGGGCCGGCGGCAGGATGCGGATCGCGGAGCTGGCTGGTTGCGGTTCGGAGGGCTCGGCTGGGGCATCCGCCCCAGCGCTTAGCAGATCAGGCGCGGCATGCGCTCGAGGGCGAGGCGCAGGATGGCCTTGTGCGGGCAGGCGCTCGGCAGGTGCAGCACGACCCGGGTCTTCAGCGCGACGACGCGGGTGGCGAGCTTGACCAGGCGCAGGCGGAGGGTGTCGAGCTGCGCCACGCGCCAAGTGGAGCGCTTCGGCATGAGGCTGCGGAGCGACCAAAGCAGCCAGTAAGCAGCGGTGTGCAGCATCAAGCGAAACTGGTTGGCGGTGGCGCGGCAACACGAGGTCCGATCGGCAGCGAGGTGGCGCTTCCAGGCCTTGATGTGGTTCTCGGCCTGTCCCCTCGCGCAGTACAGGTCCTCGTAGATCCGCCGCGGCGTGCCGCCGGCGAGGTTGGTGACGACGAAGCGTGTGTCGGTGCCCTGCGGCCCGGCCTCGACGCGAGCGATGACGCGCTCGACCCGGCTCCAGCTGCCGGCGCCGTCCCAGAACGCCTTGTAGCGGCGCAGCTTGTCGCTGCCCGGTGTCGCCGCGTGCCGGGTAGCGGTGCTCTGTTCCAGCGCCGCGACATGCTTGTGGAGCGTGGTGGTGGCGGCCACGCCGAGCACGAAGTCAAGCCGCTCGGCGCGGCAGAAGTCGAGCACCTCGGGCGCGCAGTAATGGCTGTCGGCGCGGATCAGGATCTCGACCTGGGGCCAATGGCTCCGGATCCCGCGCACCAGGCGGCGCAGGAAGGCACGGGCCTCGGCACCCGTGGGGCGCCGGGCGGGGCGCAGCATGGCGACCACGGGCCGACCCTCACCGTCGAACACCACGATCGGCTGAAAGCCGTACTCGTCGTAGTAGGCGTTGAACAGCCGCAGCTGCTGCCCGCCGTGAACAGCGTCAAAGGTGTCGTCGAGGTCGAGCACGATGCGTCGGGGCACCTGCCGGAAGCTGCCGCAGTACAGCCCCACCATGGCGCGGGCCATCCGCAGCAGCGCGCGCACATCCGGCAGGTTCTCGAGCCGTGAGATGGTCGGCTGCGAGCAGAGCGGGTCGCTGCCGGGCAGACGGTCAAGGGCGAGCTTGAAGACCGGATCGTGCCGCAGGCTGTTGGCGTCGTTGCCGTCCTCGTAGCCCGCCGCAATCATCAACATGCGGAAGCGCAGGATAGCGGCGAGGCGGTGCTGGATCCGCTCCGGCGCGCGCGGGTCCTCGATGCAGGCCGCCAGCCGGTCGGCGATGCCGAGCCGACGCTCGACTTCGCGCAGGGCTAACAGGCCACCGTCGGAGGAGAGTTGCCCGCCGTCGAAGCGGGCGATCAGGGGCTTGCCGCCGACCGGTGACAGGCCGGGCAGCGGCGGGGTAGGTTCAACCGTGACGGGCATGGCCTCCGGACGCGGCTGGATTTGAGTGTCGCAGCCAAATTCTACGTCCGCACAACCGCTTGCGCCATGCCCGTCAGCCCTCGCGCATAATCCGGG
>NZ_SMSJ01000251.1 GCF_004355005.1 Dankookia rubra
GGCCGCGGGCACCTCGGCCGGGGCTGCCGGCGGGGCCGGCGCCGCCGCGGGCATGGGACGCGGCGGCGTGAACGGCACCAATCCGGGCTCGATGGGCATGGGCCAGCCGAGCACCCCGCCGCCCGGCGGCGGCAGCGCCGCCACCGGGGCCGGCACCACCGGCCAGCCGGGCGCCCAGGGCCAGCCGGGTGGCCAGGGCCAGCCGGGCGGCCAGGCCTCCGGCGGGGCGCAGACCCATCGCGGCGCGCTGGAACAGCAGCAGCGCTCCGCCGGCGTCGCCAATCCGGCCGACCGCGACGCGCAGCAGCTGCGCGACCTCAACGCCATGTCGAAGCAGCTGGCGCCGAACGCGCCGGTGCCGGCGCCCGAGGCGCGCTGAAGAGGGAAGAAGGGCCGGGGAGAAGGCGTTCGCCCCGGACCCCTCATCTGTTGCTGCGAGTCGGCACCCTCCGCGCAGCGGCACCCGACTCCCGGAAAGGAATGGAGGGGCCTGGGGAGGAAAATGCTTTTTCCGCCCCAAGCTTGCCTTTCTACTCGAAGCTCACCCAGGCCCGCGGCGGCGGCGCCGCCTCGTCCCGCTTCGCCGCGGCGATCTCCGCATCCAGCGCCGAAAGGAAGCGCGACCGGTCGGCTTGGGTCAGCGGCGCCGGGCCGCCGGTCTGCATCCCGCGCTCCCGCATCTCGGCCGAGACCGCCCGCCCCGCCAGCGCGCCCCCGATATTGTCCGGCGTCCAGGGCCGTCCCTTGAAGCCGATCGCCCGCGCGCCCTTGGCGAGGCAGCGGGAGGCCAGCGGGATGTCGGCGGTGATGCAGACATCGCCGCGCCCCGCCCGCTCGGCGATCCAGTCGTCGGCGGCATCGGCGCCTTCCGGCACCAGCACCATCTCGACGTTCGGCAGGCCGGGCGGCCGCACCGGGCGGCTGCCGTTGCTGACCACCTTCACCGGCAGGCCCAGCCGGGTGGCGACCCGGAAGACCTCCTCCCGCACCGGGCAGGCATCGCCGTCGACATAAAGGATCGTCACCGCACCCTGACCTCCGCCCGCGCCGCGGCACCCGCCGCGTCCAGCACCGTTACCCGATAGAAGCCCGGGCCGGGCGGCGTCCAGGCCGCGTCGCGCCGGGCCGGCTCGGCCGGCAGCGGCTGGCCGTCCACCAGAAAGGTCAGCGGCCGCCGGCCGCCGGCAGCGCGGAGGGTGACCTGCGCCGCGCTCTCGCCCAGCACGGCGCCGGGCGGCGGGAAGGTCAGCCGGAGCCGGTCGAGCGCCTCGGCCTGGGCCGCGGCGGCGGCGCGGACCGGCAGCGCCTCGCGCGGCGCCGCCGGCAGGCGCTCGAAGATGCGGGCCAGGATCGGCAGCGCAATGCGGGCGCCGGTCGCGCCGGGCAGCGGCGTGCCGTCCGGCCGCCCGACCCAGACGCCGGCGACGTGCCGGGCATCGAGCCCCATCGCCCAGGCATCCCGCCCGCCCCAGCTCGTGCCGGTCTTCCAGGCGATCCCCGGCGGCCCGCCCGTGGGGAAGGGCTGCACCAGCACGGCGGCGGCCAGGGCCGCGGCGCGCGGCGCGAAGGCCTGCCGCCGCGCCCCGGCCGGGCCGGGCGTGAGCCGCAGCGCC
>NZ_SMSJ01000252.1 GCF_004355005.1 Dankookia rubra
CCCATCCGAAACCAACCGCAACCCAGTAGCGGTCACCAAGCTCAAGCGGTGGCTACCGGCTGCCCCAATTTTACTCCGCCGGGCGCTCCAATATTCCTCCGCCGTTGACAGCCGGACTTTGAATCCCCGGGGGGGGTCAGCGCGGGCGTCACCGGCCACCTCGCTCGCCATGTCGGCGGTTGTGGCAGGGGCCGCACATCAAGCGGAGATTGCTCAGCGCATCCGTGCCACCGTCGCGCACCTCGCGGATGTGGTCGACGGTGTTGCCCGGCCCGCGGCAGACGGTGCAGCGGCCACCGTCGCGGGCGATCACCGCCTGCCTGACCTGCTGCCAGGCCTTGGTGTGGTAGTGCCGGTGCAGCGGGTCAGCGTACTTCGGAGCCGGCGTCCAACCTGCGGGACGATGCTGCGGCGAGCGCGATGCCATGGCCTTGATCCGAGTAGACGCGACGTCCGGGGTCCATGCGACAGAAACAGGCATCCTCGATACACTCCGCCGCGCCGGAACTTCCAGCGACCAGAGGATAATACACCATTCAGGCAGGTCATTACAATACACCGCAAATACTCGGGACTACGCAGCACTACGATGTCGGTAATTTTTTCCGTGTTTCTCGCTCACCTCCGAGAAGCCAGCCACGCGCGGCGTCGGGCGTTCGATGGCCGATGTTGCAGATGTTGCTTGCGCGCGCGGAGCGTACAGGACGGGCAGAGATGGAAGGGTAAGAGAGGGAGGAGGTGAAACGCTTCAATGTCTCACGCGCGCGAGCAACATCTGCAACATTTGCGCTCAGGCCGCTCCGCGCCAGCGCCGTGACATGGCCCACCATCCTGAAAGCCACGGCTTTCCTGCATCTCCACGCAGGGCGGAAAGCGCCCGAGCGAGCCTCCGCACCGCAAGGCGCATCTCCGGCTCCCAGACGATCAGCAACATCTGCAACATCACCCGATGCTCCCCGTCTTGCGCCGCAGGGTCGCGGCAACCGCGTCGCGGGCGACCTGTCGAGCCGCGCGCTCCGCCGCGGCCCGCGCGGCAAAGGTGGTGTGAACGGCCGGGTTGACGGACCAGCCTGCCGCCGGCCGCGCCGGATTGCTCTGTGGTTCGGGCTGGAGCCAGGCCATCGACACCAAGCTCTCCATCACCTCCAGCAGCTCGCGCCGGCTCTCAGGTGACCTCAGCGGTCCATAGGCCTGCACGACGTCGCGCTGGGTGATGCGCGCTTCGCCCCGCGCCAGGATCAACCCCGCGATCCAGCGCGCATGGCCTGTCTGGGTCGAGGCGAACATCACTGCCTCGGCCCGCAGCAGGTGGGGCAGCAGGACCTCGCGGAGCAAGGCCGCCACCCGCCGTGCCGTCTCCTCGGTGACCGTCTCGCACGGCCTCGCCGCCGGCTGACCGAGCCCGCCCGCACCAGCCGTCTCGACCAGGTGGAACAGTAGGCAGAGCCGCGCGAACAGGCCCGACCACTTGCCGAGCGCGGCCTTGTGTCAACGCCGCCTGAAATCTGACCCACTTCGTCTTGGTCCGCCGATCGAAACCTGACCCCCTTGATGCCCGGGGGTGGGGCGAGCCCCAACCCCCGGGCGGCGCCGTTC
>NZ_SMSJ01000253.1 GCF_004355005.1 Dankookia rubra
TGACGCTGCAGGAGCTGCGCGAGGTGGTCGAGGTCTGGGCCGAGGCGGCGCTGCGGCTGTCGGAGCAGGACCTGCGGCGGATGGCGCGGCTCTGCAACGCGCAGGACCGCCTGCTGGCAGCCGCTGGCTGAGCGCACCCTGTCTGGGTTCGGACCCGCATTGACGGCTTCGATCACACGGCCAGGCGTCTACTGCCCGCCACGAGCTGGCGACCAACGCGGTGAAGTACGGCGCGCTGTCTTCCGCGGCCGGCCGCCTCATCCTCGCTGGGCTTGCCGCCACTTGCTTCGATGCGAGCCCTTTGGGCTGCGATGGTCTGCGATAGCCGAATGCGTTCACGGAGCCTGCTAGCGCGGTCCAGCCCGCTCTGGGCCTTGCCGTTGTCATCAGTTTTGATAGCTTGGTCACTCATGTCGTCGTGCATTGACCATACCTAGCAAGGGCATGGTCGCAATGCGAACCAGATGTCCGAGATCTGACCCATATGAGACCTCAGACATCCGACCCGGGTGCATCAGCTTGCGCCGACTTCCTGCATGAGATTGGCTCCGGTCGAGGCCGGTGCCCACAGGTTGGCGCCTTGGGCAACACAGACGGCATTCGCAACAAAGGCGCGCAGATCGCGCAGCACGGACCGCAGCAGGTTTACCTCAGCCATACATAGGCCGGCATCAGGATCGTCGTCAGGCGCAAGACGGGCGACCAAAACCTCCATCTTGGTCGCCAGAACGGCGAGCGACTGTGACGGGGCGGCGGCCAGACTAGCTACCATCTCGAGGTCGCCGTTGTCTCCCGCGTCGTCCTCTGGCCATGCCTCGGCGTCGGGAACTGCTGCGAGGGCCGCCGGCTGGAGTTGCGGCGCATCAGTGCGATGCGCCGCACCCGAGGTCCGTCCGGCAGGGAAGAGCAGGATATCAGCCATGGTCGGAGTCCGATCCCGAGAAGATGGTTGAGTGTTTGCGAAGAGGCTCGGGCTGGCACCGGTGGCCGAGGCTTCCGCTGCATCAAACCGGTGGGCATTGACCGAACGAAGGCGCCCCCTCGCGGGGACGCCCTTTTCGAGGTTGCCGGGTGCGGGACCTGGCGGAGACTAAGGCCTCAGGCGAACATCATGTCCGCCGCGGCCAGCTTAGTGACATGCGCCAGGAAGACGCTGTCGCCGGCCGCGTCGTAGGTGACCAGCAGGCCGGAGACGCCGCCCTCGGTCGCCGTCTTGGTATGGATATCGGCGTTGGTCAGGCCGGCGAACTTCAGCTTGTCGACCCCGGCGGTGAAGTCCTGGATCACGGCATGGCCGTCACGGGCGTTGAAGACGAAGGTGTCCTTGCCCGCCCCGCCGGTGAAGTTGCCGGTGCCGGTGCCCGCGTCGAACAGGTCGCTGCCGCCGCCGCCAACCGCGGTCGCCGCCCCGCTGCCGGCATGCAGCACCAGCTTCGCCATGCCCTCGACGGTGACGCTGTCCTTGCCCGAGCCGAAGGTGACGTCGGCGACCGAATAGCGACCGTCATAGCTGCCGTTGTAGAGGCTGCCGTTGTCGGTGCGGTCATAATCGGCGAGCGAG
>NZ_SMSJ01000254.1 GCF_004355005.1 Dankookia rubra
CTAGCCCCAATACCGTTGACTTAGAAGCGTTCTGGAGTGGCAGCTGGGCGTCGACGGAACATCTGCCGCAGGCGGGCGATCCAGTGATTGAGGGTGCGAGGCTCGAGGCCATGCACTTCGGCGTAGGCAGCGCGCCTGAGGCCGCTGTCGCGCCAAGCCCGCACATGATCACGCCAGAACGTGTGTCGGCCGGCGGCGGGAGGTCGCAGGGGCGGCGGGCTCGAGAGGGCGGCCGTCTGCGCAGGATCCGGTTCCTTGGGTGCGACGATCCATATGTGGTCAGGGTAGTGCAGCGGCTGGCGTGCGCCTGGTGCGGCGCGGCCCTTGGTGGGAAAGCTGCTCATCTTGCGCTTCACCGCGCGTGGGTTGTGCCGGCCGCGGCTTTGCTCGGACGGCACGGCGAGGATCTCGATCAGCACCATCTGCTGCATCTGCCGGCGCTGCCGAGGGGGAAAACGCAGCGTGAAAGGGCAGATGCCGCCGGACCACGCGAACAGTGTGCAGGAAGGACAGCTGGTCGGGGTCGCAGCCGTTCTGCCGACTGGCCTCGTACATCAGCTGGCGCAGCGCCAGGTGGACCAGCAGCAGGCCGTAGACCTCCTGCTCGACCAGGTCGGCGCGACGGCTGCGTAGCATCAGCCGTTCGCCCGGCAAGCTCACCTTGAGCTCGGCGAAGGTGCCCTCGCTCTCCCACCTCTCGTGGTACAAGGCAGCCAGTTCCGCGGCCGGCGCCGCCGCGGGGTCGAGCAAAGTGGTGACCAGCCGGTACAGCGGCTCCGCCCCCGGCACGCCCTCCAGGCGGTACTCGATGACCCGCACCACAAGGCCGTCCTCGTCGCGGCGGCGGTGCGCCGGCGAGGCATAGAGCCGGCTCAGGTACGAGCCGTCGGCCAGACGCTGCCGGCAGGGCAGGACCTGGTTGGCGCGCAGTCGCCACAGCAGGTTGGCGCCGCTGGTTGCGGCCCCCCGCCACAGCTCGAAGCCGACGAAGGCGCGATCGGCCAGGCACAGCATCTCCGGGCGCAGCCGCGTCAGCAGCGCCGGCGCCAGCCGGACCTCGCTGGCATCATAGCGGTCCAACGCCACGGCGAAGATCGCGTGGGTGCCGCATTCCGTCAGGTTCAGCAGCTGCAGCTGCGGGTAGCTGCTGGTCCCGCGTGAGGCGCCTGGCCGGCCATAGCGTGCCTCGAGCTCAGGCGCGTCCGGCAGATCGAGGGTGGTGCCGTCCAGGCTGACCAATCGGCAGCCGCGGTACCATGCCCCGGGCACCCCCGGGGTGGCGAAGGGACGGGCGAGGCGCTCGAAGAGCACCCGCACCGGGGCCGCGCCCAGCCGCACACGGGCCCGGGTGACAGCCGACTTCGTCGCCACCGCCAGCTCGGCGCCGCCCAGACGCAGCCAGCGCACGCCCTCCAGCAAGCCGCGCAGCACCTCGCCGTAGGAGGACTGCGCGTACAGCGCCAGCGCCATGACGTAGTAGACCACCAGGCGCGCCGGCAGCTGCCGCCGACGCTGGCTCTGCCGGCCGGTCTCGGCCAGCACGGC
>NZ_SMSJ01000255.1 GCF_004355005.1 Dankookia rubra
CCCTCGGTTTGTCCGCTGCTCCATGTGCTGGTGAGCGCGGCTTTCACCGCTGCGCCGTCCTGCTGCAGCCCGGCGGCGAAGGTGGTAACGGCGGCCACACCGCTCCGCCGGGCGTCCTTGAGCCAGCCTTCGAGGGTGGTAATCGGCGCGCTGCACCGCGTCTTGGTGCTGACGCTGCAGGCACGCAGAAGATCGGCGAACCGGCGGACCAGCCCGGCGACAGTGACCGCGTCGACATCCTGCTCCAGTCGGGCGACGGCCGCAGCTTCCTTGTCGCTGAGCTGGTCCCTCGGCCGCGTCAGATACCAGGCGAGTTGCTTCGGCGAGGGGAGTGCCGGTGCGCTGTCACCCGCAGGAGATGGCGCGGGCGACGGTTGCGCGCCTCCTTCGTGCTGTGGCCCGCACTTCGACCGGATCGTGCGCCGCGGGCCTTAGCCAGCGGTGGACCTGTCTGGCTGTTCCGGAGAAGCCGCGCTCCCGCAGTTCGCGCCACAGCGCCATCGCGTTCTCGCAGCCAGCCGCGAGCCGCGCCTCCAGGTAGGCGAGATGGGGATCCAGGATGCTCGGACCGGGAGGCCGGACGGCACGCTCCGGAAAGCTCTCGGCATCGGCGAACTTCCGTACCGTCCCGCGGGCCAGTCCCATGCGGCGGCTGATGGTCAGCAGCGGTTCGCCGCCGGCAATGCGGCGCCGGACCTCGTCATAGAGCGCCTTCCAGCGCGCTCGGCTCTCGGCGCTGGCCGCTCGTTCGGCCCGGCTGCGGGGGAACACACCCGTGCGCCGCGCCGGGCTGGCTGGCCGACCCGGGATAGGCGGCAGGCGCCGGAGCCGGCCGTGCACCGCGGCCAACCAGCGCTCGGCCATTTGCCGCAGGTTCAGCAGCAGGTGCCAACGATCCGCGACCTGCACGGCCCGCGGCGCTCCAAGCCTGATGCCGCGGGCGTACTCAGTCGAGCGGTCACGGGCGACGGCCCGGATCCCATGGTGGCGCCGGAGCCAGTCGGCCAGCGTCGGGGCGCTCCGGTCCGGCAGCAGGTCGACCACGCGATGTCGCTCCAGGTCAACCAGAATGGTGCCGTAGGTCTGTCCCTTGCGCCGGGCCCAGTCATCGACGCCGAGCACATGAGGCGCCGGGCGGCGCGGCAGGGGCAAGCGGCGCACTAGGCGCAGCACCGTGTCGCCGCTCGTTGGCATGCCGACCTCCTGCAACATGCGCGCACCCGCCTCACCACCTATGGCAACGCCAACCCGGCCCTGTGCCGTTGCCAGCCGGTCAGTACGCTGCGCCCGCGGCGCGATCAGGCCGGGCAGCCGCTCCACGAAAGTCCGCCGCGAGCACGCCGGATCGCCGCAGTACAGGCGTCGCACGGCCAGTTCGAGACGGACCTGGCGGCCAAGGCAGGGTAGATCGGCGGGGTGCCGAACTGCGCGGCTGTGGACAGTATGGCTCGGCTCGCCACAGTCCGGGCAGCGGCCGCTCCGCTGCCGAGCCTCAGCAGCGATCTGGATGTTGCTCGCGTCCGGGCGGGTGATCTCCCGGATGC
>NZ_SMSJ01000256.1 GCF_004355005.1 Dankookia rubra
CTAGGAGCTCGTCCACGTAACGGCTGAAGAGGCTCGACAGGCGGATCGTGCGGTGATTCGCTCGGCGGCATGACGAAGAGCTTTCGGCCCTGGAAGGTGGACGAGGCCTGGTTGCTGCCGCCCTCGGTGCAGGAGTTCGTGCCTGAGGGACATCCCGCGCATCTGGTCCGTGACATCGTGGTGGAGGAGCTCGACCTCTCCGCCATTCTTGCCGCCTACACGGAGCCGAGGGGCTATCCGCCGTACCACCCGGCGATGATGGTGGCGTTGCTGCTCTACGGCTACAGCCGTGGCGTCTACTCGTCGCGGCGGATCGCACGGGCCTGCGAAGAGCGTCTCGACTTTCAGGCGGTGACGGCGCTGAACCGGCCGGACTTCCGCACCATCAGCGAGTTCCGCCGCCGCCATCTCGCGGCACTGGCCGAGCTCTTCGTGCAAGTCCTCGCCTTGTGCCGGCGCGCCGGCCTGGTCAGGCTCGGCCATGTCGCGGTGGACGGCACCAAGCTGCGGGCCAATGCCTCCAAGCACAAGGCCATGAGCTACGGCCGGATGGGCTCGGCCGAGGCCGAACTCGCCGTCGAGGTCGAGGTCGAGGGCTGGCTGGCGCAGGCGGAGGGCGCCGATACCGCGGAGGACGCCGCTCTCGGGGCTGACCGGCGCGGCGACGAGATGCCGGCCTGGATGCGCGACAAGCAGCGGCGCCTGGAGCGGATCCGGGCGGCCAAGGCGGGGCTCGAGGCCGAAGCACGGGCTGCCGAGGCTGCCAGGCCGGAAGCGGGGACCAAGGCCGACGGCTCGCCGCGTGGACGCCGGGGCCGCAAGCCGAAGCACCCGCCCGGCGTGCCGAAGCCCTCGGCACAGCGCAACTTCACCGATCCCGAGAGCCGGATCATGAAGGGCCGCGATGGCTTCGTGCAGGCCTACAACGCCCAGGCCGCGGTGGATGCGACCGCGCAGGTCATCGTGGCGCACCACCTGACCAACAGTGCAGCCGATCAGGACGCCTTGGGACCGCTGCTCGACGCGGTCACCGCCAACACCGAAACCACGCCCGTCGAGGTCTCAGCCGACAGCGGCTACTGCTCCGAGGCCAACCTGGCCGATCTCGCCAGCCGCGGGATCCGCGGCTACGTCGCCACCGGCCGCGCCAAGCACCCCGATGGCGGCGAGAAGCAGCGCCGAGGCCCACTGGTTTCGGCCATGCGCCAACGGCTCAGACGCGCAGGTCGACGCAGCCGCTACCGATTACGAAAGCAGGTCGTCGAACCCGTCTTTGGACAGATCAAGGGAGCACGAGGGTTTCGACAGTTCCTGCTCCGCGGCATTGAGAAGGTGAGGCACGAATGGGCGCTGGTCTGCACCGCCCATAACCTCACCAAGCTCGCCAGGGCAGCCGCTGCCTGACGCACAGCGGCGGCGCACATCGAAAGAGCGCCGCTCCGCCCCCAGCGGCATCAGTCCAAAATCCGGTTACCGGGACGGGCTCCTAG
>NZ_SMSJ01000257.1 GCF_004355005.1 Dankookia rubra
GGTAGCTGCTCAACCCGGGGCGAGGATGGACTGGCCTTGGAGCGTGGCACGAATAGCCTGATAGGCGTCGGTGCTGCGCCGCGTCGCGGTGCCGATGACAGAGCGCACCGCGGCGTAGAGATCGGCGCCCCAGGTGGATCGGAAGCCGCCGGTGACCTTGCGATAGGTGGCGGTCGGTCGAAGCTCTCGCTCGCTTCCATTGTTGTCGGCGGTAACGTCGGGATGATCAAGGAAGGTGAAGAGATGCTCGCGCAGCTTGCCGTAGCGCTTTCGCAGTCGCTGGCCGTGCCGGTTTGTCGGGGCAAGCGCCATGACGGCATCGAGCGCGTGCTCGAGGCGGCGGCGGTACTCGCGCCGTGTGCTCTCGGCCAGACCACGATGTCGCCGGGCGAGGACTGCGGCGCGTAGCAGCAGCGCCTTCATGCGGGGGGCGAAGATGATATCGCCCGCCTCGGCGGCGTAGCGACAGTCACGCAGCTGGTGCGCCAGGCAGATTTGCCAGGCCTCGGCATGGCCACGTTGGGCGCTGTAGAGATCGGAGACCCAAATCGCCGGGCGATGACCGTCCATCACCTCGGCGACGACGCCGGCACCACGGCTGCGGCGGACCACATGGATCACCACCTCGTTGTTCTGGAACACCCAGTTCCAGCAGGTGCGGCCGTCGATGCGCACGCCGGTCTCGTCCGAGCAGACCACCCGAGCCCGACGCAGGCGGGCCAGGATGGCCGCAGTCTCGGCGTCGAAGCGAGGCTTGCCGCGCTGGAAAGCGGCATCGAGGGCACCCTCGCTGATGGCGAGGCCGAACAGCTCGAGCATCAGCCGGCTGAGCCGGCGGTAGCTGACGTGGTGGACGAAGCGCAAGTACATCGCCAGCGCGACGATGTTCAGGCTGAATGGTGTGCCCGGCTCCAGCCCCTCCGGCAGCGGGGCGAGGGTGGTGCCGCCGCAGCAGCGGCAGTGCCCGGCGTAGCGCTCCACCCGCGTCACCACCGGCACGACCTTCGGCAGGTCGACCTTGTCGAAGCGGCTGGCGAGCGTCAGGTCGGCCTCGGTCAGCGCCGCCTCGCACTGCGCACAGCAGGACGGACGGGCGGTGACGGTCTCGTCCGCCACCTCGGCCAGCAGGCGCCCGCCACCTTTGCGCCCAAGGCTGCCCTGGCGGGGGCCCTGCCGGGCAGGCTTGTCGTCGCGGTTCGGCTTCTTGCCCTGCGACGGCGGCAGGCTGGAGTTGTCGGGCGTTTTCGGCGGGAGGCGGAGCTTCGCCTCCAACTCAGCAACCCGGGCCGTCAGGATGCCGACTTGTGCCGTCAGCGCCTGAACCTGCGCCCAGAGCGCATGGATCAGGGCATCCTTCTCGTTATGCGAGAGCGACGAAAGAGCGGGGAGCCGGTCCATCCAGAGCTTGAATCAAACATCATGCGGTTACGTCAAGCGCCCGGCGAAGCCTTCCAACGCGACCCAGCAACACCGGGGATGAGCAGCTACC
>NZ_SMSJ01000258.1 GCF_004355005.1 Dankookia rubra
TGCGTCTTGCCCACGCCGCTGGGTCCGAGGAAGACCACGTTCTCGGCCCGCTCGACGAAGGCCAGGCTGGTCAGCTCGGTGATCTGCTGGCGCGGCGCGCCGGTGGCGAAGCCGAAGTCGTAGCCGTCCAGCGTCTTGATCGCCGGGAACCCCGCGGTGCGGGCGAACATCTCCCGCGCCCTGGCCCGGCGCACCTCGCGCTCGCCGCGCAGGACCTCCTCAAGGAAGTCGCTGAAGGAGGTATCGCGGGCTGCTGCGGCCTGGGCCGCGGCGACATAGAGGTCCGGTACCGCCGCCAGGCGCAGTTCGGCGCAGAGCTCGCCGATGCGCTCATGCTGCGTCCCGCTCATGGCGCCACCCCCGGCATGCCAGGTGCGGCATACAGCGCGTCGTAGAGGGCCAGCGGGTGCTGCAGCCCAGTGACCGGCGGCCGCGCTGGTGACGGCGCCTCCGCGACGCGGCGGGGCAACTGGCCGCCATAGGGCGGCGGGATGGGGCCGAGCGCCTGGCGCTCCGCCTCCAGCCGGTCGGCAGGCACCTCGCCGGTCGTGGCGTGCACCCGGGCATTCGCCACCTCGCGCAGCCAGCGGCCCACCGCCAGGTTCGCCGCCGCCTGGTCCACTACCAGGCCCTCGGCGGCCATCCGGCTGGCCAGCGGCACCCAGAAGCTGCTCCGGAGGTAGCGAATGAAGCGTTCCACCTTGCCCTTGCTCTGCGCCCGGTAGGGCTGGCACAGCCGAGGCCGGAAGCCGCAGTGCCCGGCGAAGTCGAGGAAGCCGGGGTGGAAGCGGTGCTGGCCTTGGCCGTAGCGGTTCCGCTCCAGCACGACGGTGCGCATGTTGTCGTACAGCACCTCACGCGGCACCCCGCCGAAGGCCAGGAAGGCGTGCTCGTGACACGCCAGCAGCGTCTCCAGCCGCTCGTCCGTGACGAACTCGATATAGGCCGCACGGCTCCAGCCCAGCGTGGCGACGAACACCGAAAGCCGGTCGGCGCCGCGCCGGATCACCGCCCAGTCCACCTGCATCTGCTCGCCTGGCGCGGTCTCGAAGCGCACCACGGGCTCGGGCGCCGCCACCGGCCGCAGCCGGGCCAGGTGCTCCTTGAGAATGCTGTAGCCGCCCGCGTAGCCGCGCTCGCGCAACTCGCGCAGCAGCACCGTCGCCTCGAGCCGCTCCGGCGCCGCCGCGGCGACCCGTTCGGCGATGTAGCCCTCGAACGCCGCCAGCTTGCCCGGCCTCAACGGCCGTGACCGGTACCGCGCCGCCTCGGGATCCCGCAGGTAGCGCCGCACCGTGTTGCGCGACACGCCTATCTCGCGCGCGATCTCCCGCACGCCCTTGCCGTGCTTGGCCAACACCCGGATCTCCAATGCCAGCTCTCCCCCAAGCATCCGGGCCCCCATCGCGGTGACAGGGCACCCTAGAACCTGGGTCAGATTTCAACCGGCGACCGGGTCAGTTTCACTCCGGCG
>NZ_SMSJ01000259.1 GCF_004355005.1 Dankookia rubra
TGAGCTGCCCCCGGTTTCCCTGGACACCCATTTGTCTGAGGAGAGACCGGAACGATGATATCCACCATGAAGCAGATCGAAGATCATTTGGCCGTTGATGGGCCTGTGGGTAGCGAGGGCGGGCGCAGCCCGTCCGCGCTATCCACAGGCGAGGCGCCGGCCATGGTGCCAGGCGCGACCGCGACGCCCGCCACCGCACCGCCGAAAGTCGGTCCCTTGGCCCCTGGCCAGCGCTGGAGTGTCGCGCGCAAGCGCGAGGTCGTCCTGCGCCTGCTGCGGGGCGAGAGCGTGGAGCTCCTCTCCCTTGAGCTCGGCGTTCCGATCTTCAAGCTCGAGCAGTGGCGCCAAAAGGCAGACGCCGCCCTCGACGGCGCGCTCAAGGAGCGCGAGGCGGAGACGGCCAGCACCGAGCTCGCCGCGGCCATGCAGCGCATCGGCGAACTCAGCATGGAGGTCGAGCTGCTCCGCACCCGCATCGGGCGACCCGGCCCTTTGGCCCGGCGGAGGTCGCGCTGATGGCCAAGGCGACGTCCCCCGCCGGCGGCCAGTCCTACGGCATCCGGCGCGTTTGCCAGGTCTGGGGCGTGCCCCGCTCCAGCTTCTACGCCGCCCAGGGGCCGGCGCCGGACAGCACCCTGCCGGCAGCTCCGCCCGCACGGCGCGGGCCTAAGCCCGCGATCACCGACGAGGCCCTGCTCGCCGCCATCAAGCGGGACCTGGAGACCTCGCCCTGGACCGGTGAGGGCCACCGCAAGGTCTGGGCCCGTCTGCGCGTGCGCGACGGCATCCGCGTCTCCCGCAAGCGGCTCCTGCGCCTGATGCGCGAGAACGCCCTGCTCTCGCCGCACCGCGCCCGCCGCAGAGACGAGGACAGCCACGAGCGGCAGATCATCACCACCGCGCCGAACGTCATGTGGGCGACCGACGCCACCCAGGTCACCACCGTCCAGCACGGCAAGGTCTGGATCTTCGGCGTTGCGGAGCATTGGAACGCCGAGTTCCTGGGATGGCACGTGACGAAGCGCGGCACCCGCTTCGAGGCCACCCAGGCGCTCGCCATGGCCGTCCGCCAGCAGTTCGGCCACCTCTCCGCCGGCGCCGCCCGCGGCCTCGCGCTCCGCCACGACCACGGCAGCAACTTCATGGCCGAGCACTTCCAGAAGCAGGTCAGGTTCTGGGGCATCTCGCCGAGCTACGCCTTCGTCAGCCAGCCCGAAACGAATGGCGTCATCGAGAGGTTCTTCCGAACGCTGAAAGAGCAGGCCATCCACGGCCGTATCTTCCAGACCATCAATGAGGTCCGCGACGCCGTCCGCGACTTCGCGGCCCGCTACAACGCCGAGTGGCTGATCGAGAAGAACGGCTACCGCAGCCCGCTCGACATGCGCCTCGACACCGATCTCAGGCGCGCCGCATAGTGCAACCGCGTGTCCAGGACACCGGGTGCGGTACA
>NZ_SMSJ01000025.1 GCF_004355005.1 Dankookia rubra
TCTCCATTCCGCACCCCACCCGCTGCCCTTAACGGCGCTCGAAAGAACGCCCGTAAGATCAGAAGGCAGGTTCAGACCGATCCCGGTAGGCGGCCCTCGGCGGAGGGGTACGGTTGCCGCACGTCTATGACCAATCACCAACACGTCTCTGCCTCTATCTGCCGGGGTCGGGGGAATGGGAATCCTGGATGCGCTTGGACCAGACGATCGTCCCCTGGACCGCGCTCTGGCTATTCTACTTCGAGGACTGGCTGCATTCAGATGATTGGAAGGGCGGTGG
Source organism: Dankookia rubra (assembly GCF_004355005.1). Taxonomy (GTDB): domain Bacteria; phylum Pseudomonadota; class Alphaproteobacteria; order Acetobacterales; family Acetobacteraceae; genus Paracraurococcus; species Paracraurococcus ruber_A. Next base: position 281 of record NZ_SMSJ01000025.1, read on the forward strand.
ACAGCACCCGGCCGAGGGGCGCACAGCCTCGCCACGCCGCACGGAACGCAGGCGCGGCCGCCTGCCCTTATTCACCACAGGAGGTTGAGACTATGACCGCTTCACGCCGCATGGCGAAACCTCCCACGAATGGATCTCGCCGTGGCCGTAGCAACAAGCTGCGTGAGAGAACTGTGTTCGAAATTTGGGTCAGGGCCGCGGGCCGCTGCCAGTACCCGGGGTGTAATCGGATTCTCCTAGGCGATCTCCTGGCCGGCAATCGCAGCGGGAGGTTCGGCTTCGTTGCTCACATCGTCGCCGACGCGCCGAATGGCCCGCGCGGCGACCCCGTCAGATCGCACGAGCTCGCGGATGATATCCGCAACGTGATGCTTCTCTGCGGCACTCATCACAAGGTAGTCGATGTTGATGAGTTGCTCGCGCATCCGGAGGAAGTGCTGCTCGCGATGAAGGCCGCACACGAGGAGCGCATTCAGATCCAGACGGCGATCAGCGAGGAGCGTGCCTCCCATGTCTTGATCTATGGCGCCAACATCGGTAGGCACGAAGCTCCGCTCTCCTTTGACAGAATCGCGCGTGACATGATGCCGGAGCGCTATCCCGCGGGCGGGCGTCCTATTGCCATCGAGTTGCTCGGCAGCCCGTTCACCGATTACGAAGCGGACTACTGGTCGATCCAGCGGCGGGTCCTGCATGAGTGGTTTGGCACTCAGGTGAGGGATCGGCTGGCAAGGCGCGAGATTAACCATCTCAGCGTGTTTGCGCTGGCACCACAGCCGCTGCTCATCGAACTCGGCACCCTGCTCTGCGACATAGCGCTGATGGAGGTGAGGCAACTGCATCGCGAGCCGAGCGGCTGGCGCTGGGCGCGCGATGGACAACCCATCTCCTACTCTGTCCGGCGACCGGCCGAGAGAACCGGCCTGCCGGCATTGGTGTTGGCGCTGAGCGCCACCGTCACAGAAGAGCGGATCACGGTGGCGCTAGGGCCACGCGCCGCCGTCTGGGCGATCGCGGCGGAGCAGCCTGGCAATGATGTCATGCGGCGGCCTGAAGATCTGCAGGAGTTTCGCCGCCTGGTCCGCATGCTGTTCGACGAGATTAAAGCCGCCCACGGTGAGGACGCCGTCATCTCTATCTTCCCGGTACTGCCGGTGTCGGCAGCGGTCGAGGTGGGCCGCGTTTGGATGCCGAAAGCTGACCTGCCTCTTCAGGTCTATGACCAAAATCGAGCGCACGGGGGCTTTGAGCCGGCTCTCTTGATCGGCACTCGGCGCGAGCGTGGGCATCCTGCTGCCTGAAGGTTCGTGCCGGGGTGCCATGCGGCAATTCGGCGCCTAGCGCGTTGGCTCAGAGGGGTACGTGCTGGCCGCCAGAAATTCCTCGCCGAATACACTCTCCGATCGCTCCATCACACCCTACTCCTCAGGTTGTCTGCGTATTCCCAACGGCCGCTCAGTGCCAAAAGGGACCTACCCACGTGCTTTCTCACCCCGCTCCGGCGCCCTGATGAGCCGCCAAGTCCGCGATAGGGCTTTCGTCACTATATCAGGAACGGAAGTGCGGGCACCGATGACCGCCTCGGCCACCTGGGGCGGCAGGCAGAGACCAAATTTGAGCGCGGCGCCTAGATCCTCGGGTAGAGCCGGACGTGCAGTGGCCGGGTCCAGCTTGGACAGTACGTCGTGCAGGGTCCCCGCGTCGTCGGTTCGCGTCGTCACCGACACATCGTCCCAGCCCGCTGTCGCTATGCCGTTTTCAGCCAGCCCATGGGCGATCGACGCGGAGGCGAGGCCACCGGCAAACAACCACGCAGTCGTGCGCCCTGCTCCGTCGGACACCAGGGGAAGGGAGTTCCCATCGACGAACGCAAGACCATCGCGGATGAAGGCCAATCGTTCGACCGCCCGCCGGGAAAGCTGGCACGCCGGCGCAACCCCAGCAACGATCCGTTCTGCTGCTTGGCAGATGGTGTAGGGGCGGGTGCGAGTGGCGCCGAGCCACCGCGACCGGCCGCCGCCTTCGGCGGGAACAACCGAAACACGCCGATGCGGCCAATCGACATCCGTGACCTTCCAGCTGCGCCCGCCCAGCAGCAGGGTGGTCGCTGTGTCCCCCGCTCGACGCGCCAGGCTCGCCGGGTGCACGGTTCCGATCTCCGCTTGGCCATGATGAACCATCAGCAGAAGTGGGCTGCTGAAGGCCGCGACGAGATCGCCGAAATGCCGACGGCCGAACTCCCGCTCTCCCCGGGCGCCAAGGCCGAGCAGGCTGGCGTCCTCGGCCAGGATATCACCCTGCAGCATGTGCTCGAGGACCGCCGCGCGGACCGGTGCCGGGACCGCACTGACGGCGTCGCCGAGCCATGTGTCGATGTCGTGTCGATAGATACCACGCTCCTGCAGGGCAAGTGCCATTACCTGCTGGGCGTAGATGTGCGCAGGCAGGGCGGGTGCCACGACGGGCTCAACCGTTCCTTCGCGCCAGAGGGTGATGATTGCCAGGGCGGCCAGCAACTCGTCATCGTCGGTCGTGAGGAACAGGCAGTTGCGCGTTGTTCCCGACCGGCGTCCGGTGCGGCCCATTCGCTGCAGGAACGAGGCGACCGACGGCGGCGCACCCACTTGCACCACGCGGTCGAGGTCACCGACGTCGAGCCCGAGTTCCAGGGTGGAGGTCGCCACGATGGCGCAGTCCGGTTCCGCCGTGAAGGCCGCCTCGGCCTGGCGGCGCTCGTCCACCGACAGGGAGGCATGGGAGACGAAGGTTCGGACCCCCGCGGCCCGCAGCCCACCGGCGATGTTCTCCACCCGCGACCGGCTGTCGGCAAACACCAGCCGCCGTTCCCCGCGGTGGAGGCGCGACAGCACCGTCACGGCATTGGCGACCGAACCAACGTAATCCGCAGTGACGTCGCCATCCGAGGGGGGCTTGGCCGGGCCGACCACCCGGCCGTCACGCCCTGGTGCGAGCCATGCCAGCAGATCCTCCGGGTTCCCTACCGTCGCCGATAGCCCGATCCGTTGGATCCGGCGCTGCGCCAGCTGCTCTAGCCGAGCAAGGAGAAAAAGAAGGTGCCAGCCGCGATCGTCACCGGCAAAGGCGTGAAGTTCGTCGATCACCACGGCCCGCACGCTGCCAAAAAGGGCCGCGTGGTCGATCCGGGTCGAGATCATGATCGCTTCGATCGATTCTGGCGTGGTCAGCAGGATCTCCGGAGGATCCCGCAGCATGCGGCGGCGCGCCGCATCGCCGATATCGCCGTGCCAGAGGCCTGCCCGCAGGCCGACGAAGGAAGCATAGCGCTGCAGCCGGGGCTCCAGGTTGTTGAGCAGGGCCTTGAGCGGACAGACGTACAACGCTGACAGGCCATGCCCCCCCTCGGACGCGATGCGCGACAGCAGCGGCAGGAAGGCCGCCTCCGTCTTGCCCCCGGCTGTCGGGGCAAGCAGCAGCACATCCTGTCCGGCCAGGATCGGCGAAATGGCGTCGCGCTGGGTTGGTCGCAGTTCGGCCCAGCCGAGCGTGTTGACAACGTGGTAGCGCAGTGCCGGGTGCAGCGCCTCGAAGGCGGTCACGTGTCCAGCTCGACGTCGTCCACCGAGGCGGCGCCGGCCGCCGCACGTTCCGCCGCACTCATTTCGCGCGCATCGATGGTCGGAGCATAGTGGCGCCGCGGATCGAAGTCGGGAAACTGGTCGACGCGGTCCAGCACATCGGCAACCAGCTTCCGGAGGTACAGTCGCGGCGCGACCCCGGCCTTGCCGCCGAGGCGGCCGGCGACGCCCTGGGCCAGGTCCGCGAGGTAGGTGTCATCGACCACCGACCGGAGGCGCCCGCTGTCGCCGGCCTGATCGGCGAACAGATCCCGCACCTTCGCGCCGGCGGCAGCCAGGGCAGCGAGGTCGAAGCCCTGGAGACGGACCTGGACGGCCCGCGGATTGTCAAACCGGACATCCGTCCCGAAGTCGGTATGCAGGCGTTGTGCAAGCGGTGGCAGGCGCTGGACGCCCTGCGGCCCCTCGAAAAAGGCAGCCGTGCCGGTCACCACGAGATAGAGTCCGGGGAAGCGCCCGGCGTCGATCTCATCGAGCAACTGCCGCAGGGCATTCAGCCCCTTCTCCCGGGTGTCGGCCCGCATGCGCTGCAGCGTCTCGGCTTCGTCGAGCACCAGGACCAACCCGGCCCGGCCACTGTCGCGCAGGATGGTCAGCAGCCCGGCCAGAAAGTGCATGGCGCCGAAGGGGTCGAGGTCGCCCTTGACGCCGGCCGCCCGCTTGACGGCGGCGGCCACATTCGGTTGCCCGCCCAACCAGGCGATCAGCCCTTCGGCGAGGGCGGCGTCTTCGGCCAGCAGCGCGCGCCGATAGGCCCGCAGGACCGCCGAGAAGGCCGGCGCCGTGCGGCCGATTTCGGCGAGGCGTCGTTCCATCAGCGCCTCGGTCGCGGCCGCGAGGGCGGCACCATCGGCCGCATCGATGCGGCTCTCGGCCAGGACGTCTTCTTCCAGGGTGTAGAACCAAGCATCCACGGCCGGGCGCAGCGCCCCGTCGGGGATATCGGAGGTGGCGAGGCGCTCGACCAGCCGGCGGTAGACTGCCTCCCAGCGGTGCAGCGGCGTCTCCGTCTCCGAGACCTGGACCTCGGCGGTCGCAAAGCCGGCGGCACGGGCACGCTCCTGCAACCAGCGCGCAAAGAAGGTCTTGCCCGAACCATATTCGCCTCGGATGGCCTTGAAGCCCCCACGACCAGACGCGACCGCCGCGAGATCAAGATCGACGGCCGCCTCGAAGCGCTCCATGCCCACGGCGAAGGCGGCCAGACCTTCACGCGGCACGGTGCCGCGGCGGAGCGCATCCAGGATCGCGGATCGCCGTTGCGGGCCGATCACCGGCTGTCCCCCAGGCGGAATTGCACCCGAAGCAGGCGCTCGTCGAGCACGATGTCCTCGCTGTCGGTGGTCAGCACCTGGGCCTGATCCAGGTTAAGCACGCGCCGCACCGCGCTGACCAGCCCGCTGACCCGCAGCACCGGCGCCGATAGCGCCTGCGCCAGGCCGGCGCGCGAGAGCCTCCCGCCCCGCGCCGCAAGTGCGCAGAGCAGCGCCTGCACATGGTCATCGGCGGGAGCGCCACGGCCCGCCAATCGCCGTTGCGTCGTGTAGGCGTCGGAGGCGAGCAAGGCCGCGATCCAGGAGGGGATCGTAGTGGCGGTGCTGCCCGTTGCGCTGTCGGCCGCCACGGGCAGCGGCACCGGGGCAAAAAGTTCCGGCTGCCGGGCGTCGACGGCCCGCCGGCGCGATGGCACCGCGCCAAAGGGGAGGTCGGACGTGACCAGACCGGCCGCCGGACTCTCCTCCGCCACGCCGCGCCACCAGGCCGGTTCGGCCGGTGGCGCCATGTCCCAGCCGGGCGGGGGTTGGCCGGCGCCCAGGACGGCAAGTGGAATCAGAACCTCCTGAGGGCTCGCGCCGCCATGGTAGCCGCCGCGCCGCGCCGCATAGCGGATCCGTTCGCTCCAGGCGGCCACCATCGTCTGTCCTCCCTCGGGGGAGAGGACACGCCCTCCTGCGAGCGCGACTTCGCGCTCTCCGGCGACCCCGCTGGCGCGCCAGCGGTCGCCTGTGCCGCCTGCCGTGAGCGTGGTTCCTTCCTCGACGACATGACCGTGGTCGCCGGTCACCACAACGACGCGGCCGGCATCGCGGGCGACGCGGAGCAGCGCCGCCACCTGCCGCAAGCCTTCGGCGGACCATGCCAACTCGATCTGGTCGGAGCCGGCGAGTTGTGCATCCACGGCATTGTGGACCACTCCGACCACCCGCTGCTGGGGATCGGCCACGGCATCGCGGACCAGCACCTCCAATTCGGGGCCCGGGCCAAGGTCGGCTTTGTGAAACAGGCGCGGCGGCCGGCGGGCCCCGGAAGCGGCCACCAGTTCCGGGTGTGCCGCAAAGCCGACCCGCTCGGTGGACTGGTCGCCTCGTGTAAGCCTGCCACACAGCAGGCTCGTGCGGGACACCTCGGTCACGCTGGGCAGGACCGCAGCGGTCGCTGACAGCACGGTACCGCCGCGCGGACAGAATTCCACCCAACCCAGCCGCGCCACGGTGTCCGCCAGGGCCCGCCAGACTGCAAAGCTCAGGCCATCGAGCACGAGGACCAGGACGGGCACCTCGTGGGCCAGCGGGGCAATGACGGTCTCCAGGAGCTTTTCCACCGGCAGCGGGTTGCTTCCCAGCGCGCCAGTCGCATTCCAGTCGCGGAGCGCCGCAGCGAAGAGGCGGTTCTCCTCCTCGCGGTGCGTCGTGGCTTCCTCACGCAGCCGGGCATAGGCAGCCGCGACCTCCGGGAGGGCGTCCCCCGCCCGCAGCGCATGGCGTGCGCGGTCGGCGAAGCCGCTGTCGCCGGCATAGGCGGTAGCAAGCTCCGCCATGCTCCGGGGTGCCGCTGGCCGTCGGAGCGTGAGCCAGCGAGCCAGGCGCGCCGCCAGCAGCAGCCGGTCCAAGCGGGCGCGGTGGTCCTCGGCCCGATCATGGGCGGCAGCCCACTGCACCAGATCCCAGGCCCGCTTCGCGTCGTCACCGCTATGGGAGGTGGCCGTCCGGGCCAGGGCGGCCGCCGCCTCGCCCATGCGGGCGTCGAGACCCAGGTCGAGCGCCGGGCTCAGCGCGGCCTCTCCGTCGGCACGGACCTCTGTGAGCAGGGCGGCGGCCCGCAGCTGGACGGCGCGCGCCATGGCGGGATCGGATGCCGCAAGCCGTGCCAGGACCCGCCGCGCCGCGTCGGCGAGGGCCCGTCCGGCGACGGGTTCTACCCGGGTGCCGCCGACCAGCGGCTCAAGTCGCACCGCGGCGTCGCGGAGGGTCGCGCGTGGCTCCACTTCACCGAAGATCACCCCGCACACCAGGCCAACAGGCAGGGCATCGGTGCCACGGCCGGCCGCGGCCGCGGCCAGTACCAGCCCTGCGCCGGTGCCGCCGGTATCGGCCAGGCGGTTGGCCACTGCCTGACGTGCCTCATCGGGCAGGCTGGCGAAGCGCACCAGCCCGGCCAGGTCCAGGCTCCAGGACAGCAGCGCCGCCGCATCGGCACGCCCCTCCGGCAGGCCAAGCACCTGTTCCAGCAGGGCCCGCCAGGCCGCCTCCAGGTCGAGCATGCCGCCGGCGGGTGGTGGGTATGCCGCCGCTGGGGCGCGCTCCAGCAGGACATCCGCCAGCCAGCGATGCGCCCGCAGGCGCGGATCCACGTCGCGGGCCCGAAAGGCGGCGCGCAGCGCGGCCCAGCGGTCGCTCTGCTCCAGTCGCCCGCGCGGCAACCGCGCGGCGACATCGTGGCCGAGGCGCGTGGCATCGAGCGGCGTGAGCACCACCAGACCCTCCGCACCTTCGGCATCCACCGCGTCCAGGCACTCCCTTACCTCAAGTTCGGAGGTGCACCAGGCCAGACGAAAGCGCCGACCGCGGTACTCGATGACCTCCGGCCAATTGCGCCGGGTCGGCGAGCGCATGCCCAGCACCCGCGCCGCCGCATTGCGGTCCAGCAACCCATCCAGGGCCCGCTCGATCTGCGGAATGTCGGGGGCGAGCAGGGGGCTCACGCATCCCCTCCGCCCTTCCGCCGGGTGAGGCGCCACCCGAGCGTCAGCCTGGCGCCTGGGGTGGCCGCGACGCGGACCCGCAGGGTCTCCAGCAGCGCGGTGGCATCGCTGCCCTCCAGCGCCAGCGTCTGCCGCTCCTCGACGACCTCTTCCCCGGGTGGTGGGGGCGGGGGCGGGGGCTCAGGCGGCGGCAATGGGGGTTGTGGCGTCGGCGGGTGTTGAACCGTCTCAGCCAACAGGCGCGACGCCCGCGTCTGGGCGTCGCGCAGCACCGGCTTGAGCGCGATGGCGTGCTCGTCGGCCTCCAGGGCATCCGCCACCCGCAGGCGCAACCCCTCGGCAGCGGCACGTCGCTGGTCGGACAGGCCAGCGGCGGTCCCGATGATGTCCCATGGCGCGGTGACCAAGGCGTTCCGCAGATCGGCAGCTGAACCGAGGCAACGGCCAACCGCCGCCTCACTCGTGGCCAGCGTCGCGTCGGCGAGGGCCGTCACCGTGGCCAGGGCGTCGCCTCCACCGGCGAGATCGGCCAGCAATGTTTGCGCCGACCGCAGGGTCACCAGCCGCGCCGCGGCCGTGGGCACGCCAAAGGCCTCGGTACGGGAGTTCAGCTCCTGCGCAAGTCCGATGAGGACGGGTCGCTGCTCGGCGGCCTTTCCGGCCAGTTCGGCGGCGAGCCTGGCGACCGTTGCGCCCTTCCGCACCTCACCGGGGGCCAGGCCGAACAGCGTACCGGCGCGCGTCCGGGCCCGCGCCCAGGTGGTCTCATCGGGCAGCGGCTGCTCCCGCAACTCCACCGCCTCGTCGATCCGCTCGATCGACGCCTGGGTCGGCGCGCCGTTGCGCAGGAGTGTCCGGTCGGCCTGGGCGGCGAAAGCCAGCACGACCAGGTTCTGGACGTCCGGCGTCAGCCCCATGGGCCGCGGTTGATCCATCCAGCTCCGCAGCCGCGCGACCGTCAGCGGTCCACCACCGCCGGCTTGCGCATGCATCCGTGCGAAGTGCTCGGCCCAGTGGTTGGACAACACGAAGTGGGTTTGTCCCATGGTGCCCAGCTTCAGCGGCCCCGCCAGTGCGGCGAGGTGCTGGCGATCGGCGCGCTCCTCAATGTGGAGTCGCTGCTCCGGTTGCTGTGCCGCAGCCTGGACGCGCTCCAGCACCCGCCGGAGCGTGGCGCTCCGCACCTCCTGCTCAAACGCCGGATGTGCGGGGAAGCGATACTCGAACAGGCGATCGAGCAGGGCCGACACCGCGTCTTTCATGGTCGCACCGACCGGCATCTGAGGGCGGAACGTGTCGAGCGACACCAGCCGGTCCTCAGCCGGAACCGAGGTGCCAATGCACCCATCGGTATCTGGCCGAATGCCGTAACCGGCTTCCAGGCAGGAACGCAGCCGCTGGTGCAACGCGCTCTGCTGGCTCTTCAGCACCGCCCGGGCCTGCTCGCGGTCGCTCGCCGACAGCATCCGCGCTGCCTCAGCGAGCCGGTCGCCGGTGCCAGCGAGGAGGAAGTCGATCCGTACCAGCGTGCCCAGATCCCGCATCGCGCGGTCGCTGAGATAGGAGGGCTGCCAGACCACCCCGCCCGACGCGGCGTCGTCATTGAAGTTCATGGCATGGGCCAGATGATCAACCGGCGACCAGCCCTTGGAGTCAAACGGCATCCCCAGCACCAGCACCGGTGCCCCGGGACGCCCCCGCAGCCGGTCGTAGGGGATTTCCTTGACCGCCTCGAAATACAGATCCACCGGCCGGCTGGTGCCCCGCCAGGGATGCTCATACTGCACGAAGGGCTGGGTGCCGAGCAGCGAGCTGTCGGCCGGAAGTCCGAGCGCCTCGAACAGAATTTTCTGCAGGCGGCTGCGCCGGGTGCCATCGTTGTCGTATTGCGCCGCATTGGCCAGGATCGGCTCGATATCGACACCGGTAATTTGCAGCGATACAGTCGGCACCTGATCATCGCTGATGCGAATTTCGCCGACCCGTGCCGCCCAGCCGCGCAGCTTCTGCAGCACCAGGCCGCCCTCGCGCCCGGCCACCGGCGAGATCACCGAGCCATGGTTCAGGGCGGCGAGCCGCGGCGCCGTCAACGCCCGGAGTGCCGGCACCTCCGGCACCAGGGCAGCGAGCAGCAGCGTCTTCAACAGTCGCGCATCATTCTCGAAATGCCGCGCCAGTTGCAGGTCGGCCCGCTCCTCCCGCAGCTCCTGCCAAGTGATCCCGTGTACCTGCTCCAGCAGCGGCAGCAGCTTCTGGGTCCAGAGTTTCTTCGCGTTGTCGAACTGGATCCGCATGCCGTCGGAAAACGGCTGGTCACCGGTTGCGATCTCGTCCCAGAGGTCGCCCACCGGGATCAAACTGCCCAGCCGCAATTCCTCGCGCCGCTTGACCAGTAGCGTCAGCATGAGCTTGAGCGCCGTCCGCTCGCGTTGCAGCACCGAGGAGGCGGCGACCAGCGCCTGCACCAGCGCCGGGCTGAACGGGTAGGTCATGCGGAACAGCGCCCGCTCGCCATCCGAACCCAGCAGCGTCTCCAACACATCGCGCCGGCGGCCGGCAAACTCCTGGAAGGCCGCGTCCAGTTCCTGCTTCGCTGTCTCCGAGGTTGGCCGAAGCAGGCGCCGCTCGGCGATCACCGGCAGGTTGCGGTCTTCCAGCGTGACCTTGTCGAAGCGCGCTTCCCAGTATTTCAAGGTGTCGGCGAACTGGAGTTGCAGCGCCCCCGCCTGGTGCTCGCCGACCAGCTCGCGCAGGTCGCGCTGTCGCGCCACGAAGGAGATGATCGGGATTGGCCGGTTGGCGTTCTGCGCCTCCACCAGCTTCGACAGCTTTGCCCCTTCCGAGGAGACGAAGTTCACATCCGCCGCCCGGGTCGCCAGCCAGAGGATCAGCTCGTCGAGGAACAGCACCACCGCGTCATAGCCGAGTGCCTGCGCATGCCGGCTCATGATCGCCAGGCCGGCATCAAGGTCGACAAAGGCCTCGCCGCGGGATGCCGCTACATCGGCATAGCTGCTGAAGAAGGTGCTGATCAGGTCGCCGACTAGCCGCTGCCGCTCCTCGCCTTCCGGTGGCTCCAGCACGGCTGCCTCGAAGGCGGCGGCGTCCCAGGCCGCGCTAAGCTCGCCCCAGCCGTCGCCGTCCTCTGTCGTGTTGGTGTTCAACTGTGCGAAGAAAGCGGTATCGCCCAACCGGGTCCGCAATCCCCGTGCATCGTCGAACAGACGTTCCCCGAGGTAGAAGCCGGGTGTCGGCGCGTTGGGGTGGGTACGGCGCACATGCTCGGCATAGCCACCGAGGATGGCGCTCTCCACATCGCGGGCGCCGATCATGTGGAAGGGCACCATCAGGAACCGCTTGCCAGCCAGCCAGCGGTCATGCGTGGTGACAGCCTCCGCCAGTTCGGGCACGCCGCGCGCCTTGGGGTGCCCGGCCAGTAGCAGGTTCAGCACCGCCATGAAGTGGCTCTTGCCCGAGCCGAAGGAGCCGTGAAGGTAACAGGCCGCGCTCCGCCGTCCCTCAATCGCGCCCTGGATGAAGCCGAGCGCCTGGTCGAAGGCGACGGCAAGCTGCGGCGTCACCACATAGCTGGCGATGGTGGCGGCGGCCCCGGCCTCGGTGACCCCCTCCGACAGCTTCAGGACGAAGTCGTTGGTCTGGACCCGCTCCGGGATATGGATCAGGTCGCGCAGCAGCGGGCGTGCATCGCTCATGCTGCGGCCCTCCGGCCCCGCGGCCGTCGCGTCGGCGCCGGCGGCGTCCAGGCGCGCAGTTCGGCCAGCGTCAGGCCGAGGCTACGAGCTTCGTCGCCCACGAACTCGGCAAAATACTCACCCATGCGCAGCCCGGTTTCTGGATCGATGGCATTGTGCCATTGCCGCAGCCAGGGCACGAGTTCGAGCAGCCCGGCCAGCAGCGGCGCGAGGCGCGGTGCGGCCCAGCCATCCACGTCCTTGCGCTCCACATACCAGCCGGCGATGGCCTTGGCGCGCGCCAGGTGGTCGTGGCCGGCCCAAAGCACCGGCAGGCTGGCATCGGCGTCGCGGGCGCAATGTGGGAAGGAGAGGAAGCGCTCCTTCGGCACGTCGAGCCCACCGCGCAGCCGCCAGAAGTCCTGTGACAGGAAATCGGCGGTTTTGTATTTTGGCGGCACAGCAATGGTACCCACTTCCTCCTGCTTGCGGCGCTTGCCCTCGGCGGCGAGGTCGCGGTCGGCGGCCTGCTGCACGGCCTCGGTGCCGAGGCCCGCTAACATGCGGGTGGCGTAGGCTTCGGCGGTCTCGTCCTCGACCTTTGGGTTCAGGCGGCTCCAGGCGATGCGCACAAATTCATCGCGGCGCCCGGCAAGGTCGGCGTCGATCGCGTCTTCGGCGCGCTGCTTTTCCCAGGTCGCTTCCCAATCGGCGCGCTTGCGCAGGCCGGCTTCGGCGTAGCGGAGGGCGGCCAGGAAAGGCACGGCTTCCTTCGTCACCAGCTCGGCCACCAGCACGTCGAGGTCGAAGGTGGCGTGTCCGGCGTAGAGCGCGGCGACCGCCAGGAAATCGGCATCGTGACGGGCCGCATCCGCGAGGGTGAGCGTCGAGGTTAGGCGCGGGTCGTCCCGGGGCCAGAAGCGCGTCTCCTCCAGCCGCTCGAGCAGCCAGAGGCGAAGCGCGTCGCGCTCCATCTCCTCCCAGGGGGCCATGGACCAGCGGCGCTTGTATTCGGGCCGCTCAATCAGGCCAATGGTGGGATCGGTCTCGATCAGCGTGATGCGGCGTTCGACGATGGCACGGTAGTCCTCCGGCCAATGCGCCGGGAGGTCGGTGATCGGGGTCGAGCGGTGGCGGGTGAACCACGCCGATTCCAACGCCCCGGTCGACATGCGGCGGGCCATGACGATTTCGAAGGCGCGCTCGCCGAAGCGGAGCGGCGGCGGGGCCGGGTGCTCCGGCGCGCCATCGCACAGGCCGTAAAGGCGGTAGCAGCGCCAGTCGAGTTCCTCTTGCAACGCTATCATCCTTGCCCGCGAAGCGTTGATCTCGGTACGGGCAATGTCGAGGGCGGCGCGCTTCGGGACGGCGTACTCACAGAGCGCGGCAGGACGGTTGGCCGACAGGCGCTGCGCTTCGGTGTCGAGAGTCCGAGCGAGATCGACGGGGCGCTCCGATGCAAGAGGAAACTGGCCTACATTCGTTGCATTGAACGCATAACGTTCGTCCCAACTTGTGTTCTGGATGCGCGCGCCTTGTGTGCCGACATGATCGCCGCCTTTGTCCTTGCATCTCGCTTTCAGCCAGAAGCAAGCGATGGAAGAGTTAAGCAAGCCTAATAAGCTAAGATGAGCGTCTTCTGAGGTGCGTGGCGGCAGTTTTATCACTGGAGCGGTACGGTTGAATACTTTTCCACCTCGATCGAGAACAAAGTGGTTGTGCGTGGCGATCTCTCCGAAAGTAATTGTGAGAGGAGTCCGATTTCGCTCAATTGGAATTTGGTGGTACTCGGCGAACGATCGCCCGACCTCGCGATAGCTGCGATTCCCGAAGTCACGCCTGGCGAGCAGAAGCGCCTTCCAAGGCCAAAGGACATCGTTTGTCCGCGCGCTCACCGTGAGATTGATCTCGCCATCATAAGGAAACAAAATTGCTCCCGACGACCGTGCGGACCAGTCGCGGACTTCCTCTCCAATGATTGCGTCGCGTACCGGCACCGTGCCCGGGGGCACGTCACGGCGACCCGCAATCATGAACGCTTCTTCCTCACTGATAATGCAGCCGAACCCGATCTCGGGACTTAGGGAGGCGAGTAGGGGGCGATCGCGCTCAATCGCTTCCTGCACCTCCGCAGCACCTCCACCCCCCATGTTCCACGGATGCCGTGCCAGCACCGCGCGCGGTGTATCTTCGGTACTGATGAAGGCGCTTTCAGATTTTGCTTGATCAGTCTGCGTCAAAATCGCAGTCCAGAGTTGTCCACGGGCAGGGTCCGCAACTGCATCAGGATCCCCCTTGATGCCGCGAACCGTCCGCACCACGGAACTTACTGGAGGTCGGTTCCGCCCGAACAAGATCGCTGTTGACGTGTTGTGTCCCGGCAGTGGCACCCCAGAGCAATTTACCACATGTGTTAAGTCCAAGCGGGCTAGAACACGTTCGATCAGCCTGCTGCCGAACTGCCGTTTCATGAAGCTGTTGTCTACAATCAGCCCGACGAACCCTGCTGGTTCCCGGTCAGATTCCTGCTGTGTAAGATCAAAGAACCTCTCGGTGAAGGGCGCGGCGAGAGCATATTTCATGTGGCAACTGTCGTAGATTTCACGATACGCATCGCGCATCGCCGCGTCCGGCGGCTGGATGTAGGGCGGGTTGCCGACCACGGCGTGGTACTGCCGGCCAAGGATGACATCGTGCGCCGCCGTATCCTCGGCCGTGTAGTGATGCCGTCGCCGCCGCCCAAAGCCCTCGGCTGCGCCGCCCAATTCGGCACGAAAGAAATGCGTGCCGTGGAACAGGCTGTCGCCCACGGCGAGGCTGAAGCGGAAATCCGCTGCCGCCGCCAGCCGCGTCTCCCCGGCCGCCCGCACCGCCGCCAGCAGCAGCCGGAAGCGTGCGATCTCGACCGCGAAGGGGTTCAAGTCGACGCCCGAGACGGCATCCAGCGCGCGCTGCGCCTGCGCCGCCGGCGGCATGTCTGGTGCGTGCCGCTGCCACTCGGCCAGTATCCGGGCGAAGCCGCCGAGCAGGAAGTGCCCGGAGCCGCAGGTCGGGTCGATCATCGTCACGTGCTCATACCCGAACTCCCGGATCGCCGGGTCGAGCGTGCGCGACAAAATCCACTCCTCCACGAAGTCCGGCGTCTGCAACAGGGCAAAGCGCTTGCGCGCATCCTCCGACAGATCCTGGTAGAGGTCACCGAGGAAGCGCGTGCTCCAGTCCGGATCGGTGAACTCGTGCAGCAGCGCGCCCGTCTCCGGCACGCGGTCACGGAAGAACGCCAGCAGCGCCATCGCCCCGTCGCCCGAGAGCGGCAGGCGGAACAGCGGATTGTGCGCCGGGTCATAGAGGCCAGCGAGGCCGGGCAGGCGCGCCGCCTCGGCGAAGGTCTCCAGCAGGAATTCGGCGTCGCTGTCCTGCGGCCGGGCGCGGAAGAACTCCCGCTGCCGAAGCTGCGCCAATTCCAGCCGCTCGCCAGGGCCAGAGAGCAGCGGCCGGTCCACCAGCCGGTTGTCCTCCAGGAAGCGCAGGAAGACGACGGCCAGGATCCAGTGCACCGCCGCTTGGTCGAGCGCCGCGGTCCAGAAGGTCTCAAAGGTGTCAGCGGTGCGCCGAGCCTCGAAGGCTGCCTGCCACTCGACCTGGACCGCGGCGCGGCCGGGGGAGTCCCGGTGGTGCTGGCGAAGGTCCTCGTCCAACCGCCTCCGCAGTCTTTTCAGGTCGGTCAGCAGCTGCTTCGCGTCCACCATGATGCCGCGTCGTCTCCCGGAATATTCGTCGTGTCTGGCTCGGATCGGGTGTCAGGCCGTGGGTGCGGGGCGCGGCAAGACCTCGGCGCGGATTCGGGCGCCGGCCTCGCGTTCCGCGACCTCCAGCTCATAGGCTTTCTGCAGGTTGAGCCAGAAGCCCGGGCTGGTCCCAAAGTGGCGGGCCAGGCGGAGCGCCGTCTCCGCAGTGACCGCACGCTGGCCGGCGAGGATGGTGGTGATGCGGTTCGCCGGCACGCGCAGCGCTAGCGCCAGCGCATGGGCGGTGAGGGCCAGCGGCCCAAGGAACTCGTGTCGCAGCACCTCGCCCGGATGGACCGGCGACAGGCGTTCGCCGCTGTCTTCCTCCGAGAGATCCACGCGGCCCTCGTCGAGGTCGTCGCGGGAGATCAGCCCTGATGTCGCCATATCCCTGCCTTCCTCAATGGTAGTCCACGATCTCGACAGCATGGGCACCGTCTTCCCGCCAGATGAAGGCGAGTCGCCATTGGGCGTTGATCCGGATGGAATGCTGGCCCGCCCGGTCGCCCCGCAGCGCCTCCAGGCGGTTGCCCGGCGGCGTGCGGAGGTCGTCCAGGTGTTCGGCCGCATCGAGCATCGCCAGCTTCCGCCGCGCCGCCAGGGCGAGGTCCCGCGCCATGCCGCGCGGCAGGCCGCCCTGGAAGACCAGCGCCGTGGCCTTGTCGCGAAAACTCCGGATCATGGCAATACGTAGCGCGTAAGATGCGATGCGGCAAGGAAATGAATGCGGCTCAGGCGGCGGTTCGCCCGCCGGCCCGGTGCTTGTTATTAAGCCAGGGATCGGTCAGCCGGGCCCAGTTAGAACGGGCGATCACCGGCAGCACCACCCCGTCCACCTGGGGCCGCCGCGGGTCCGGCTGCGAGACTAGGACCCAGAGGCTGGGTGGACCGCCGGCGCTGCCTGACGCCTGGGAGAGCTCCACCAGCATCTCCATCAGGTCGTAGCGCGCCAGTAGGCCGGGGCGGGTCAGCAGCGCGGGGGTGCGGAGCGCTAGCACCGCGTCGCGCACCCGCGGCGCCGCCCGCGCCGCGAGCCGCAACAGGTTCTTGAAATCCGCGCTGTCCCGCGCGGCGGCATCCGCCGCGAGCGCCTTGGGCCAGAGGACCCGCCGCGCTTCGGCTTCGCTGCGCATGGCGCGCAGCATGAGGCGCTCCAAGCTCACTACCTCTCGGGGAAAGCGGCGGAGCAGCTCGGCCTCGGCGTCATGGGTCCGGCGCGGCTCGACGGTGAGGGCCAGGAAGGCGCCGGTGCGGGCGGCGTAGGCGAGCTTGTCTTCGAGCGCCCGCGCGTCCAGCACCTCGGGCGTCGCCTCCGAGGCTGGCGCGGTGGTCGCTTGGCGGAGAACGCTGAGGGTGCCGGTGTCCGTATCCGAGACGGTGCGCGCGTAGTAGCCCGCGTCCCGGCCTGCCGGCGTCCGCCACTCCCGGTCCGCGCCAGCCTCTTCCAGCAGTGCATCGAGGGCAGGCCGCGGCGGGAGCGGCGCCGCCTCCGGGAAACGGCCGCGCACGCGGGCGCGCAATTCGTCCTCGCGCAGCACCGCGGCACCGGCCAGCGCACCGAGCGACAGGCGCAGCGCCGCCAGCGGGGCCATGTCACGAGGGTAGAGTTCGAGCCGGGTCGACAGGGCCGCCCCGTGGGAGGCAGCGGCAGCCAGCTTCAACAGGCGGCCTGCCGGCAGGGGGCCGACGCCTTCGGGCACCGGGACGAGACCGAGTTCTTCCTCGACCCGCCCGGGGCTGGGCAGCGGGTCCTCCTGCGCCAGCCGATCCGCGGCACGGCCCAGGCGACGGGCGTATTCCGCCAGTTCCGGCGAGGCGGCCACGAGCGCGGGACCGCCTTCGGCAAAGACGGAAAACCGGATCGGGGTGACAGCTGCCTCAAGCTCCAGTGCGGCACGCAGGACGGCGCGGGCCCGGCGTCGGCGTTCCCCCTCGTCCTCCTGCACCGAGCCCCGGGCCCCGAGGAGTTGGGCGGCCATTTCCTCGGCCGATGCAATGCCGCCGGCAGCCTGGACCAGCCCGGCGAGGTCGGCGCGGACGGCGTTGAGGTCGGCGCTCTTGTGCCAGCGGTCCCGCGCGGCTTCCAGCGCATCGGCCACGCTGCTACGGGCGGTGCCGACGGCGATCGCCACCTCGCCAGCATTCGGCCAGGGTGGCGCGTCCTCGGGTTCGATCCCGAGGTAGCGGGCGAGGATGCGGTCCTCCGGCTTCTCGTCGCCGGCGGGACGGCGGGCAATCAGTTGCTCGGCCAGCCGGTCAATGCTGGCACGGCCCCCGTCATCCTCGGTGGTGCCACCAGGAACGAGGTCAGGGCGGAGCAAGGCGAGCCGCTTGGCGCGCTCGCGGATCTCACGTCGGATCCGGTCGCCGACGCCGGTGAGGTAGCGGAATTGCAGGCGTGGCACGCCCAGAAGCTGGTGGACGGTATGGATGCCCATGCGGTCCAGCACATCCCGCGCCTCGACCCCATAGCCCACCTCGGCGATGCTGCTAGCGCGGTCGAGCCCGCGGGCCAGCACCTCAATGCTGTCCGCGGCGATCGCGCTGCGCTCCATCGGCGCAAAGGCGTGCCGCCACGCGCGCAGCATTTCTTCCGCATTGCCAAAGCGCTCGGCCGGGTCGCGGCGCAGGGCACGAGAAAAGAAGCCGGCCAGCCCATCCCGGAGCGCGGGATCGAAGCGGGCGACGGCGGCGACCGCCTCATCCTCGGTGACGAGCGGGTCGGTCAGGCCATCGCCGAAGGTGGGCGGTGCGCCGGCCAGCATCTCATGCAGCGTGACGGCGGCGGCGTAGCGTTCGGCCTGGAGATCCCAACGCGGCGGGCGGCGGTCGGCCAGGAACGGATCGAGATACGGCCTGGTGCCGGCCTGGATGTTCTCGGCCGGCACGCGGGCCAGCGAGAAATCGAACAGCAGGAGCCGGTAGGCGCCAGTGCCGGCGACCTTGGCAACGCCGATGTTGTCGGGTTTGATGTCGCGATGGGCGATGCCTTCCTGTTCGAGATGCTCCAGTGCGGACAGC
This sequence comes from Dankookia rubra, assembly GCF_004355005.1. Classification (GTDB taxonomy): domain Bacteria; phylum Pseudomonadota; class Alphaproteobacteria; order Acetobacterales; family Acetobacteraceae; genus Paracraurococcus; species Paracraurococcus ruber_A. The sequence continues at coordinate 18,381 of NZ_SMSJ01000025.1, forward strand.
AAATTTTCGCCGAAGCGCCGCATCAGGTCGAGCGAGAGCGGATCGCCGCCGCGGATCCATTGGGCCAGCGTCCGGTCACCCGCGCGCTCCATGAGGATCGTCGGCCGGTCTGCCACCGTGGCTTCGCCGATGAAGCGGACGATGTTCTGGTGGTGCAGCCGGCGGAGCACCTCGGCCTCGGCCCGCACGCGATCGGCGTGCGCGGCGTCCACCGCGACCTTGAGCACGAACTCCTCATCGGCATCATCGCGCCGGACCAGCAGAGCATCGGCACTGCCACCCCGTCCGAGCCGCTTGATCACGGTGAAGCCACCGTCAAGCCGATCGTCCGGCCCAGCCGTGGCCGGGTCGGCGAGCGGCGGCAGTGCTGGCTCGGGCGGCAGGGCCTCCCGTTCGGCCTCGGCCAGGTAGTCAAGGAATTCCCGCGCATCGCGCGGCCGGTCCCGTACCACCGGCGCGGTGGCGGCGCGCACCATCTCCTCCAGCCACCGCCCGACCCCGTTCACCGCACCGGAAAGACGGAGCCCGCCGTCCTTGCGTAGCAGCGCAGGCAGGTCGAGCGGGCTGTCCACGGGAGGGCGCCCGGCGAAGATGTGGTAGGCGATGGCGCCTAGGGAGAACACATCGGCCTGCGCCGTCCCGTCCTCGCCGCCGGCGGTGGTCTCCGGCGCGAAGTAGAGCTTTGCCGGATCGGACAGGTGATCCTCGACGTGCTGGGTGCCGGTGGTCATGACCATGCCGCCGGTGCTGCCCTCACCACGGCTGGCGACCTGCCAATTGGTGACCTGCAGCCGTGGCGCATCGCCATCCGGGTTGCGCACCAGGACGTTCTGCGGCGCCAGGCCACGGTGGTAGAGGCGCTTGCCGTGCGCATAGGCCATTGCCTCGCCGAGTTGGCGCACCAGGGCCAGCCTCTGGGCCAGAGAGAGGGTCTGCTGCTTCTGGGCGAGGTAGCGGTCAAGACGCAAGGCGGTGGGGTCGTGCTCGAACACCAGTGCTGGGCCGAGCTCTGCCTCCCGGTAGTCTAGGACGCGCTGGATGCCCTGGTGCTCCACGCCTTCCAGCACCCGGGCCTCGCGCTGCGCCGTGCGCGCCAGGCGGTCCCGGGCTTCCGGCGAGGCGGCGCGCGCATAGGGGTAGATCCGAACGCGGCGGGCCACCCCGGTCGCGGCATGGCGGGCCGCAAAGTCCTGGTAGTTCTCCCCTTCGGTCAGCAACTGGCCGAGTTCGTAGTCGCCGACGCGGCGCCCCCGCCCGGGTGGCCGGATGCCGGCCTGCTCCATGGCGCGGCCGATCGCCTTTGCCGCCACCGCGTCGATTGGGCCTCGCCGGCCGAGACCCAGTTCGTCGGCCCGGAGGAGGGTGCCGATAATCCCGAGGTCATCAGCCGCGCCCGGGTTGCCCCGCAGAACCACCCGCTTGTCGGTGCCGGGATCGATCGCCGGCCGTTGCCGGATCGCGGAGAGGAAGATGAGGGGTTCGACCCATGGTGCTGCGCTGCGTAGCACCCCGCGGCCGGCCAACGCCTCCTGTCGGCGAAGGACGGCGGAAAGCCGCTTGGCCTTACGGTTCGCCAGCGGGAGCGGGTTGTCGGTCGTGATTGGGCGGCCGTCAGTGATCCAGGTCCAGCTGTGAGCGTCGCCGCGCACGGTTCCGGGACGGGACTTGATCTCGACCATTACCAGGCCTGCCGGCGTCAGGACGAGCAGATCCACCTCATTGACGCGGCCCTCGTCGTCAATGAACTCGAAGTTCGACCAGGCGCGCCAGGGCGTGTAATCAGGCAAGAGGCCGCGCACGAAGTCGAGCGCCTCCCGCTCCCATTCGAAGGCACTCTGGCTGACGGCGATCCATCGTGGTGCCTTCATCGGGCTGGCCGGCTCCTGGTCAAAATAAGCCTGCTGAGAATACCGCAATGGACTGGTGGCGATAGGCTTGGAGCGGCCCCAACGAGGACGCAGCACAAATGCTGTTCCTCCCGGTGCGGCCCATTCGGGTTTATACTGCGTCAGCATCCCCGTACCCCGGGGACAACTGGCGCCTGACTGCGCGAATGGCCGCAACAAATAAAAACGGCCCGCCATCGCACTGCGGGCCGTTCCTGAGAGCACTGCCTTAGCTCTTGGCTGTGAAGATTGGATCGGCGTAGGATGGGCCGAGCCTGCGTGAGGTGAAATCCTGCAGGTTTTGCACGGTCCAGCCCGTCATCCCGTTATTCGCCAGGTTGTCGGCCGGCACGAAGTTCGACAGCGGCGACGACGCATCGGCCAGCGCGATTTTCCCGCCCACTGCAGGGCCGTAGACATACGAGTAGTAGGTTTCCTGCACCGTCGCGACGCGGCCCAGAGATTGGGAGGTTGCCCCGCCGTAGGAGCGGATGAGGTAGCTGCTGACGACGGCCTGGGCGTTCGGGTCTGACCTGTCCGCCGACGTGTAGGGCAAGCTGAACCGCTTCACCGTGTCGTCCCACGTCCCGGACGTGATCTGCCAGGGCCCCGTCGCGGAGGTGGAGCCGTTGGCTGTCTGGACGTTGCGGAAATCGCTCTCCGCTGCTGCGAAAGCGGCGACCCCGGTGGAGTTGACGCCCAGCTTGTCGGCTGTGGCGATCGCTGTAGCCCCGTAGGGTTGCGCCTGCAGGGACGCCAGGACGTTGCTGCGGTCCCCCGTGGCCGCACCGGTGCCGGTGTAGGGTGTGCCGCTAGTCCCAGCGATACTGGAATAGTCGCCTACGAGAGGGGACGGTGCCGTGGCGCTGCCGCCATAGACCTCACCCCCTGCTGGCGCGCTGAACACCGGTGTTCCCGGATCCGCCACGGCCGGGATGACCTGCGGCGGCATCTGGCCGGCTTCGGGCAACACGATTGTCTGCCCGTGCGCGCCGCCGGCAAGGCCGAGGCAGAGCGCGACTGTTGCCCAGCGCGACATCAGTGGAAGCCGAACACGGGCGAGTTGTCGCGGCGGCGCAGGCCTTCCACGGTGCACTGCACGCCCGGCTTCACCGTGTTGACGTACGGCCCGAGGGTGTTGGCTGGGACGAAGCCGAGGCGGCCGTTGTAGCCCATCACCTGGACGAAGCCACCGACCGTTGCCCCGGACGTTGCGACGAATTCCTGTGTCACGCCCATCGGTGCCGAGGTTCGGTCAGGGCTCGAGTAAATCGGCAGGCCCGGCTGCGTGCCTTTGCAAACCCAGAGCCGTTCGGGTTGCACCAGCCGTTCGGGCGATCCGGTCGAGATTGGCGGCGCGAGCTGGTGCGTGAGTGCCAGGGCCCGGCCCCGGTCGCGCGAGAAGCGTTCCAGGCGCGCGATGTCCTCCGGCGTCTGAGCCTGGGCGCCTGAGGCGATGCCTACCGCCGCCACAACGGCCGCACCAGCGGCCTTCCATCCCATCCGCATAGCCATGATTACCTCCTCTGTTGCTGAGCGCTGGCCTGGCCGTCGCTCATCGCCTCGACAGGGCAGTAGAGCCGGCCACTGCTCTCGGCCTTGACCGCTGCCCGCAGGCAGCGTTCGTGGAAGGCAATGGCAGGCCGGTCAGCCGCCGCCTTCATGGCGTAACCGCCGCCGACCAGGGCTAGGGCGATGGCGGCGCCGCCACTGAGCCAGGCGAGGTTGATGCCCATGGTCCGACGCCGCTCGCGGATCACGACGGCGCCGGCGAGGGCGGCGGTTGCGGCGGGGACCATCTTCTCGACAACGGCCGTGATGGCCTGCTCGGCTTTGGCCTCGACGCCGGCGGCCTGAGCTTCTGCGCGCCGGGCATTGGCCTCGGCCGTCTCGCGTGACGTGTTGAGCCAGATCCCGACCTCACTGGCCGCGCTGTCGAAGGCCCCCGCTGCGGCAATGACCACATCGGCGAGGCCTTTCTGGGCAGCCATCAGGGCGGCGACAAACCGCCCCTCCGGGTGGTCCGGCCGCACGCCCCATTCCCGTGCAGCTGCCTCGACCTCGCCGAGTTGCTGCATGAGGGAGACGCGGAGCTGAGTAACGTTGTCACTCATGCAGCGACCTCGGCCTGGTGCGGCAGCGTCGGCATCCAGAGCGGGTTGATGCCACCGAAGAAGGCCGGGACCTTCTCCTCCAACCAGATCGACACCCGCTCCTGGTCGAAAAAGCTCAGCGGCTCGCCCGCCTCCGGGGCCTTGCCAGCCGCCGCATCCTCGAACAGCAACCTGCCCTCGCTCACCTGGCGCATGGGGCTCAGTTCGGGAAACCGCACGACCTTGGCACCCTTGCCCATCGCGGCGACCAGGGCGGGATGGTTCAGGATCGGGGTGAATGCGTTCGCTACCGACCGGCCGTCTGCGACCAGGCCGCCGTTCAGGACGATGAGCGTGGCGGCCGGCAGGAACAGTTCGTCGGCAACGACCTGCGCCAGATAGTCCAGGTCGGCATTGTCCGGGCCGACGACATGCATCGCCACCGGGCGAATCCCCATACGCTCGAGCGTCCTGACCAGTCGGACCTCCTCGGCCAATTTCTTGACCAGGAGATCGCCGCCACCGACGCCGAGCAGGGCATCGAAAGGTCGGCCCGCCCGGATCGAAAGCGCCTGCTCATTGATCTTCTGCTCAAGCCATTGGGCCAGATCGGCGAGGCCGCCAGAGGGAGGGATCTCCGCATCCGGGTGGAAGCTGGCCAGCCCGTGCGAGGTGGTCTGCCGGTCCATGTCCCAGATCCGGAGGGTGGCGCCGCGGCTGCGGAAATACTGAGCCGTGGTGTTGCCCACGACGGTTTTGCCGACCCGGCCGCGGCCGACCGGCATCAACAGAACGGGCTTCACGTCCGAACTCGCCACCATGTTGGGTGCATCCTTCTTCGCCATGCTTCGGCTCTCCTGGCGCCGTAGCGGAATCATCCCGCGGGGCGGCGCGAATGGCGTCGCCCACCTGCCAACTTTTTTCAGACCCGCGGCGCGGCCCTTTTCTGTCCCGGGAGCCAAGCCCGGTCCTGCTGGAGTTGTTCACGCAGCGCGTCGAGCTCCGACTGGATCTCCTCCGGGGTGCGGACAGGCGCGGGATCGTCTGGCCGCCGGGATGGAATGGGGAGCCTGGGAGGGGCTGGCCGGGATGCCGTCAAATCTACCGGTGCTGGCCTAGCGGGCTCGGGCACTGGCGCCGGTCGGATGGCCACCGGCACTGGGGCCCATCCAGCCGGCATTTTCTCCGCGGTTGCCCGGCGACGGGCGTCTTCGGCGACGTCTCGGCAAACCCGCGGCCACATGCGTCTGACCGACATGGCCGTGACCGGCTTCTCCCGACCGGACTGCCCAGCCTTCACGCCCTCCGCTGCCATTTCCGCAGCTACTTCGGCGTAGGGAGGGAAGCGGACCGCCATGCGCTTCTTCAGTTGGGCGTAATGGAGCCGCAGCCAGAGATAGGCCTCAGATGTACCACCATGGAGACGCTCGCTGACGCGGACGGAGAGGGGGCGTTTCTGCGTATCGGACATGCCCTGAGGCTGGACCGACCCGGCGCGAATGGCTTCGATTTTGCTCCGGAATTTCCGCGAAGTTGCTGCCGCCTTGCATCGAATTTGCAGCAAAATTTCAGCGAAGGGGTAGGCATACACCAATGCACTGTTAGTGCGGGCTCCGCCCGGTCCGCGCATCCCATTCGCGCCGCTCGGCGCGAAGGTCGGGGCATGGACGAAGACACTCGGGCCGCCCTGGCCGACATCAAGCAGGGCATCGCCAACCTGACAGCCAGCGTCGCGCTGGTGGCACGGCATCAGACCATCCAGGGTGAGAAGATCACCCGCATCCTGGATGTCCTCGCGCCGGAGGATGCCGAAGAGGAGGAGAAGGGACCGACCACCGCAGAGCTGCTCGGCCGGATAATGACGGCCAACGCCAAGGCCGTGAAAGAGATGACGGCCCAGCTGACAGGGATCAGCGAGGCCGTGGAGGGCGTGCCCGGTCACACGGTTCAAGCGATGGGCCAGGCCTTCAGCATTCCCGAGAGGACACCGAAGTGATTACATTTCGGAAGATCCTCGCTGCATCCTCCGGCAAGCTGGTGTCGGCCTATTTCACCGAGCATCAGCCCGATGCCGAGCGGGATTTGCGCTGTGAGCCGGGGGTGCACGCGGACCAAGAGGGGCGGCTGACGGCTTACTACACGGGCCGGGAAATGCGGGCGCACTGGCGGGTGGACATGCCGCAGGCCGTCGCCCAGGCCCTCGGCATCGACCCGACCCGCTCCCCGAAGGCCGGCGAGCTCAACCACCTATTTGAGGCAAAGCGGGGCGATACCGGCCTGCCGTGGAGCCGGTGGCGGCGGGAGAATTCGTCCCTCGACTTCACCTTCTCCCCCCACAAGTCGGTGACGCTGGCGATCGAGTTCGCTGAATCTCCGGCAGAGGAAGCGTTGCTCTGGACGGCGGTGCTGCGCGCCAACGATGCCGCCATGCGGGCGATCGCCGGCGACCTTGGCTGGGCCAGGTCGGGATTTGAAGGCAAGGGGGTCGCTGAGCCGGGGGAGGTGGGGTGGGTATCATTCCCGCACACCCAGGCACGACCAACCCTGCAGGTCAGGGATGGGGAAACCGGCATCACCTACCTGGCGGAGTTCCCAACCGTCGGCGACCCGCAGACCCACGTCCACAATCCGATGTTCAACATGGTCGTCACTGACGACGGCCGCCTCGGGTCGCTGGACACGAAGCGGCTGACCAATACGCGGGTGCATGTCTGGGGAGCATTGGGCCAGGCCGTGCTGGCGGAGGAAATGCGGCGGCTGGGGGTCCGGGTGGCGGTCGATCCGACCGGCCGGTTCGCCGTGCTGCCGGCGATTGACCAACGAGCCGTCGACCATTTCTCGAAAGGGCGCCGGCAGGCGGAACGCAACGCCAAGAAGTACGCCAAGAGGATGGGAGAGGATTGGGACAAGCTCTCGGCGGAGCGGAAATTCGGCCTGATGCAGTCGGCGGCGGTGCACGAGCGGCACTCAAAGGCCGCCCGGGATGGGGCAAAGCGGGAGGAGCTCACGCCGAAGGAGGCTTGGCGGTACCAGGCCAAGGCGCTCGGGTGGGCCCACAGCACGGTGCTCGAGGGAACGGCCTACGCCCAGCTGACCGACGCGCAGCGGTATGACGCTGCCTATGCGTTCGCCGCCCGTCACCTGGCCAAGGCATTCGAGACCGCGGCGGTTCTGGATCAGGATGTCGTGGAGCTCTGGGCAATCCGCGGCCTGATCGGCGCAGACTACAAGGGCAGCACGGACATCGAGCGGGTGGTTGGCCTTATCCGGGAGCGCGGCTTCGATTTCCACGGGCAGCAAGCCTACCTGGTCGAGGGCGTGAGTGACGGCCGGATGCGGGTCACCAACTCCGAGCAGGTGCGGATTGAGCGCCGGGTGGCGGAGCTGGCGCGGGTGGCCGCTCAGGACCGCACCGGCTCGCTGACACACACGGTGCTTCGGGAGGCGATCGAGAATTGCGGGATCAAGTTCGACAACGACCACGGCGCGGCGCAGGTGGCGGCGATCTATGCCCTGGGTACCGCCGGCGGTATCGCGTTCCTCACCGGGATTGCCGGCGCGGGTAAGTCCACCCTGCTGACCCCATTGGTTATGGCCCATCACGCGGATACGCGCTTCAGCCCGCGCGGGCGGGAGGTCATCGGCACGGCCAACGCCTGGCTGCAGGCCGATGCCCTGAAAGATTGCGGGGTTGACCGGACCATTGCACTGGATCCGCTGCTCCGCTCCATCGACAGCGGCGAGTGGCGGCCGACGCAGAACACGGTCCTGATCATTGAGGAAATGTCCCAGGTAGGCCCGCGCTCGATGCAGCGCCTGATGGAGTTGCAGGCTGAGACCGGGATGACGATCCGCGGCCTGGGCGACCGGGAGCAGTGCCAAGCGATTGAAGCAGGCGATTCCATCGCCCTGCTGCAGCGTGCCATCCCCATCGAGGCGCGGCCCGAATTGCTGTCGACGGTTCGGCAGAAGACCAACGAGCTCAAGCAGGTCGCCAGCATGTTCCGCAACAAGGATGGCATGACTGCCGAGGCGCGGACCGACGAAGTTTTCGAGGCGCTCGAGATGAAGCGCAAGGTGGGCACCGCCAGGCTGCTCGGTGGCGACCAGGACGAGGTGAACCGGGCGACCGCTGATTTCTTCCTGCGACGCCGCGATGCCCTGGAAGCAGCCGGGGCAACCAAGTCGGTCAGCTGTTCGGCCCTGACCAACGCCACCGCGGCGGAAATCAGCGCCGAGATCCGGAAAACCCTCCGGCAGCGGGGTGAGATCGTGGGCGAGGAGCGCTGGTACCAGGCCATCGACCAGCGCGGCGAGATCTACGACCTGCCCGTGGCCAAGGGGGACCGACTTCGGCTGTTCCAGCGGACCGGCGCTAGGTTCGGCAATCGGTTCGGCTGGCTCGGCAACAACGGGTCCATGGTGACGGTCGAGGCGATCACCGAGACCGGCCTGCGCCTCCGAAACCGGCATGGCGATGTGGGTGATGTGACCTGGGATCGATTGGTCCACGCTCGGTCAGGCCGCCTGCTGGTCGCATCAGGCTGGGCACAGACGGTCGACAGCATCCAGGGGATCACGTCGGCCGAGCATATCAACGCCCTGACCCATGGCACCTCAGGGCTCACCGCATTCCGAAACTACCCCGCGGAGAGCCGCGCCGAATGGGAGACGTGGACGCTGATCAGTGAGGCCGGGCTGTTTGAGGCGGTGCGCCATGCGCGTGCGATAGGTGACCAGAGCCCCATCACCACCGAGCAGCTCTGGCAGCAGGCGGCCAAGGATATGGCCTATGCGCCGCGGAAGCCCCTTGGGCTGGACCTGGTCGAGGGCGTGAGGAAGGACGTGGACGCGGCTACGGACCAATGGATGCAGGAAGAGCACAGGGTTCGTCGCCAGAAGGCCGCCGGCCGCAACCATACCAGGGAGCACCGGCAAAGGACGGCGGATCGGGAACTCCGTGCGGCACTGGTAGGGAAGGTGGACGACTATGCCGCTCAGATGCGCAGCGCGACCCAGAGGCGGGCACCGGCTGGCCTTCTGGCGGGGAACAGCCTTGGCCAGTTGCCGAGGGTGAGTGTTACGCCGCAGCCGGCTCCAGCGCGCGAGCGCGGCTTTGAGCCGAGCCCGGGCTGACTGACTGATAAAGGCCTCGCGGCCTGGTCAACTTCAGCCGCTCCACTCTTGAGAGGCGGACCGCCAACATCATCCGCCCTGGTGAATGACCGCTCAGGGTCGCGTGCGGCCATGCCACACCGGGAACGCTGCATCCCCCAACTTGTCCGCGGCCAGATCTGCTGGCCTCGGTTTTCGCGCTGCTGTCCCACCATCCCTCGTCTGGGGCGGTATCAGACTTCCTCATCGATGCGGTTCTGTTCGATGGCTTCAAGCGGTGTCAGACCAGCGTCAAAATACTTCCGCCATAGCTCCGCATCAATATCGAAGGTCACGACAGCCTCGATTTCGGCAATCCAGGTCTGGAAGTCCATGTGCTTGCTCCGGTGCTTCACCGAGTGGCTGCCGTCGCCGCCTTGCCGGATCGCTGATCGTTAATGCGTTCCTCGAAGGTCTGTAAAGGCTCACGTGCTGCGGTAGCCTCCCTGGCGGCGTGGCGGGATGCCTACCCCGCTCCCTGCGCCTTCCGCACCCCGTCCAACACCGCCTCATGCATCGCCAGTATCCGCCGCAGCGTGGGCTTCCCTTTGTCGCTCGCTTCGGCGATGCCCTCGTGCATTTCCTCGATCCCCGCCGTCATCTGCTCGGCCAAGCCGGATAGCCGCTCCTGTAGCTGCTCGCCGTCATCCTTAGGTTCGACTGTCCAGATCTCCAAAATACGAGAGAGTTCGGTGACAGCGCGGGTGGGACGCCCGCTTGCAGGAGCTTGATGAGGGGGCCAAGTCGGCAGTAGGGGAGCGGGACATGCATGGGAAAGTAGGTAAGCGGACGGTGAATCGCTAGACGGCGAGAGGCTGCTTTGGGTCGGATTTCGCTGTTCCGCGGATCGTAATGATGCAGCGGTTTCAGAACGACGATCACTGGTGTGGTGGCGTGGCCGACGCGGCAGGACGCTCACCTCATCGGATCGCGTCGGTTCCTGTGCCTGGTGACTGCTCGGTACTAGCGGTCATCCGCAGCGGATCGTAGGCCCCGAGGTCGAGGTCCGGCTCCTCACCCAACACAACCTGGGCCAGCAGCCGCCCGGCGGAGGGGCCGATGGTCAGACCTGATGGACCCAGGCCGTTGCCGATCACCAGCCCCTCGAGCCCGGAGATCCGCCCCAGCATCGGCCTGAGGTCCGGACCCACGGGCCGGAAGCCGATGCGTGTCTCGATGAGGGTCGCCGACCCAAGCCCGGGCGCGACGGCCAGTGCTTGGTTGAGCACCTCGGCCTGACCGGCGGCGGTGACCCGGTAGTCGAAACCGGATCCGGTCTCGCGCGTGGCGCCGACAACGACCCGGGAGCCGCCGAAGGCAAGAAGGTAGTGGCTGCTCTGCGGCAACACCACCGGCCAGGCTTCGGTCTCCACGCCCTCAAGATGGAGGTGGGTGATCTGCCCGCGCTGCGGTGCGACCGCGAGCCGGATGCCCAGCGGCATCAGCACCTCCGGTGCCCAGGCCCCCGCCGTGACGACCACGCAGTCAGCCTCGACGACCTCTGACTCCAGCTGGATGCCGCTGACCCGCTCGTTGCGGACCAGCACCTCTGCCCTGCCGACGTGGAAGCGCGCACCTTGACGTTCCGCCGCGCGCCAGAGAGCGGCCGCGAGGAGCCGCCCGTCGATGCGGGCAGCACCGCTGACATGCACCGCACCCAGGTCCGGATGCAGCGGCGGGAAGAACGCACGCGCCTCTGCGGGCGAGAGCCGCGTCACCGCGCCGCCCTCCGGGGCCATCGCCACTCGGGCCCGCACGGCTTGCTCGATGCCGTCGAGTTCCGCGTCGTCCGCCGAGACGGAGAGGGCGCCAACCCGGCGATAGCCGGTCTCAGTCTCACCTGCTTCGGCAAGGTGCTGGATCAGGGCGGGATAGTAGCGCGCGCCTGCATCGGCGATGGCACGCCAGCCTGGATCGACGCGGCCCGAGGACCATGGCGAGACGATGCCGGCTCCGGCGGCCGTGGCCCGCCCGGCGTGAGCCTGATCCGCGACCACCACCTGAATACCGGCCTTGGCGAGGTGGAAGGCGGTACTCGCGCCGAGCACGCCGGCGCCGACTATAGCAACCCGCATGATCCCTGGCTCCTCCCGCAGCAATGGGCAATTTCGGCAGGTCCGCTGTGGAGAGCGCGCCTGTAAAGCCAAGTGCCTCCGTCGTCCGTGCGGCCAAGGCTAGGTCAGTTCGGCTTGCCGCGCCAACTCTCCGCGAGTCAGGCCGCCTCCGCCTCCCAGCCGATGGCGCGGCGCAGGAAAGCGGCGCCGAGGGCGGCAAAGCCGGCCACCTCTGCATTGTCCTTGCCATAGCCGTGCCCGCCCGCCGGCGGCTCATGGAAAAGTGCCGGGTAGCCCATGGCCTGCAGCTTGGCGGCCATCTTGCGGGCATGGCCGGGATGCACGCGGTCGTCCCGCCGGGTCGTGGCCAGTAGGATCGGCGGATAGGGCCGGCCTGGCTCGGCCACGTGGTAGGCCGAGAGGTGCTGCAGGAAGGCCCAGTCCTCCGGCTTGTCGGGGTCGCCGTACTCGGCGATCCAGCTCGCCCCGGCCAGCAGGTGGCTGTAACGTCGCATGTCAATCAACGGGATGGTGCAGAACAGGGCGCCGAAGCGTTCGGGGTAGCGGGTCAGCATGTTGGCGATCAGCAGCCCGCCATTCGAGCCGCCCTCCGCCGCGATGCGCCCGGGGCGGGTGATGCCGCGGCGCACCAGGTCCGCCGCGACCGCAGCGAAGTCGTCATGCGAAAGGCGCTTTCTCTCGCGCCGGCCGGCCTCGTGCCAGGGCGTGCCGAATTCGCCGCCGCCGCGGATATTGGCGATCACCGTCGTGCCGCCCCGCTCCAGCCAGAGCTTGCCCTGAATGGTTTGGTAGTACGGCAGGCTCGGCACGCGGAAGCCGCCGTAGCCGGTCAGGTAGACCGGCGCCTCACCGTCCTGCCCGCCGGCCGGGCCGGTCTGCAGATAGGGGATGCGCGCGCCGTCCACCGAGATCGCCTCGTGCCGCGCCACCGCCAGCCCGGTGGCATCGAAGGTGGGGGAGGACTGCTTCAGCAGCGCCGGCGTGGCAAGGTCCGTGCTGGTCAGCAGCAGGCTGGAGGGCGTGACCGGGTCCTGCACCTGCGCCAGCAGGGTGCCGTCCGATTCCTCCGGTGTCGCATCCAGCGGCCAGACCTGCGCGACCCCGTGTGGTGGCAGGCCGGGCAGCGCCGCCGCCGCCCAATCGTCCGGGCCGGGAGTGAGGACGGTGAAGACCGGCCGCAGCTCCTCCAGCACCGAAACCACCAGCCGTCCGTCGCACCAGAAGAAGCCTTGCAGGGCGCGGCGCTCGGCGGGGGTCGCAAGCACCCGGAAGTTTCGTTCGCCGGCGAGGAAGGCGTTGAGCCGAATGCCGAGCAGCGTGTCCGGCGCATGGGTAACCCCGTCGATCGTCCAGGGGCTGCGCGGTCGCACCGCGAGCCAGCCGCGGCGCCAAGTGAACTCGGCGTCGGCCGGCAGTTCGACGTGCCGCCGCGGCCCGCCCCGGTCGCCGATATGCACCGCCATGTCGTAGAAGCCGCTGCGGTCGATGAAGTAGACCGTCCCGGGCAACTCCTGGTCCACCTCGATGCCGACGGCCATATGGGCGGCGTCGACGGCGAAGATCACCGGCGCCGCGGCCGGGTCCGTGCCGCGCGACCAGGACCGCACGGTACGGGCGTAGCCGGACGTCGTCGCCATACCCGCGCCGAGAGCCGAGGCGAGCAGCAGCGTGTCGCGGTCCAGCCAGACGGCACCGCCCTTCGCCTCCGGCAAGGTAAAGCCATCGGCGACGAAGCGCTGAGAGCCGAGATCGTATTCCCGCAGTACCGCCGCGTCGCCGCCACCACGGGAGAGGCGGAGCAGGGCGATGTCGTGGTGGCCGGGGAGGGTCTGGCTGCCCTGCCAGACCCAGTCCTCGCCCTCCGCCCGCGCCACGGCGTCGAGGTCGAGCAAGATTTCCCAACTCGGCGACGGCCTGCGGTAGCTCTCGAGTGAAGTGCGGCGCCAGAGGCCGCGTGGATGCGTTGCATCCTGCCAGAAGTTGTAGAGCAGGGCACCACGGCGGGTGACGAAGGGCAGCTTGTCCGGCCGGTCGAGCGCCGCCTTCACCGCAGCCCGGTCGCTTTCGAATCGGGCATCGGCGAGGTGCGCGAGCGTCGCTGCGTTCTGCGTCCCGACCCAGGCGAGGGCCCGCTCGCCCTCCACCTCCTCCAGCCAGAGCCAGGGGTCATTGTCGGGGACGGCGAGGGTGGGGCGGGGATCAGCGGGGATCGGCATGATGCCTCTTCTACCGGCCCTACGGTGGCTTGGCGACGCCGACGCCGTGCCAGCAGTCCACGTCGACTACGAGGGCCGCGACATGCCTACGGCTTCGGTGAGCTGGACGAGCTCGTACTGGCCTGCGCCACCACCGTCCACAAGACCCAGAGCTCGGAGTACCCGGCCGTGGTCATCCCGGTCACCACCCAGCATTACCCCATGTTCCAGCGCAACCTGATCTACACGGCGGTGACCCGGGGCAAGCGGCTGGTGGTGCTGGTTGGCCAGCGCAAGGCGCTGTCCATCGCCGTCCGCGACCAGCAGGCCCGCCGCCGCTGGTCGAAGCTGAAGGAATGGCTCGCCCCGTAAAGGGGCTGGTTTCCGAGGGCAGGAGGTCTGCACAGGGCGGAAAGCGGCGGTAGAGGGCGATCCAAGCAGATGTCCGCTCCCCCCTGGAAACGGACATAGGAGACAAGCCGCTTCGGCTCACACTCGACGGTATAGGTTGGCCGCAAGCTGCCTCTCCGCTTTCCAGCCAACATCCGAGAGGACTGCCGTGGGTCAGCCCGTATCCAGTTCCTCCCGACTTCGAGCGCTTAGAGCTAGTCTAAAGTCCGTCAAACATTGGCAACTACGCCGGAGGTCCGAAGCAAATCAATAAGCTCGGGAGTGAGGCTTGTGCCATTCCATCCGATCGTTGCAAACAAGTTCGGCAGCCTATCTGCCTTGATCGGAATTTGCGCATTCTCTCGAATACGTTCAATAACTATACGCTCTCCTTCAGGAGTTGCGGCAATTTCAGCGTCAATGGTCGTCGCTATGCGCAAAATGACATCTGTGAACCCAAGGACTCCATGGAAGCTCAGTTGCACTTCTTGGCCCTGGAGGGCAGTGAAGTGTTCAGGCACAAACTTCATGCCCAAAGCTGCCTCGGTTGCTACCGGCTTGAACTCGGACTGCGCTCCCCACAACTTGCCATCGCACCTTCGTCCTCTATGCATTAGGCAGTTGCGCAGTTCCTTGAAGTACCTGTAGCATTTCAGAAGATTATTTATGCTGACAAGAGAGTATTTTTTTGATTGGCGAAGCGATGGCTGGATCGAGTTTGAAATGGCAACCGAGCCGGTAGCTTGAAGCTGATTTATGGCGAAAAGGACACCATTGACCGCAGTAACGCCGCTCGGAAACTGCATCTTTATTGCAAGATCCGAATTACCGAATATTTGGCATATCCGCTCGCACCATATTTCGTATAACGCAATTATGTTGACCAGAGCTACTTCTGATAGGCGATCCCTTTGCATTTCCCAGGTGTGAGTACGGAAGGGCGTTATCAGATTTGTTGAGCCGCGAGTGCCTGGTGCAGTGTTGTATTTATGAGCCAAATCTGACACGCTTACAACGGAATTTTTTTCGAATTCTTCTTCTATTACCGCCCTGAAGTTCCAAAGCGCCGTAGCTGCTGGCAGCACGAAATCATGAAGTGATATGATTTCGTCATGTAGCTCGTTAGTCTCAGAAAAAAAGTACTTGTTCTTACTGGATGGTGCCGGATGCAAGGTGAGCCTCTTGAGAGATGAGCTAGAAGATTGTGATTCAACAGAGATTGGTGCACAAGGGCCGCTCGTCACATGTCATGTTCAGCCAGCACGGGGTGTGCTCCGTCCGCTTTCGAGATCTCGTTTGCGACCGGCTGATGACCGACTTGGGCGCAGAGCCGCCGATCCTCTGATCCCGGCGGAAATGTCCGCTTCGCGCCTGAAACCGGACCTCGCTTGACCGTAGGTGAAGGACCGCTGAGGGTCGAGACCGGTCACTTACCAAGGTTGGAACGGGCGCCTCGCCGGTGTCGGCCAGGCTATTGACCAAGCCACCCGAATGGAGATCAGTTATCTGCAAGATCCTCCATGAGAGCGTCCAGGACATCGCGTAGTCGCTCTGGGTGCATTGCCGGTGGCTTGGGCAGTGCAGCCAATTCCAACGCATCATCTCTCAGGGCGATGGCACGCCGCGCCTCCTGCTCCACTTCTTCTGGCGTCCTGCCGATCGAGTGCTCGATGGCGGCAATGGCTTCCAGAAAGGCTTTGACCTTCCGGCCGAGACTGGCAAGGTGAGCCTGCTCTGCGTCGTCGCTGACCGGCGCTGTAGCGACGACGTGGAGCGTGGAGGTGAACTCCGTCTCTGGCGCTGCGCCGGAGGCGGGCACCGGGGCCGGCGCGGCCTCCTCGACCGGAATGCCCCCCGCGGCATTGATCGCTGCCTCGGCTGCTACGGCCGGGTCGAAACCCGCAGCGATAGAGGCAGCGAAACCCTCGCGCGCGGCATTCAGGACGGGGGAGGGCGCCGGGTCGGCGGCGGGGTGCCCGCCGCATTCGAGCGCGTCCCGCACCTTGGCATTCCGATCCGTCAATCGCCGCGATGCGCTCGGATCGGGCGGCATCATTGGGACTGGCCGGTTGAGACGGTAGAGGTCGTTGTTCCCTGCCTTGGGCAAGACCGCGGTGAATAGCTTGGCGTAGACCCGGTTGTTGGCCAGGGTGATGATGCCTTCGCCAGGGATCAGGCCGCGGGCGTCGCGCCAGTCGACACGGGCGGTCTTGCGCACCTCAGCACTCTGCGCCGGCAGAAAACCGACACCCTCAGCCCGGTAGGAGGCCGTTTGGGTCACCTCCGCTTCGCCAAGCGTCTGCTCGATGTGCTGGCGGTTGAGCCCTCCCTCGTTCTGCCGCAGGACGATCTGCAGGTTGGCGTTGTTGAGGAGGGAATATGTGACATCGCCGATCTTGGCGCGGAGGCCGGCGACATCGTGCCAGCCGAGGACGAACATGAAGCCCAGGCTGCGACCCTGCTGCAACTGCTCCTTGGTTCCGACCGACACATAGGCCGCCAACTCGTCGTAGACGACGGGGTAGGGGGTCGGAGCGGAGGTCGGCTTGTTCGCAATGATGTCGCCGTGCCGACCCTCGAGACGTCCGCCCAGGGTCTGCGCCATCATGTTGCGGATGGAGGCAACGATCAGCTTGCCGAGCGCGGCCGTGGTCTCGCCTGAATTTTCCAGGGCCGGCAGGCTGACCACCAGGATGCGGCGATTGATCGCCACGTCACGCATGTCGACGCCGCTGATCTGGCAGCGGAAGATATGGCCCAGTGACACCCCAAGCTGAGTGAAGGTGGCGCTGAAGTGCATCGTCACATAGGCATGCTGCTCGCTGGCCTTATCCCGGGGTCGCTTGTTGAGATGCATCTCCATGTCGTAACCGCCGGTGTCGCCCAGGTACGAGCGGAGCGGGGCAACTAAGGCCTCCGGCATGTCCGGCACGTCGATATGGTGGATCTCGCCGCTGATGGGATCGCGCCGGCGGAACCGGCGCTCAAACGCAAGATCCGCAACGCTCTGCAATTCGGTGGCGAAGCGGATGCTGTCGATGTCAATGCTGACGTTGTGCTTGTCTCGCATCCAGACCAGCACGGGCGCATTAGCGCCCAGCAGCGCGGCAGCGCGCTGCATGAAAACCTTGTTGTCGCCACCACCTTCGGGGTTGTGCTCGATCTGTGAGATCAGCATTTCGCGGATCGCGTCCGCGCTGGCCCAGGCGAAGGGGTTGAACGTGTGGCTGTCACGGGCTCCGCTGGCGACCAGCAGGTTGATGACCCGGACATCCTTCTCCCGGCCAAACACCCGTGCCATGCGGTAGACATCGGCATAGAGCCCGGTGTCCCCCTTGCCATCCACGAACACGAACCCCGAGCCCATAGCCAGGGAGTTGGCGCAGAGGCCGAGCAGGGTTGTCGTCTTGCCGGCGCCGGTGACGCCAAGCACCGAGACATGCTGGCGGCCGTCATCGTCGCTGATCCAGAGCTCGCGGCCGGTCGTATGGTCGATGCCCAGGTAGATGATGCCGGCAGCCTTGCGGAGCTTGCGGGAGCCCGGCAGGGGGTCGTTGTAGTCCGGCCTCCCCGAGGACAGCGGCATGCGCAGCGGCAAGCGCACTGGCCGGCGTAGCACGGCCCAGGCGTAGGCACAGGCCGCGGGGATCACCCCCGCGACGATCGCGGGCTCGGCCGCCACGGCAACGGCCGCAGCCGCCAGCAGGACAACCGATCCGCTGCCCATCAGCGCCTGGCGGAAGCTCTCACCGGTCGAACGGACTGGCTGATAGACATCCGCCGCCGAACGTTCGGCGGCGGCGTCGGGCCCATAGATGTCGCGGCGGACGGTCGCCATGGTTAGTCGCTCAGACCGAAGGGATCGGCCTGGGCAGGACGACCGGTTGCCGGCGGTGCAGGGACGACGGTCGGCGTTGCCTGGGGCAGCGGTGGTGATTGGGCGGCGGCGCTGCGCAGGCCAGGCAGGCGTGTCACTGGCTCTAGCATGGACGCGGGATCGACGCCGTTCTCCGCACCGGCCGTGACCACCTTATCCCAAGTGCCGGCGATAAAGCCGCCGCCCCCGGACAAGGCGATGCATAGCAGGGCGGCGACAATCCCCTTGGTGCGGTGGCGCGGCCTGACATGCACCCCATCCCCGCGGAGGCTGACATCCAGGCCGGCCGTGACGTGCAGGCTGAAGTTAGGGGGAAGATCAACCCGCACGGAACTGCCCCACAGAACGAGTATGGGTTCGTGTTGGCATGTCATTCTCCTCGATGCTGGTTCCGGTAGTGCGGGACGGATGTGTCAGTCCGCCGCCAGGTCAGCATCCGCGACAGCGGCGCGAATGGCGTTGGCCGCCATGCCGACCATGGGGACGTAGACGGGTTGGCCTATTTCGCGCTCAGCGGACCAGTGCTCGCGGGCACCAAGGGCTTCGGCATAGGGCGCCTGGGCGGCGCTGCGGTGCCAAGGCTGGCCTGGTGTCGGCGCACCAAGGCTGTCGAGGGCCATGTAGAGCGGCCGGTCAATCAGCTGGACGAAGGCAAAAAGGCCGGGGTTGAACACGCCGCTCCGCTCCCGCGCGTGGCAGAGCAAGCTCATGAGCGCGGTGTGCGTGTAGGCGTGGCCGGCGGCGAGCCGCTCGGCGGGGTCAGCGATCTCCGGATCCAGCATCCAGGCATCCGCTGCGATCGCGACCGATGCGGGCACCGCCAAGGCGTGTGCTGGGCCCTCTGGCCCTTCATCCTGACCAGGGGGCACGGCCTCTGCCAGGTCGCCGAGGAGGTCCATCGCCTCCTCGCGCCGACGGGCAGCAAAAAGCGCGAGGATGGCGAACATGGTCCGAACGTGCGGCTGGGCTGCCTGATAGCCGGCCCAAAGGGGGCCAAGCTGGCGGGTGAGCGCGCTACGGGCACCCGCCTCTGAAAACTGCCCCTCCGGGGTGCGGGCGAAGCGGCTTGCCCACTCCCCGGCGTGCAGGGCGGGATCGACCGGACGTGGCTCGCCCTCCGCCGGCGCGACCGGGCCGAGTTGGCGCGACAGGAAAGGCTTGATAGTGCGGAAGTGCGCCGCTTGCTCGCGCATCAGGCCGCGCAGGTCGAAATCCCGCTTGTACCGGCCGCGGGCCTGGCGGGCGCAGAGCCCTGCCAGGGTCAGCAGCAGCAGGCTTGCGGGCCAACGCCAGAAACGGCCGACATCATGGGCGAGCTGCCAGAGATCTCCGGGGCCAATATCCGGGTTGCTTGGATCGGCGGTGAGGACCTGGTGGTCCAGGTTTCGGTAGGCGTCGGTGACCAAATGCGCCGGCGCCATCATCCAGTGCTGCAGGGCGAGGACCGCAGTGATGATCTCGTTGCGGCAGAACCACCAAGCCGCAAAGGCTCCGGCTCCGAGGAACAGCAGGACGCCCCCGATGATGATCAAGGCCTCATCGGGGGCGGGGCCCCGGCTCTCGTTGTTCATCAGTCGGCCCTCGCCATGGCGGCTGTCTCAGGACGGCGTCGCGCCTGCTCGAGCAGGACCATTGCCTGGTCGCGGAGCAGCCGGAGATAGCGGTCCCGGAAATGCGGGGTGCGGCTGTGGTAGTGCGCGACACCCTTCCAGAAATCGTCAGGCGCGCTGTCGATGGCGTCGCGGAGGATCCACGCAGCCGCTTCAAGGTTGGCGCAGAGGTTGTCTCGGAGGGCGATGAAGGCCTCTGCCGGGGTGGTTTGCCAGCGCTGAGCAAGTCGCCGCAGCCACATGGCATTGACCTGGGCCGGCCCGACGTCCGGGGGAGCGCCGCTGGCATTTGGTGTGACGCGCCCGAGCCGACCGTTCTCCACCCGCATGATCAGCACCAGGAGCGATGCCGGGATGCGGTGCACGGCCCCGGCCGCGGTGATGCAGCCGGCGACGTAGGCCGCAGGGTCGTAGCCAGGGGGCGCCACCGGCACCGGCCCTGGCGCATTGGAGTAGGGCTGCGCCGCGGCCGCGCCAGCAGACAGCAGCAAGGCCGCGAGGGCGTGGCGGATCACGGGACCGGTCCCGGAGCGTGGCCCGGGACGGGCAGGGGCGTGGCTGCACGCCACACCGCTGTTAGGTCGTTGACCAGCAGCACACCTGGTCGCGCCGCTTGCTCGACGGCTTCGATGGTGGCCAGCATCACAGTGGAGAATGGCACGCCGCTCAGCTTCGCCGCCCGGTAGCCGAGCAGGGCGCGATCGTCCGGCTCGATGCGGAGCCCGATGCCGGCCCCCGTCGCCTCTCGCCAAACGGCGTCGCCAGCCGAGAGGAATACGGGCAGCAACCCGTCTGGTGCGGTAGCCAGGTCAACCGAGACAGAGCGAATCTGGCCGCTCGCCCGGTCTCGCAATTGGACATCGCGGCCGGAGCCCTGCAGCACCCGGCCGAGAGTGGAGGCAACCGCCTCAAGCGATACGGCGGCGGTCATGCGAAGAAGCGCTGCTTCGAGGGCGGTGTGGCGAGCCGCTCGGCCCCAGCAATCCAGGACCGCACCCGGCGGCCGGCGCCGACGACGGAGAGGCCGGCGGCACGGACCAAAGCGAAGATGACGGCCACCGCGACGGCGAGATAAATCATCCGCCAGTCCCAGCCTGTGAACGGCACGGCGACGAAGGGCGCCAGGGCCCAGGCATCGAGCCCGAGGAATGTTACGTCCCGTGCTGTGTCACGCCACACTGGCCAACTCCTTCCCGGCAATCTCCGCGCTGATCCGACCCTCGGACCGGGCGGCGCGAATGGAGTCTGCGAATGTGGTGCCCTGTTCCTCGGCCATGGCCTCGACCAGGCGCGGCCATTCGTCGGGATTGGTAGCGGCGAGCTTGCGGCGGGTAGCGCGGTCAAACGCCAGGAACTCCCGCACTGGCGTCCGTTTGCCGTCGACCGACCAGACCAGGCGCTGGTTGACGATGAGGCGCAGGGACTGTGCCAGGGCGATCGTCATGGCAGTCCGCTGCCCCTCCGGGCAGAGACTGACCGCCCGCTGGATCGTCTCGCCGAGACTGCCGGCGTGGACGGTCGTGTAGACGGCATGGTTGGTCAGCGCCGCATCGACAGCAGCCGCCATGGTCTCTGCGTCGCGGCACTCGCCGACGATGGCCACGTTGCAGGCCGACCGCATGAGGTTACGGATGCCCGCCCCGAAATTCGGCAGATTGCGACCGACCTCGACCTGAGTGATCTCGGACGCCGGGCTGTTGACGTCGTCGTAGATGTTCTCGATCGGCGCCGACAGTTCGGTGATCACCCGATGGCTTTCCGGGTCCTCCAGGATTGCGCGTGTTACGCCGCCGAGCAGTCTGGTCTTGCCTGTGCCGGTAGCGCCGGCAACCAGGACAATGCCGTCGCGCGGAAAGAATCCCGCCGCGAGGCGCGGGTCGACGTGCTGCTGTGACAGAGGCCAGGTCGCCAGCGGCATTGTCCGGATCACCAACGCGGCGCCATCCACTCCGCGGGCGTAGGCTCCCTTACCGTTCACCCTGAACCGGAGGCGGGTTTTGCGGTCGGGTTTGATCTCGTAGGCCGTATCGAAATCCTGGGCCGACTTGATCTGCGCCATGGCGTCGGCGCCGCGCAGTGCGTTTGCCGCCTCTTCGACCTCGTTCTCGGCCAGACGGCGCTCGCCCAGCTTCCGAACACGGCCATGGACCTGCAGAATGATGCGCTTGCCCGTCTGCAACCGGATGTCGGACGCCTCGATGGCCGTGGCCCATCCGAGCAGATCGTTGAGGCCATCGCGAGTGAGGGCGTGCCCCTCGCCGGTCCAGCGAGGGGCGGCGAGGGGCAGATCCGCCAACATCGTCACTGAGTGAGCCACACGACAAATCGGAGCAACATTGAGGCTGCAAGAAAGCCGGCCAAAATGCAGATGATGAAGCGCGGTAGGCCATCGATGTCGTCCGGTAAGTGTCCTAACGTGATCCGCCCGAACAGCAAGGTGCCAATCAGAAGCCAAATGACTAAAGAGAACACACTGGCGCTCATTGGCCGACACTCCCGATAGGACTTTCCCGTTCGAAGTTCGCGGTTGGACGCCAGCGGCCGGTATTGGGGTTGAGGCCGCGTTGGCGCGTGATGGAGATCGTCGTGTCCTGCAGGTTCATCCGGTCGCCGCTGCCGGTGACCCGGAGGTGTCGCACGGCGATCTGTGGCTGCTCGACCAGGCCGGCGCGGAGCAGGACATGGAATCGGGCCATGCCGATCAGGTCTGTCTCCAACGTCCCCAAATCGGACAGGAGCGTCTCGACCGCCAGCCGCTCGCCCTCGGCCCAACCATCGGCGACGCAACGCGACCAGGTCTCGGCTTCCTTGTCCGTTCGCGGGCGCAGGGTCTCGGCCGGCGGCGTGGGCGCACCCCACTGCCGGACCAGGTAGCTGCGCCAGTCGGGGACAGTGCTCGTCAGGCGGCCCTGGCGGGTGATGCGGTAGATCCGTCCCGTCTCGCGTGCGACCTGGCCGCCATCGCCGAGGGCGAATGCCATCTGCGCTTCTGTCACGACGGGCGGCAGCAGCATGGTGGTGCGGCCGCCAGTGGAGATGGCCACCGTGCTGAAATCGTACCGGGCGTCGAGCGCAGGCTCGTGCCGGCGGAGCATCTCGTTGATGCCGAAGCTGCGAGCCGAAAGGCCGCCGCGGGCGCCGTAGGCTTTACCCTCCTGGCAGACGGCCTGCATCCGCATCCCCTCCGCCCCTTTCTCAGGGAGCGTCGCGGGACGCAGGGCCTGCAGCGCCTCGAGCGAAGGCGGACGGCCGCCGCCGGTCACCCGACCAGTGATACTGGCGCCAGTGACGGGGCTGTTGATGCCTCGCGCGTTGATGCGGCCACCACGATCTACCTGTTCGGCGGACGGCATTGGCGGCACTGGCGCATCGGCGATCCCGTCTCCCGCAGAAGCGGCTCGGGCCAGCGCCGCTGCGGCAAGTCCAGTGAGGATGGTGGCGCAGAGAAGCGCCGCCCGGAGGATATGGCGGTCAGACATGGCGCTGCACCTGGATGATGCGCCGGTCGGGATCGACAAGCAGGGTTGCGCGGTCGCCGGCCTGGGTGCCGATGGAGCGGAACACGTCGAGGATCGAGGTCCCGTTGGCATCGACGGTTACGGTCGGCATCGCCGGCGCGCCGGGGCCTGGTGCGGCGTAGCTCCAGCCAATCCGGTCGGCGAGCGCCTTGACGGCCTGGTCCATCGGCCCGGACCAGCGCCAGACGATTGGCTTTTGGAGTTCGGCCGGGGCTACCTGACCGGGCCTTGCGGTCGCCCGCATTGCTGTCATGGCGCGGTCGACGCGGTCGAAGGATCGCAACAAGGCGACTTCGGGGTTAGCCGTAGCCTCGGCATCGACATCGGAGCGGTCGGCGGGATGGTTGGCGCAGCCGGCCAGGGCGATCAGTAGGCCGGCTGCAGCAAGGGAGATGGGTCGCACCGTCGTACCTCCTTGGTGGTGAGACCAAGATGAGGCGCGACGGCGCGAATGGCGTTCGGCTATTCAGCAGCGATTGCCAAGCTCTCCGCGTCGCGGAGGATCATGCCGAGCCCGACGCCGTTGGCGATCTCGTCGGACAACTCCATGACGACGCCCTGCTCGGCGCGCTCACTCTCCTCGCCGCGGAGTACCCGCCGGTCCTTGCGGCGCTTGATCTCGCGGACCGCCGTCCCGCCGGCGAACACCCGGGCAAGCCGGCGGAGGGCTTCGCCGAATCCCAGCCGCTCATAGAGGCTGTCTCGCAACGCGGCATCCTCCGGGGTGGTGCTGAGAGCCCAGAGCTCGATCGGGCCTAGGCTGTTGACCAGCATCTGCTCCCAGACGGTGTCGGCGGCGTTCATCACCAGCACGAAAGGCGCGCCCCCGTGTCTCTGGTCAGGACCGTTGAGGCGGCTGCGGATCGTCTCCCTGGTGCCGGGCGCCAGGCGGAGACGATCAGCGATGCGGTCGGCCTCATCGGCGTCACCGACACCGCAGATCCAGCGGCCGGTTGCCTGCGACAGCAGGTGCTCGCCGAAATCATCGGAACGCTGGGAGCTGATCCCCATCTGGACACCGTGCTTGGCCCCCTCCCGGTCGTCGCGCTCGACCTGGGCGCGCACGTCTGGTTGGGAGACCGTGCGTTGGTATTCGTCGTATTCCAATCTCTTGACCGCCTCATAGGCTTCGGTGAAGCGCTCGAGATGGTAGTCCCGAACCAGGGCCGGGACGTGCTCCGCGTATTCGGGCCGGAGGAAGAAATTGCGGCCGATCATGTGCCGCGCCAGCAAGTACATGACGCTGGTCTGCCAGTCAGCGTCCGGCGATCCGGTTGGGGCAACGGCGTCAAGATCGAGCACGATCACCCGCGCCTGGCCAAAGTCGATCCGGGTCGGGGCGTCGAGGGTCGGGAAGCGCTGGACGAATGCTTTGATATAGCGCTCGAACATCTCCACCAGGGTTTCCACCCGGTGCGGGATGACGCGCTCGAACAGCTGCTGGACGTGCTGGCTGCGGCCCGCGCTGATCAGGTCACTGATCCGCGGTACGGCGTGACGGTTCGCCATCTCGGCGGTGACATGCTCACCGGCGGCGCAGAGCGCGTCGACGACCTCCCACCAAAAGGGCTCCTCCGGCAAGGCTGCCCGGATGCGCCGCAGCGCTTGGTCCACGCAGGGCTCGACCCCTGGGTGGAAAGGTTTGGGGCTGGTGTTGGCGCCATCGGTGCCGAACATTCGGTACGCCTCATCCAGCACCAGGCTGATGAGTTGTCCCATGCCTTCCTGCGGCGTGCCGCCAGGCGGAGTGGTGATCAGGCTGAGGAATGACTGCTGAAACGCCTTCTCCAGCGAGAGGGGGCGGCGGCAGCCAACCTGAGTATCGAGGATGTTCGCCGCGTGCTCGGGGATCGGCTGTACTTTGACGTAGAGCGCCTCGTGCCGGCGTTCCTCTGGGAGGGCTTCGCAGAGCAGCACAACAAGGCCCTCGGCTGAGCGCCCGATGTCAATTTTGCCCACAAGTGGCAGCCGCGCCCCGCGGCGCCCCTGGGCGGCGTTGGACAGAATGAAGCCAAGAAGGTTGGTGTTGGCCAGCACGGATTTACCCCGACGGCTCGGGCCGGTGTAGATGTCGGTGACTTTGATGCGGGTCGGGCTGCTGGGGTCGTAGGGCCAGATACGACCATCGGGCGAGCGGAACAGCACCGGTCCCTCCGTCCAGGGCGAGCCCGGACGCGCCCAAGGCATCATCCTGAGGACGTCGCCGAGCGGCGCCTGCGCCGGCTTGGCGGTCGAGGCCGCGGCCATGCCAAGCGTGCTGCTCATGAGCCCGGCCAGGGGATCGCCGGCGCCAAATTTGGCCCGCAGATTGCCCCAGGTCTGCACACGGTGCTCCAGGATTGCCTTGCGCCGCTGCAGCGTGCCCGGCTCGCCAGCGGACGCCCAGGTGGCGAAGCTGGCGCGCAAGCGGACCAGCACGTCCTGATTGGAATCGCGTAGGTCGGCATTGGCCTTGATGCCGTTCCAGGTCGCGCGGTTGGCGGGCAGAAAGGCAAGGAGCTGGGCCGCGGCGGCCTTCATGGCGTAGGTGGTGCCGGCCCCTCCCTCGATCAGGAACGAGGCCCGCCAGGGGATATGCTCAAGTGCCATGGCATGCACGAGGTGGGCGAAGGCCATCGGACGCTCGGGGCCGAGCCACATATCGAGGCTGGCCCAATCATGGGTACCGAGGCGGACCGTCGACGCTGAGAGATTCGTCGCGCCTTCCGTGCAGATCTGCTCGGGAAGGTTCGGCCAGAGCGCGCCCTCGGCCGTCTCGGGCTGGCCCTCGTCGGTCAGGCGCGGCATCACTGGATCACCCGGCAGATTGGGGGTCCACTCAGTACCCGACGTCTCGGGCAACATCGCCTCACGTGAGACGCGGATCATCTCCCGTGGGGAGATCTCCTCGTGGCTGATCTGCTGATTGCGGAACGCGCCGAGCACCCGATCCACGAAAGCCCGATGGCGCCCCACTACCACGTCAGTCGCCAGGAATGGCTGCTGAGCATCGCCCATGTCGGGCATAGCCCGCCTGGCGGCGTTGATCTGCTCGTCGGCAAGGCCGTTCTCCAGGCGGGTGAGGGCGGCCTTGCGCTTGGTCCAGAGGACGACGAACGCCGCCTCCCACCGCATCATGGTGGGAAGGCGACGCTCACGCTCGGCAAAAATATCCTTCAGATCCAACCCCAGGCGCTCCGCCGTACCGCGCGGAGCACGCAATGCGTGGCGGATCTCGGTACCGGAGAGCCCGGGATCGACGCCGAACCAGAACTGCATGGCATGGCCCGCCTGGTCGAATGCGCCACTCAACTCCAGGCGCAGGCCATCCGCGATGCGGTTGACATCTGCCTCTGTCAGAGTCCGCCGCACGCCGAGCACGCGAACGATCGTCGCCGCATCGCCAGTGTGGGTCAGCAGGCAGTCGCCGCCGGCCGTATTGAGGTCGCAGAACGCCGTGATCGGCTGTTTGAGCAGGCTGATCTGAATGTCGGCGAGCGCGCGGGTGAGCCATCTCATGTGGGAAGCTCCGAGGCGGCCTCGAGGAGGGCCGGGTAGACGTCGCGGCCGGCAACGTGGTGCCGACCCTGGTGCAGCAGGCGTAGCCCGGCCGGCACTGCTCGCCGGGGCGCCGGCATACTGAGCAACGCGGCCCCGAGCTCGCGGGGAGAACTTGTGCCGATCCGCTTCTCCGCGTCGCGGGAGAGGTGATCGAGGGCTTGATAGGTGCGGTAGGCCGCGCGCAACCAGGGCGTGTCAGTGGCGGGCCGGCTGGCAAGGCAGGGAGCCTCGCCGTGCGCGACAAACACGCGATGGACGGCGCGGACGAGCCAGTTAAGGGCAGCTTGACTGACGTCGGGCAGCCAGATCAGCACCGCCTCACGGTCAATCTGGTCACTGCCAAGCCTGTGCATGGCCCGGCAGTGCAGACAGGCAGTGGCGAGGTTGGCGGCCTGGCGGTTGCCGTGGTCGCCATCCAGGGGGAGAGGCTCCGGTGCTACGGGGCGCGGATCACCGCAGAAGCGGCAAGCGCCTGCATCCTGCGCTGGATCCGCGGTGCCTTGTCCATCATGCCTGGTCCCGTCGAGGGCAGCGGTCCAGGCAGAGGGGTGCACAGCGAAGCCCAGCGGCAGGAGGCGGGTCATCGTCGCCTCAACGACCGAAGGTGAACGGCTGCGCGCTGGCCGTGGGCGCACCTCCAGTGAAGGTCTGCGCCCCGAGCGTGGCAAATCCGCCAATGCCGGCGATGATCGAACCAGCGACGAAGCCGACCACCGCCATGCCGTACAGGCCGCGCCCTTGGTTGTTGCGGTTGGCGCCGCCGAACAAGTACCAAGCCGACAGCAGAAAAACCATCGCGCCGACGATCAGGAACAGCGGACCCATGATGGCGCTACCAGCGCGCCCCAGACCGGTGCCGATCTGCTCGCCGCGGGCGAACAGGTCAGCGCCCTGGGCCAGGGCATCGGGGATGCCGGCTAACAGCGCGGCTGTGGCAACCGAGGCGGCGAGAGCGGCCCGGGCGGTAAGGGTGTTGCGCAGGCTTGGCATGGTGCTTTTCTCCTACCGGCGAAACTGTCGCCCTCTGAGTGCGAATATCCGGCCGACCGGCGCGAATGGCGCCGATGCTTGTCAGGAGCCGGTGGGAAGCAGCTGGACGAGCGAAGCGGCCACCTGGTCGATCCGCGCCACGAGGCTGCCGGAGATGAACAGGACGGCGGGAACACCCCAGCCGTGGCGCCGCGTGCCCTTGGCCACGCCGATTGCGGCGAGGACGCCGCGGAAACACACCGCAGCGCCCATCGCAGCCCAGAACAACTTGAAGCTCTCAAGGACAGCGACGAAGGACTGCGCCGGGGTCATGTTGGCCCAGGCGCCGATGTCGACCTGCTCATACGAGGACATGCCGACGCTGTAGGTGCCGGTGGTCCCGAGCGTCGTGCCGGTCAGGTTCAGCAGGTTGGTGAACCCGACAAGCATAAAGCCGAACATCATGATGCAGGCTGGCGCCCACCTGCGGGCGTACCAGCTGGAGCGCGGGTTGGCGGATTGCCACAGCGCATAAGCACCGCCGGCAATGGCCGCCATGCCAGCGATGAGGCAGAGTGGGCCGAGCCAAGCGAAAACGAGGCCGGCAACCCGGTTGCTGAAGGTGATGAACCACTGCACTGTGCGCGCCCCTTCAGTTCGTAATGGTGCCGCGCTCGGTCAGGATCTCCCAAGCCGTGCTCTTCTGAGTGATGGACAGCACCTTGCCGTAGCCAGGCACGTCGCTGCCGGGCTTAGCCTCGACCGCCGGCGGCTGGCCCGGCGCGGGATTGATTGCGACCAGGTAGGCGAGGTTGTTGGCCGCCCCGGTGATCCGGTACGTCGTCGCGGCATTTGCGGAACGCGGAGCGGGCGCAGCGGCCGGCCGCTGCGGTCCTGCCGCCGAGGTAACTGCTACCGGCGGCGAACCTGCACCCGCAGCGACGGACTGCGTCGCCGCCATGCTGACCTTGGCCTCGAGGAATGCGATCCGCGAGTTGACGTCGGCCTGCGCCGAGCGAAGATCAGCCTGCAACTGCCCGACTTCTCGGCGCAAAGCGATCTGCGCCTTGAGACTCTCGCTCAGCAACGCGCTGACCGAGGTCATCATCGCGGAGAGCTTGCCGACTTCCTCATTTGGGGCCGGCGCGGCAACGGGCGCCACGATCGGCGCCGTCGCTTGCTGCAGGAGCTGCCGCTGCTCGGCCAGGGGATCGGGCTCTGCTCGTGGCGCCGGCGATGCCGCGACGGGTGCCGCCGCAACCGGGACAGGAGGGGGAGCCGCCTGGGGCACGACGGGAGCCGATGTCTCGGCCAGTACCGCCACCGGCTGTGGCGCTGCCGGGACAGCACCGTAGCGGTCGAGCGTAGGCGAGGAGGGCGGCGTCGCCGCGACGGCCGGAGCCTCCATCTGCAGGCCGAAATCTGCCGGCCCAGGTTGGGACAGGCCGACGTAGAGGATACCCGCCACGCCGCACACCACGATGGCCGTGGTGGCAAGGAAGGCGGTGCGCCGGGAAACGAAGCCAGGCAGTGCCCGCCAAAGGCTCGGGTCGGTCGGGGCCTCATTGGCGGGTGCGCCCGATACCGGCGGAGGCGGCTGTTCGGCTACGCCCTCCCCTGGCAGACGCAGGTTGCTGGCATGCATCATATCCATGACGGGACCTCGCTTGTTGTGAGCCGAATGTCCGGCGCGGCGGCGCGAATGCCGCCAGCTATTCGTCGACCTCAAGCGAGGTGCGGAACATGATTCCGAGCTCGGCGCCGGCATCGATGAAAATAGTCCGCTCGCGGGGCGCCTGCTCGCGCAGCATCTGGCCAGCCGAGGCGCCAGCAGCGCCCGCGCCGATACCGATCATCTGCTCGGGCGTGAACTGCCGGAACGCGGAGAACCCTCCGTAGGGCCCGGCGGCGACAGTGGAGCCGGACGAAAGCAGCGCTTGGCCGAGCCCCTGCACGAAGGCCGCAGCGGCCGGAAGTACCAGGCGCTCGACGGTGTGTGGATCGACGCGACTTGCGACCGCAGAATCCATGGTGTCAGGGGCTACGGCAAATGCGTCAACCGGCACGGGCCTGCCGTCGATGGCGATGCTGTTGAATCGCAATCCAAGCAGGGCGCCCGGCTGATTGCCGCTGCCCTGGCGGGTGTACGATCCCAGCAAGCGGCGGCCGGCGATCGGACCGGACAGCGCCTGGGCGATAATCGTCGGCGAACCCTGGTCGGTGTTGCCGCCAGTGACGATCACCCCATACACGCCCGTGCCGGCCTCCATCAGCAAACGCTTGGGGCGCTGCGTTGTAGCCCGCGGCGGCGGGGAAGCCGTCTGCATCAGGCTTCCAGTAGGCGTCGTGTTGCCGGCCAGACGGGCTTGGCCTGGGCGTGCCGCGCCGCCATCCTCATAGATGTTCTGGCCGGAATCCTTGCCTCGCCAGGATGCAAGCAGGGCATTCATGGCATCGAGCTTGGATTTGATCTCGGACTCAGTCGCCACTCGTGCCGGCGCAGCTGCGGCGGCCGGTGCAGCGGGAGAGGGTGCCGCCGGCGCGGCCATCTCCTCCAGCCGTACTGTGGAAGGAGCACCCTGAGGCCCTACGTCACCCGGCTCACGGGTGACAAATCCGCCCATATCCGGGGTGTAGCTCTGTCCGCGGTTGCCCGCCGCATTAGCGTCGCGGGTGGCTGCGGCCTGGCGAAGTCGCTCCTGCTCGTCTGTGCGGTTAGGACCGGCTAGGCCGCCGCGGATGGTTGCGGGCGTGCTGGATGCCGTGGAGGGATCGAAGCTCGACGTCGTCGTTCCCGGCCGCAGCACGAGGTAGCCGACGACGGCGATGGCGGTCAGGGCCGTGGCGCTGATCGCCGCGAGGCGGGCGGTGCCTGCGCGTGGCATCACCTGGGGGATTGCAGGGAGTGCCATGGTCAGTTCGTCCTCACACGCACGATGCTGTTCCGGGCGCCGGTCGCCATGGAAATCGCCATGTCGCCGGTCGCGCTGTTGATCGGCAGTCGGTAGATCCTCACCCCACCTTCGGCCGACATCTGTCCGGTCGGCTCCGGCGCGAGGATCGGATAGGGCGATCGCACGAAGAGATCGCTGCCGGAGCGCCAGGCGCGGACCTCGTCGGGCGATGCTCCTGAGATCGCCAGGGAGCGGGCGCCGGCTGGGGTGATCCCCTGCAGCATTGCCTCCATCCCGGCATCGCCACTGTCGACGGGGATCGCGCCATCAACCTCGGTCGGCTCGGCACCGGGCCGGTAAGCCGAGACATGGACTGCGGCGCGGGCGTCGTACGCACCGGTCCCCGTGACGATCTGGAATGTGAGGGGGGCGGGTGCGCCCTCCAGATAGACCACAAGGCCGCCGCGCGGGAACGTGCCGCGGACGGTCACCTGAACCGTGTTACCGTTGGCAATGGGCCGCCGAACCGTAAATCCGTTTGGGTCAGTGTCAGTGGCAGGGTTGCCGTTACTGTCGCCCGCGACGGGCCAAGGGCGGCCGGAGCGATCGAAAAATGAGAGTGTCGCCGGGTAGCCCACGGCGGCCTGGACGATCGGGGTTACGCCGCCTGGCGCGAAACCCATGTTGACCCGCCGGTTCAGCGCACTGACCAGGGTTGCCGGGCTTCCGATACCGGCGCGGGCTCGCTGATCCGCGTTAAATCTGTTCATCAGGTCGTTGACCTGATCAGGGGTGAATGGAATCGCATTGCGCAGCGCCGCCGCGTAGGCAGGATCGCTCTGCGCTGGATCGGGCGCCTGGGCCTGCCCGACTAGGGGCAAGGCGAGCACGGCAATTGCGGTGAGGACGGCGGAGCGCATTATCGAACTCCTGGCAGGCGCGTCAGCGGCTTGGCGACAAAGACGGCGAACGCGATGCCCCGCGGATGCTCGGGCTCATCGGTGCGGGAGATCGTCATGTCGAGCAGCAGATCATCAGGGACACCGCCGTTGTTGTTCTCGAACACCACGCGGATCGGCATCTGGACGCGCCAGGTGTAGCGGTCACCGATCACGGCCTCACGGACGATTTCCGGGGGGCCGAGTGGCACGGGCCGCGCTACGAGAGACTTTTCCTTGATGGTGTCGAGGTTACGCCGGAATGAGGCACCGAACCCACGCCACGCCGTGTCGCCAAAGCATCCCTGAGCCCGTCGCGCTTGCTCTGGCCAGTGCACGTAATCGATGTCGTAGGCCATCACGGCACAGTCGCGCGCCCAGGCCAGCACGCCCTCACGCGTGACAACAGGATCCGAGAGCGGGCGCAGTGGCACAGGCTGCTGCATGCCGTTCGTGGCGAAATACTCGCGCGCCGGAGGCCGGACCTCGCGGTAGAGCACGGCTCCACCGAGAAGGAGAGCGCCTGCCCCGAGCACCACGAGGCCAGTCAGGGCCTTGTTGAGCAGCCGGGCGGTGAATTCAGGGTTCGCAATCTGCCGGCGAACCGCAGCCTGTCGGTTTTCCATGCCGAAACTCTCTCTGGATACGGCGCGAATGGCGTCGCTGATCAGCGGATGGCTTCCTCGATGCGAGCGGCAAAGCCGTCGCACAGCGTGCGGTGGCTCGACTGCGCCCTTAGCTCCTCGGAGGTAAAGGTCGCGACCGTGCGCCAGAACAGGATGAGTGAGCCAGCGATAAGCACCACGAGGCCGGTCAGGGCCTTGCTGCGCAGCCGGGCGATGAGCTCGGGGTTCGCAATCTTCCGGCGAACGTCAGCCTGTCGGTTTTCCATGCCGAAACTCTCTCTGGATACGGCGCGAGTGGCGCCTCGCAATCAGTGGACGGCAGCCACGGCGTAATCAGAGATGCCTGCGCACATCGCGCGGTAGCTCGACTGGGCCTTTGCCTCCTCGGAGGTGAAAGTGGCGCCGGTGCTCCAGAACAGCCGGCCGCGGACCTTGCAGCGCCGCTCCACCATGCGGGGCAGCAGCCGAGCGTGCCGGGCGCGGTACTCGGCTTTGTAGTCCTGCAGCAGGAATTCCGAATCCCGCTTGGGCAGTTCGAGCCGGTGGGCTTTGCTGGCGATGGTCGTGGGCGACACCACGAAACCCAGCTTGTCGCTCAGATCGCGGGCGATGGCCTTGTGGTGCTGGAAGGAAAACCACCGGTCGGCCAGCCAACGCTCGAGATCGTCCGTCCAGACGAGCTGAT
Organism: Dankookia rubra; assembly: GCF_004355005.1. Taxonomy (GTDB): domain Bacteria; phylum Pseudomonadota; class Alphaproteobacteria; order Acetobacterales; family Acetobacteraceae; genus Paracraurococcus; species Paracraurococcus ruber_A. Next base: position 50,831 of record NZ_SMSJ01000025.1, read on the forward strand.
GGCGCTTCGGCCCGATGTCGATGCCGGGGAAAAGCGGCAGCAGGTCGAGCAGGCTGCTCCGAGCACGCTTGTAGAGGCCAAGCCAGCGCGCCTTGCTACGGACGCCGGAGGGGGAGCGACCCAGGTGCGTGGCGATGTGGGATGTGGTGAGGTCGCGGATCCAGAGGTCGATCAATCGACGGATGGCGGCGACGTCCCAGGCATGCTGCCCATGACCGACGCGCATCGGGCGGTCGGCAGGGGTAGGCAGGTCCAGATGGACGATGCGGCTCATCAGCTGCTCGTCGGTCAGGCCGAGATAAGCGGCGCACGCGTCGCGGCCGTGCCCCTGATCGATTAGGCCGGCGAGGACGCGGTCGCTTGGCGCTTGGCTGGTGGAGACACCAACGATGCAGGTTTGATGGGCGGTAAGATTGGAACGGGAACTCATCGCTCGGCTCCGGCAGCGGAGCGTTCAGCCCCGCATTATACCGAGCCGGTATATTTCTACCGGATATATCGTGCAATATATCTAATGGGTATACTCAGCGGCTCAAGAGGTTGTGAACGTTCGACCCGAGTGCCTTCGCAACACGGGTCATGACCTCGAATGTCATATCCGCTTTCCCACCTTCGATCCGGGACAAATACCCCTGCTTGATCCCTACCTTTTCGGCTAACTCCGCTTGGGTGAGAGACAGCGCCTTGCGAGCCGCTTTGACGTTGGCACCAAACGTTATGCGTTCGTCATCACCCATCCCGACTTGAACCCTCGGCTGATTAGCTGGCTCAGCCGCCAGAATGGGATCGAGGTAGATCATAATGACCGAGTCTCTCAAGGCGCCGCGCGAACCGACGCTGGTCCCAAGTGCCTCGAACACGTATTTCCGGGAACAAGCCACGAACGAGCCGCGTGTAACGAAGGTTCTAGTGCTCAAAACCGGACGTTCGGGACCCACGCTTAGGTCGGGTCTGAGCGGAAAGCGACGGCAGAAGGCCCTCGCCTCAAGGTCTTGTCCGTCTCCCCAAACAGACAAGGACAAAGCCCGTCTAGGTTCAAACCGGACGGCGTGGTCTGGCCGAAAGCAGAATGGCGGCTCCTGAGCGCGGTGGCGCTGAAAGCAGCCGCCAGCATCACCCGCGACCCCCGCCATCCTCAGTATGCTTGAGGATCTCTTTCAGCATGCGCACCCCTCGGTCGATGGTGCCCTCATCGAGGCTGGCATAGCCCATCACCAGCCCTGCCGTGTGAGGCCGGGCTTCTGCAGGAGTAGGGGCATACAGCGGGCTGACCGGGTACACGCCGAGACCTGCCGCCTGCGCCCGGGCGATGAGCGCGTCCTCCCGCTCCCTCGGCACCCGGTCTAGCCAGACGACGACATGCAGCCCGGCATCGGCGCCGACCACTGTCACGGCATCGTCCAGGATCGCCGACAGGGCGGCGAGCAGGGCGGCGCGCCGTTCGCCGTTGCGGCGGCGAACCCGCCGGACGTGACGCTCATAGGCGCCGCTCTCGATCAGGTCCGCCAGGGCCTGCTGTTCCAGGCCGGGAGAATGCCGGTCTGTCAGCCGCTTCGCCTTTGCGAAGGCCGGGGCCAGTGCCGCCGGGACGACGAGGTAGCCGAGGCGCAGGGTCGGCGAGAGCGTCTTGGAGACGGTGCCGAGATAGATGACCCGTCCGGCCGCATCGAGGGCCTGCAGCGGCGGGATCGGGGCGGTGTCGAAGCGGTATTCGCTGTCGTAGTCGTCCTCGACGATGTGGGCGCCGCTGCGCCGCGCCCAGGCCAGCAACTCCCGCCGACGCCCGGCAGACATGACGCTGCCGAGCGGAAACTGGTGGGATGGCGTGGCATAGGCCAGCCGGGCCAAGGGTAGTGCTTCCGTTCGCAGGCCCTCGCGGTCCACGGAGACGGGAACCACCTCGGCCCCGGCCGCGACGAAGACTTGGCGCGCAAGGTTGTAGCCGGGATTCTCCATGACGACCGGGTCGCCGGGGTTGAGCAGCAGCCGCGCGCAGAGGTCGAGCCCCTGCTGCGAGCCATTGACCACCACGATTTGCTCCGCATCGCAGCGCAGCCCGCGGGCCCGCCATAGATAGCCCTGCAAGGCCGCCCGGAGGTCGGGCGAGCCGCTGGGGTCGCCGTAGCGCAGACTCGGCTCCCGGCGCAGCAGGGCGCCGGTGACGGCCTTCCGCCAAGCGAGCATGGGGAAATCGGCCGCTGACAGGTCGCCGTAGCGGAAGTCTGCCACCATCCGGCTTCCTGCGGCCACGGGCGGCGGAGTGAAGTCCGCCAGCTGCTGGCCATAGGCCGACAGCCGGTCCGATTGCTCCGCTGGTCCAGGCAGTCCTGGTGTTACTGGCGGAGGGCCAAGTCCCTGGGCCACCCGCGTCCGGGCACCCTGCCGGGCCTCCAGGTATCCCTCGGCGATCAGTTGCTCATAGGCAGCCGTCACCGTCGTCCGCGAGACGCCCCACTCGGCCGCCAGCGACCGCGTGGAGGGCAGCCGGGCGCCGGGGGCAAGCAGGCCGGCGGCGATCCGGTCCTTGATCGCTTCGCAAATCCTCTGGGTGATTCGATCAGGTGCGGGGGCTTCCGGTGGCATGGCAGCAAACTGGCCCAGTGCTTTCGCGGAAAACTGGCCATCCCGTGTGGGCCAATTCTGGGGCAAGGTCCAGGCCGAACCAGGAGCCACGCCGATGTATGTCCCGCCCGCCTTCCGAGAGGACGACCTCGTCGCCCTGCGCGGCATGATGCGGGAGGCCCGGCTGGCGAACCTCGTCACCGCCACGGCCGAGGGCCTGATCGCCACACCGCTGCCGCTCTTCCTGGCGCCGGAGGAGGGCCCCTACGGCACGCTCTACGGCCACCTGGCCCGCGCGAACCCCCAGTGGAAGCTGCCGCCGGCGGGCGACGCCATGGCCCTGTTCATGGGGCCGGACGCCTACGTCAGCCCCGCTTGGTACCCGTCTAAGCAGGAGCACCAGAAGGTCGTGCCGACCTGGAACTACGTCGCCGTGCACGCCTACGGCCCGATCGAATTTTTTGAGGACCCGGACCGCCTGTCGGAAGTCGTGACGCGGCTGACCGACTTGCACGAGCGGCCCCGTGCCAAGCCCTGGGCCGTGACCGACGCGCCGGACACCTTCATCCGGGCGCAACTCAAGGGGATCGTTGGCCTGCGCCTGCCGATCACGCGCATCGAGGGCAAGCGCAAGATGAGCCAGAACCGCAATGCCGCGGACCAAGCGGGCGTCGCCGCCGGGCTCGCCGCGAGTGACCGCGCCTCCGACCGGGCCGCAGCGGCACTGATCTCGCGCTGAGAGCGGGGAGAAGCGCCAATGCCAAGCCTGGCCTTGCCCGTCCTCCTCGCCATCGGAGCGGGAGTGAGCATCGTTGTCCAGCAGGTCCTGAACAGCAATCTGCGAACCGCGCTCAACTCGGCCGCCTGGTCAGGTTTCATGAGCTACCTCGTCGGGGTCGTCTGCATGGCGCTGCTCGCGCTTGCCCTGCGCGACCCCATCCCCTCGGCGAGCGTAGCCGCTCCTATTCCCTGGTGGGCCTGGAGCGGCGGTCTGTTCGGCGCGATCTTCATCGGCCTTTCCATCCTGCTTGTGCCGCAACTCGGGGCCGCAACCGTCCTCGCCCTCCTTGTCACAGGCCAGATGCTGGCGTCAGTGGCCTTCGATCACTTCGGCTGGCTCGGCCTTGCCCAGCGCCCGATCGACCTGCCGCGCCTGATCGGCGTGGCGCTGCTAATCGGTGGTGTCGTCCTGATCCGGCGCTGAGGCCAATTGCTCGCTTCATCCAAGTTCCCTCTCCAAGACGCAGAGGTACCAAGCAATGTCTATCGCGTTCCCGATGTTCCGCGGCCTCTCCGCTTTCCCCATCACCCCCACTGATGCGCATGGCCAGGTCAATACCGACGGCCTAGTACGTCTGGTGCAGCGCCTTGCCGCAGCGGAGGTAGACTCGATCGGCCTGCTCGGCAGCACCGGCACCTACGCCTACTTGACCCGCTCCGAGCGGCGCCGCGCCATCGAGGCCGCTGTGGGCTGCCTGGACGGGCGAGTTCCGCTCATCGTGGGCGTCGGCGCGCTCAGGACGGATGACGCGCAGGATCTCGCCCGCGACGCGAAGGCCGCCGGTGCAGACGGCCTCCTCCTGGCCCCGGTGTCCTACACCCCGCTGACCGACGACGAGGTCTTCGAGCACTTCGTCGCTGTCGCGCAGGCGACGGAGCTGCCCCTTTGCATCTACAACAATCCTGGGACGACGCACTTCACCTTCAGCGATGACCTGGTGGTGCGGCTCGCAGAGGTACCGAGCATCGCCGCCGTGAAAAACCCGGCGCCCCCGCCTACTGAAGCGCGAGCTCGGCACGAGGCGCTCCGCGCTAGGGTCCCCAGCACCTTTGCCATCGGCTACAGCGGCGACTGGAACACTCCGAACGCCGTCCTAGCAGGTGGAGACGCCTGGTACAGCGTCGTAGGAGGGTTGCTTCCAGTACCGGCCCTTGGGCTCCTCCGCACCGCCCAGGCGGGCGACGAAGCCGAGGTGGCGCGCTGGAACGGGCGCTTCCAGCCACTGTGGGACCTCTTCAAGGAGCTGAGCAGCCTGCGGGTGATGTATGCCGCCGCCGACATCCTCGGCCTCTGCCGTGCGAAGCCGCCACGACCAATCCTCCCGCTGCCGCCTGCCGCTTACCGGCGCGTGGCCGCCGCACTGGAAACGCTTGATGCCGGCGGCCGATAGCCAAGCCCGACGCTGAATGGTGAAAATTCCGTATTCCCGTAAGGCTCATAGCCATGCCAGACCTGATCCAACTCGCTCTTTATTTCGCCGCCGCTCTCGTGCTTGCCGTCACTCCAGGCCCGGGGATCTTCTACGTTGCTGCGCGCACGCTCGCGGGCGGTCGTACGGAAGGCGTTGCCTCCAGCTTCGGCACAGGGTTGGGCGGCATGGTCCATGTCTTCGCCGGCAGCCTGGGCGTTTCCGCCATCGTGCTTGCCAGCGCCGAACTGTTCACCGCGCTGAAGCTGATCGGTGCGACCTATCTGGTCTGGATCGGCTTTCGCACATTCCAATCCGCCCGCCGGGAGGCACTGACGGTTTTGAACAAGGGGACCGCGGCGCCGCCGGTCGGACCACAGCGGGCGTTCCGGGAAGGCGTGCTGGTCGAGGCGCTGAACCCGAAGACAGCCGCCTTCTTCCTTGCCTTCGTTCCGCAGTTCGTGGACCCGGCCGAAGGCGATGTCGCACTGCAGTTCGTGGTGCTTGGCTTCATGTCGGTGGCGCTCAACACCCTCGCCGACATCGTGGTCGCCTTTGCGGCAAGCGGCATCCGGGAAGGCGCAGCGGCACGCCCCGCGTTGATCCGCCGACTACGGGAGACATCGGGAGGCGCGATGATCGCGCTCGGCATCGGCCTCGCTCTGGCGAAGCGGCCTGCGACCTAACTTCGGAGGTCCGCTTTGCGGCTGCGTGAAGCCCCCCGGCATTGTCCAATTTGGGCGCAAAGCCGACATTCCTCTGATTCAAGCAGCTATGTCCGCTCCGCGCATGAAACCGGACCTCGTTTATCCGTAGGTGAAGGACTGCTGAGGTCGAAAACGGTCGTGGCACAATCGATACCAAGCGCGAACTTTGACTCACTAGGTCTCATGCTGTCTCTGAAGTCACTCGGAGCGGCTTGGTATCTCCATTCGCGCTGCCTCGCATGATCTTCCGCTGATCATGCGGGAGATACCTCGATGAAGCTGTCCATCTGCCTCGCCACCGTCCTCGGCATCGCCGCTGCGGCCCCAGCACATGCCGACTTCCTTCTAGCGCCTTCAGCGCCGCCGGCTTTCCCTACGGCTGGGGCGAGCCCTGGACCGGTCAGGATCGCAGTCCCACCGCGCCGGAGGCCGCCGAGCCTGCCGGCCGTCGTGGGATTTGGTGAGGCTGTGCCGGTCCACGTCGCCGCTCGTCAGATCGTCCCTGAAGGCATCTCCGTCGTGTTCGGCGATGGCGTCGACCGAGAGCTACCGGTCGACTGGCGGGGCGGGCGGCCGTGGAACCAGGTTCTGGCCGACGCCATCAAGCCGCTTGGCTTCAAGCTCAGCCGCACTGCAAACCAGGTCAGCATCACCCGCTGATCTCCAACTGAGGCATTCGCGCCGGTCACCGCCACCCTGGTGGGACCATGGAGGTGCGAATGCCCGACTTGTCCCCCAATGCGGTTGCCGATTGGCTGCGGGAGCGTGACCCAGACGTCGCTACGCTCCCAATGCTCGGTCCTATCGACGCCGACCCGGCCGTTCTGCAGATGATGGTCAGGCTTGGCCATTTGCTCGAGCAAGCTCTGGTCGCCGACGCGGAGCGTCTGTCCGCCCGGCTCCGCCATCCGGCAACAGCGACCAATCTCCGCGCTGCTCTGGCGCAATCCGGCATGGCGCGGCGGCTACGCCTGCTCGACTGGTTCGGTGATGCCGGCCTTCCCGAGCGCAATGCCGTCCTGGCGGTGGCCATGAGCGCCGGGCCGGATGGCGATTTCATCCGTGCCGAACTGCAGGCGCTGCACCGTCGTGCGGTGCTCGCCCGCGTCTACGCCCCGGAGCGTATCCAGATGCTGCTGGCGGCCTGCCAGCCCGAAGGCATGGCGGGAGGCGCGGCATGAGACGCACCCTCTGCGCCACGGCCCTGGCGGCCACACTCCTGGCCGGTACTGCGCTCGCTCAGACCGGCACCGGAGGCAGTCAGGGTTGCGCCGAAATCTCACAGGCCGCCGCTGCCGGCATCGCCGCGCGGGTTGAGGCTGACGACCAGGCAATCCCCGCCCCTGAGAGCGTCATGTCGCTGACCTGTCTGGATAACTTTTTCAACGGCTCCGGCCTCAACGTCATGATGTCGAACTTCGATCCGCAGACCATGTTGACCGCCGCCGCGTCGAGGGCGCTGCAGCAGGTTTGCGCTGCCGCCCGATCCGCCTGGAACCAGGCCATCGGATCGGTCCAGTGCGGCCTGACCGTCAGTGGTTGGAACCTCGGATTTGGCGGCCTCATGGGCGGCAGTTTCTGCCCCCGCTTGTCGTTCGGAGGCGGCGGGCCGGCACTCGGTAGCGCCTCGCTGTCGAGCGGCGCTGCCAACGGCTTCTACCTCAACGGTTCGCCCTCCGTGCCGGTTGGCTATCCCGTCGTCCGTCCCCTCGGCCTGCAGCAGTGAGGGGGCGGCAGATGCGCAAGGCACTCCTGGCAGCAACCGCCCTTGCCTCGGTCACGCTGGCGCCGCTGGCGTCGGCTCGGGCCGAGGTCTTCGACACCGCGGCGATCGTCGAACTGATCCGCAACACAGTCGCCGGGTTCACTCAGACGGCCAACTACCTGAAGGGGCAGATTGCGGCGCAACAGCAGGTCGCCGACGCCAGCAACACGGCAATGGCCCGCTTCCAGCGGAATGTCCGCAGTGCCCAGATCCGGGATGAGCACATCGCCACGCCTGCGGCCTGCGAGAGCCTGGATAATGGTCAGGCCATTGCGGTCGGCGCCGGCCAAAGCTGGATCGTGGCCACCTCTCTGACCTCCGTCGCCAACCGCCGGCGCGAGGCTGGTCCCGAAACCCCTGCCTGGCACGGCGAGGGGCACGCGGCGGCCGACCGCGCTAGGCTGCATCGCAACCGCTATTGCAGCGAGCTGGAAGCCGCGGAAGGCGTCTGCCAGCTCACGGACAGGCCGAACGGCGACATCCGTTCAGCCAGCATGACGGGTGGTCTCAGCTACGGCCCGCGCCCCGAGAACATCAACGCCGCGATCGATTTCTCGATCATGGCGCTGCAGCCGGTGCCGCTCCGGGCCCTGCGTGGCGATGAACTAAGAGCCGCGCAGAGCCAGGACATCAAGTTATGGCGTGACCGCTACCTCGCCAACATGAGCCTCGCCCAGGACGTGCACACCCGGTACATCGCCAGGCGTGCGGAGACCGTGACGCTGACCCCGGCACAACGGGCGCAGCAGCAGGCGCAGGGTCTCATCGTCACGGAGCGCGGTAGCTGGCTGCAGGCCGCCGAGCTCGAGGTCAACCGGCGCATGTCCGGGCGGGCCTGGAACGCCGCCATCTGGCGGATGCCACCGGCTTCGGTGTTGCGCGAGATCGCCTCCATGCAGGCGCTCGGCCTGCACCTGCAGATGGAAACCCTGCGGGTCCAGGAAGATGTGGCCAACACCAACGCCGCCCTGCTGGCGGCCCGCGTGGAGAGCGACACCGGACGCCCGCAGGATGCATTTAAGCGCCTGAGCACCTTACCCACGCCGCAGGTGAGGTAGGCCATGCCGGACGGTGCACCCTATCGCGGCCGCGCCAGGTCTGAGGTGGCGGCTGATCGCACGCTTAGGCAGCGCGAGGAGTTGGAGCAGATCCGCGAGGGTCTCCGGCGCTCCGCCGGAGACCTGGCGTCCCGCCTGATTGGCACGCCGGGCCGGCGAGCGGGCAACGACCTGCGCTTTGGCGACCGCGGCAAGCTCCGCGTCACCGTAGCTGGCCGCATGATCGGGCGGTGGCATGACTATGGACCCGGCAACCACGGCGACATGCTCAAGCTGATCCGCGAGCAGCAGGGCCTCAACTTTGTCGCTGCCCTGGACTATGCCCGTGGCTACCTCGGCATGCCGCAACCGGATTACGCCCGGCCGATGTCCCGCGACGAACGGGCGTCTATTGCCGAGCGGCTGCAGGCCAGGGAACGGGAACGCGCCGAGGTCGAGGCGGCCGAGCAGCGCCGGATCGAGGCCGGCTATGTGCGGGTCGCACGCACTGCGCAGAGGCTATGGGATACCCACGCGGATCGGCAGGCGCCGGCCGATCACCCCTACATTGCCAGTAAGGGGATCGACCCCGAGGGCCTGCGGCTTACTCGGAATGGCACCCTGTTGGTGCCGGTGCGCGATGCCAGCGGCGCGCTGCAGACCCTCCAACGGATCTGGCCGGATGGCAGCAAGCGGGGGCTGTTCGGCGGCCGTATGCGCGGCGGGCGGCTCGTCCTGGGAGAGGTTGCCCCGGACGGACCGGTCCTGTTTTGCGAAGGGATTGCCACGGGCAAGAGCCTGTACCGCAGTACCAAACTGCCCGTCGTCGTGTGTTTTTCCGCCGGGAACCTGCGCGAAGTGATGCGGGAATGGCGGAAGCAGAATCCCCACCAGGTGATGGTCACGGCCGGGGACAACGACCACCACAAGGAGCGTCTGACGCCCCCGAAGGCGAATGTCGGGGCGCTGACGGCGGAGCGCATGCGCGTGGAGATCGGCGCGGTGCCGGCTCTGCCGCCTTTCACCGAGCGCGACCCCGGCACCGATTGGAACGATTTCGAGCAGTCATCCGGCTCGGCGGCTGTCCGCCGGCAGATCGACGGCGCGATCACAGCCACACGCACGGCAAAGCAGGAGCAGAGCATGGACGGAGACACGACACTGGCCCCCGCGCCCGTTGGGGAAGGTGCGGCGGCCGCGGCAGATCCGCGTCGGGTGCTGATCGAGGCGACCGCCCTGGAAGGCATCGTGACGCTTGGTATGAACCCACGCGCGGCCGTCACGGCCGCCCAGGGCTTTGTGCAGGGCCTGACCGACAACCAGGTCAAGCTGACGCTGGATGCTGGCCCGACCCGCGGCTGGATCATGCGTGCAGATGGCTCCCTGGACCCGGAGGCGACAGCGGCGGCCATCAAGGCGAAGGCAGAGCCGGCGGCGCCCAAGGCCGAGGCCCCGGCCCCGGCCGCGGCAAGCCCAGCCTCCACGGCCCCTGTCGATCCGTTGCGGGGGGTGGTCGCCCAGATGGCTGCCCAATCGGGCAAGCTGCAGCAGCAGGCCCCGGATCTGGCCAAGACACTCGCATCTCTCGATGCCTCGCTGTCCTCGCCCGACGCTCTCCGGCATGAGGGTCTGCGTACCCGGATTGCCTGGGCCATCATGGATTACGAACGCACCACGGGGACCAAGCTCGCGCTGCCTGAGGACCTGAGGCGCGAGATGGAGGAACGGATGGTCAGCTATCCGGGCCTCCGGAATCCCCGCGCGCAAGCCATGCTGCGCGAGACGGCGGCCATGTCGTCGGTTGACCTCGTCCGCCAGGTGCGCCGCGTCGTGTGCAACATTGCCAAGGCCCGCGACCAGGACACGCCGGAGATCGCCGACCAGCTGCAGACCCTCCATACCCAGATCCAGGTGATGAGCGGTGCGGTAGCGCCGGAGAAGCCTGCTGCGGCGCCGGTGGCGGCCACCCCGGCCACGCCCCCGGCCAAGGCCGCCCCCGCGGTCGAGGGCGGCAGCACTGTCGCAGCCTCGCCCGGCCCCGGGGTCCAGGCCGAGGTCAGGACGGATGCCGAGGGCAAGCAGGACGGTGGAGCAAAGACTGGGGCCGCCAAGCCGCCGGCACAGGAGGCAGCCGCCGGCCAGACTGGCGGTACCGCCCGGAAGTCCCTGGCGAACCATCTCCTGTCCCGTGTGAAGCCGGCGCCTTCGGAGGGGCACCCGCCCTGGGAGCGGATCACCTCTGGCCTGGCCGAGCGGCTGGAGCGGATGGAGGAGGGCATTGCCGACCGCCGGACGGCTCGTACGGTCGCCGACGCGGAGAGTGCCGGCCGGGCCGCGATGACAGCCGTGGAGGCCTTCGTCTCCGGTCCGGGCCGGAACCTGCTGGAGCGGGTCCAGACGGCAGCGGCCCGTGAGCCGGGCGGCCTGGACAGCGTCATCAAGGAGATGCGCCAGGGCGGCAAGCACGCCGGTCTGCGGACCGAGTTTGATGAGGCGATCCGCACGCCGGGCTTCGCCCGTTCCTACGACCAGGCGGTCAAGGCGATCGGCCGCTATGGCGAGTTGCGACAGGCGCAGATGCAGGAGTTCGGTCGCCGCGGCATCGACCCGGCCAAGGCCGAGGCTTTCGAGCGCATCGACGCTTCCCTTGGCGAGGACGCTGCCCGCATCCCCGGCAGGGAAGGCGGGAAGTCCGCGCTGCAGGAGCTCGCCGCCAAAACCGCAGAGGTGTTCGTGGCGGCCGTGAGGAAGGTCCGCGCCATGGTCAGCGGGGCGGTCTCTGCGGCCCGGGCGAGCACGTCTCCCTCGCCCAGCCCTTCGCCGTAGGCTCATTCGCGCCGCCTTACAGCACCCTCGCCAGACCAACTGGCGAGGCCGTCATGCGCCGCTTTACATCAGCGTTCCTGTTTATTGCTCTCGCCGCCGCGCCAAGTCTGGCCGCGGCGGCACCTTTTTCTGACCTGACCTGGGGCGCGCTCAGCGATCCCGGAGATGATTGGGCCGCGACGGTCCTGCGCAGCGTCCTGCCGTCGATGGTCCAGGGCGGGGCCGAGATGGCCAACCAGCGGACCGTCATCGGTCTGATGGTCGGGTGGCTCTCGGGCTTGGTTTTCATGATCGCCGCCGTCTGGACGATCTATGGGGCGCTCACCAACCTGATCCGGACGGCATCGCGCGGGACCGCGCTGCATGAACACTGGCACTGGATGGCGGCGGTGCGGATGCCGATCGCCCTGGCATTCATGTTTCCGTCGCCAACGACGGGCGTGTCCTTCGGCCAAGTGGTCATTTTCAAGGTCGCAATGAGCAGCATCGGCGCAGCCCGACTGGTATATGCCGACTCCATCAAGGCCCTCGGCCCGGATGCAGTCCCCATCGCTACGCCGATGATCCCTGGAACCCGCCTGATTGTCTCAGGGCTGCTGCAGAACGAGCTGTGCCGCGCCCTGGTGGTGGCCGCGACCAACAACGAGCGGATGATGCCCATCCCCCAGCCGATTACCACCGGCAGGCCAGGCGAGGCAGGCGCGGTGACCTGGGCCTACAACCTCGCGCCGGGCAATGCCACGGGGGCGCCATTCTGCGGCACAGTGACGGTGCGCTCCCCGGCGGGGACGTCCTCCACGACGCTCATGGGTGTGTCCATGGACATGACCGGAACGCAGCGGCAGATCCTCGAGAACGTGGTGCAGCAGCACATCCGGCCGGTGGCCCGGCAGGTCGCGGATAATCTCTGGCGGACGCGCCAGGCCGCCGCCCTGGCTCCAATGATGGACGCCTATGTCAGCGCAACGGACAGCTACACCAGGCAGCTGACCGAGGCGGCCACGAACGTCACGCTGCAGCTCCGCGCGGCCGTGAAAGCCGACGACCTCCGGCGCGGCACTTATCGCAGCCAGAACCAGGTGGATCGCCTATGGGCCGTCAACTGGTCCGGCGCCGGGGCGTACTCGATGGAATTCGCCCGGCTGAACGGCGCTACGCTTTCTGTGCTGGCCAACACCCCGACTGTGACACCGCCGAGCTTCGAGAGCCTGGGAACCAACGTTCACCGCGACCTCGTCCCTCTCGTAGCCGCCGTTACGCAATGGAAGGAAACGATCAAAACCGTCGCGCAGACCACGGATGGCACCGACACACCCGGGGGCTATGCGGACTTGTACAGCGGCGCCTCTCCTGATGAGGATGGAGCCTCGATTCTTGAGAAAGTCATGCGGTCACTGCACCTGAGCGAACGCGTGCTGCGGCTGTTCACGGACATGGCCAGCCCGGCCAAATCGCTGTGGCAGGACCCATTCGCCGACCAGGTGCAGACCGGCCACAAGCTCATGATGGTTAGCCTGGCGGCACTCGGCCTCGCGGCCATTCTCGCGTCGGGGACCGGCACGGCGGCAACGATGGCGGTCAGCGCCCTGACCTTGAATTTCAGCGGCGTGGCCGGCGCCGCCGTCGGCCACATGGTTGTCAGCTACCTCGGGGCGCCAATTTTTGCCGGGCTGATGAGCCTGCTGATCCCCGGGATGATCCTGGCCTATCTCCTGCCACTGCTGCCTTTCGGGTTATGGCTGGCGGGTATCGCGGGCTGGTTGGTCCTGGTGCTAGAAGCGTGGATCTCGGTGAGCCTGTGGATGCTGGCGCACCTGACGTTCCGCGACGCGGCGCTGCACGGCAACGGCTCCTCAGGTTACATCACCCTGGCGAACATCTTTTTCCGGCCTGTGCTGATGCTGATCGGCCTGTTCCTCGGTTACGTGGTCTATGCGGCCCTGGCCTGGCTGATCTCCCGGACCTTCATGATCGCCGCTGGATCCGGCCTCATGAACGGCTGGATCGTTAGCAACATCATCGGGCTTGCGGTCTTCATGTGCGTGTTCACAGCGTTCCACATGGCTGCCTCAACGTATGCGTTCCGGATGATCAGCCTCGTGCCGCACCATGTTCTGTCCTGGGCCAACATGAGGCCGGCGAACCGCGTGGATATGGACTCTTTTGCCCAACAGGTAGCGGGCGCTGGCATGGTAGGGGCTCTCCAGGGCATCGACGCCAGTGTGGAAAGCATCAGCAACGCCGCTCGCAAGATCGGCCAGCAGCAGGCTATCTCCGGCCCGGAAGGCGGGGATGGCCAGGGCCAAAAGCAGGGCATGGACGGCACACTTTCGGTCGCGACGGACGTTGTGCCACCTGATAAAACCTAGTCAGGGAGCGAGAGGAGGCCACTCACCATGTCCACGCTCATGGGGTACATGCTCGGCAGAGCAAGCGTGCAGATCCAGCAGCAGCATGAGCGCGTCGCACAGAACATGGTCGACGCGTTCACTGGTGCTGTGGATCCGGAAACGGAAGTCCAGATGCTCCGAGCTGAGCTCGCCCGGGTCCGTGCGATCGCGCTCCGAAACAAGGAAGTCGCCTAAGGCAACCATGCCTCGGCACTTTCGTGGCGAGAGCGCGCCTTGAAGGAGGAAGCCAGCAAGGAATACTGGATTGGTCGCGCAAACGCCGCTGAGGGGCGGCTCGAGGATCTCCAGTGGTTCGAGGATTTCCGTACCGAGATGGCTGGCACCATTCGCGCGGATCCACCGCAGGATTCCCCCTGTTAGCTCAGGAGGATGGTATGCGGCTGGCCTTGGTTGGATTGAGTGTGGTTCTGGCGCTGTGCGGATGCGAGCGCCGAGGTAACCTGCGGAGCAGCGCTGATTACAGCCCGCCGGCCGCGCCCCATGTGGCGAACCCTTACTACGACCCCTACATGGCCTACGGTAGCGCCAATGTCCGCTGGCGGCCCCCTGTCTATAATCGCAGGGGGACCATCGTCAGGCCGGGGTCTGGGGATCTGCCGGCGGCCAGCTCTGCACTGCCGCCCGGCGTATTCTAGCCCGCGCTATCCTGGATAGCGGGCGCTAGCCTTGGGCGCCTAGTGGCCTAAGGCTTTGGATTGCTTAGCGGGGCCGGATGGCTCCGCGACGGCTCGGCAGGATGGTATCGGCAGTGCGGAGGAACTCTCCGACACTGCCGAGGCGCAGGACCCGAACTTGCCAGTTGTGGAGCGCCGCCTCGAGGGCTTTGGCGCCAAGGGTCAAGGTCAGGATCAGAGTCATCATCCCTGACCAAAGGCCCGCAAATTCTGGCGGTGACGCGATCGCAGCTGCGACCCAGGACAGAAAGCCGGCCGTAGCTACGCTCACACAGGCCCAGAATGTGGTCGCAGTCCGGCGCATGCGCATCGCCAACAACCTCTCGACATGAGGAATGTCCAAGCCCGAAACCTCGGCGGTCAAGGCGATGTCGATCCTTCCCTCCGGGTCGGTGATTATGGTCGCCGCCTGCGGCCTGGGCGCGCGAAGAACCGCCCAAAGCCGCCGGATATTCTCCCCTTCCGCTCGGATTGCCTCGGGATTGGTGGCCTGCCACGCGAATCTCGGGTAGGCAGTCGCCACATTGACGCTCTGGCGCCCCACCCAACGGAGGACACCGCGGCGGGGCTTCTCCTCGTTGCTCACCGCTGCGCCCCCGTTAGGGAGGCGATGACCCGGTCGATGTCCTGGCCGCCCATCTGCGCTCTCGGCGTGCCGTCTGCCTGCCGCCAGACGAGCGTGGGCGTCGCCTGCACCTGTAGTGAGGCGGCAAGCGCCATGTTCCGCGCCAGCCGGGAACGCCCCTCGTCCGTAGGCGCAAAGGTATCGGCCCGCTTGGCCCGAACCGCGTCCACCATGCCCCGCCACGAACTGTCCATTGCCTCTGAGGGCTGGCTGAGTAGCGTCTGCGCGGCAGGAGTGCTGCGGCCGGCCGTCTCATGGTCAATAAGAGCCAGTGGCACGATCGCCACTTGGATCCGACCAGCCGCAATGTGGGGGCGCAGGGCCTCGATTAGGCGGACCGAAAAAGAGCACAGCGGATCGATGAACGCATAGAGCCGCGGGGCATCCGGCCGGCCGGCAACGCCGTAGTCTGCCTTTTTCAGTTGCGCCAGGACCGTATTGCCATCCTGCGCCTGGGGCGCCGTGGCCTGAGCGCCCTCCTGAGAGGCGGGCTGGCCGCGCATATCAACGGCAGGCAGGACGCCCGGGATGATGCTGGCGCGGCGCATGGTCAGATCGCGCTTTGCCGGATCAGGCTCGGCCATGTCCATCAGCCGGCCGCTCCGGACGGCGTAGCGCCCCGAGCCGGTGACGTGGAACACCTCCATGCTCTCCCCCAGATACGCGAATACGGTCCGGATCCCGTCGTCAGTGCCGAGGTCGAGCAGCGTTGCGCCCTTGCTGGCAATCCGCGTGAGCGCGGGGCTGCGGGCGATCTCTTCCGCCCCGATCACCGAGTAGACATTGCGGTCGCTGTTGTTCACTGGAGCAGTCTGCACGGTGGCAGGCGGCCGCACCGCCGGCGGCTGACCGTCGATAGCGCAGAACTGCTGCGCAAGGGCGAGGCCGGGGGCGAGCATGGCAACAGAGCAGAGCAGGGCGAGGCGACGCATCGGGCTCTCCGTATTTCTCATACGCCCAATGTGCTGGCGACCGGCGCGAATGGGTGCGCCCGCCATTCGCGCCGGTTGGCCTGACCTTCCCCGCGGGGCAGTTCCCCCGAGGACAAGGAAGCATGGCTAACACCGTGGCGGCGTTGCCGCCTCTAGCGTCGATGGACTTCGACTGGCGCTCTGCCGACTTCAGTTACCTAACAAACGACACCGGCCAGGGCTTCGGCACGGGCAGTCCGCTCGAGCTCCACGCCGCCGGCTGGGATTTCTCGTGGCTACCCGACAACCTGCCGCCGAAGGTGAGCCCGGGCGTCACTTTTTACATCCCGAACCTGCCCGACATCCCTACTGGCGGCGGGGTCGATGCCACTATCGACACCTCGAACGGGTGGCGAGAGACCTTCGACCACGGGCCGGGGTTACTGGCCCGGGTTTGGGGCGAGGGCGTGGATTTTAGCGTCCCCGGCGAGGTCACGATCCACCGGACGGCCGCTGACGGCGACAGCGGGATGATGGTCCCACCGACCGACGCCTCGGCCGGATCGGGATACGGTCTCTTCTCGTGGACGCTGAGCATGACTGGGAGGATCGGCGTCTACGCCGATGTGTGGCCCGGCACCGATAAGTGGCCTGGCCCTGAGCTCGACATGATCGAGTTCACGCCGGAGGGCAGGGGGTACTCGACGATTCATTCGAAAGGCGAGAACGGCACAGCGGACGGGCTTAACGCGTTTCAGGCCTACGAAATGGCAGGCTTTGACGCGACCCAGATGCACACATATTCGATGTTGTGGCAGCCGGGTCGGCTGACCGGCTATGTGGATGGCCACCAGACGTGGAGTACCACCGAGCACGTGCCGCTGGACTATGCACACGGCGGCCAAAATCTGGCCCTCGGCATTGGCGTGCAGACCAGCTGGAATGCGCAGTATCAGTCCGGTGACAACCACATCACCATCTACGACGCCAGTTGGTCGCCGATCGGCTGACAGCTGATTAGATGTGCATCTGCGGCGGCGCATGTGTGGGCTCAGGCTCCGGCTTGGCATACTGCTCATGGTGCTGTGGTGGCGCCGCGACGGTGTCGTGGCGGCATCACTGAGTGACGACCAACAACTGGTTGGCAAACGTACCCTGCGCCAACGCGTGTGTTCCCGCCCAACACTTACGTTCCGGTGCTTGGCTCCGAAGCAGCCCACAGGCGTTCCTGTGCGCCGTTTGCCAGCGTTCCCATGCCGCACCCCTCTGCGTTCCTATGCGCCAAAAGGCGGGTTCCAGTGCGGCTTAACGGAGTTCCCATGCACCAAATTGGCGCATGGGAGATCTGCCCGCAGCATTAGGCGGCAGCCGCTGGTGCCGGTGCTGATGGAAATTATGGAGCAACATGGTCACCTCGATCTCTTGGCCGAAGTCTGCAGCGGCCTGCTGGCTATGGGTGCGGCGACGATGGGCCGGGCGCTGGGCACGATCGGAGCACGGCCGGTTGGCTAGTCGCGCCGCCATACGCCGCCGTCGGCGGCAGTCCGGCGTTTGGAGCAGTTGTCAGGAAAGCCAGCACTGCTGGAGACCGCCGCCTTCCCTTGGCGCCGATTCTCTAAAGTTTAGGGGCATACTGGTTGTTACGGACGAGTGCTTCATAGGAGGGTGTCCCCTTCCTCCGTCGCTACCGCTCGTTCTGCTTTCGGTGGGACGCTCGCGGTACGGGAGGCGTGTCGCATTCCGCTTCGCCGTTCAGCCTCCAGCGCTGCCGCCCGTTGCTCCGCGATCTGTCGTCCACGGCCAGCCTCGGCCAACTCGACCGCCAGGACCGCAATGCGCTGCTCGGCTCCTGCGACCTCTCGCTGCGCAGCCTGCAGCGTCGTCTCGGCCTGGCGCCGCTCTGTGCTCGCCGCAGCGAGTTCCGTCAGCAGGCGCTCCTGCTCGCCACGAAGCGTGTGTTCGGCCGCCTGCGCCGCAGCAGCCTGTTGACGGGCGGCATCAATCTGGGCCTGGTGGGCGCCGCGAGCGTCCTCGATTTGCTGCCGGGCTGCAGCCAGCTCCGCAGTCGCGCGGCCAACCTCAACCTGCCGGACGGTTTCGATCCGCTCCAGCGTTGCGCGAAGGTGATTCACTTCGTCCCGTAAAGTTGCCGCTTGGGCCTCGGCTGCTGCTTGGCTCTCCCGCGCGATCTGGGCAGCTTTGATAAAGCTCTCCCGCTCCGCCTGATAATTAACGATCTGTACGTCCGCCTCTTGGGCATGGTGGAGGGCCCGCCTCTCCCGCTCCGTCAGGCATGCGATCTGAACGCGAACCTCTCCGACTTCGGCTTCCAGAGCAGCAATCGCGTCCCCTCGCCGGTCCAACTCATGTTCTGTCGCGTCCACACTCGCCTCAGCCAGTTCCAGCTCGCTTCTGATGCGCCTCTCGGACGTTTGCAACTCGTCCGTGATACGCCGGAACGTAGCATCCGCGTCTTTCCTCGCATGGTGATGTATTGCATGTATAATCGTATCGAGTTCGGCGAAAAGTGTGGTTCGCCCCGCAGCTACGAGTTCCAGCAGCGGGGCAGGCAAGTTGCCGGTGTCTTCCTTGGCCTTGGTAGGCGGTGCCGCGTCTCCCTGCTCCTTCCAGACGGCCAACAAGCGCCGCGTATTGCCACGGTCGCCAACCTCGCGGCGAATCGACCAGCCGTTGATATCCTCTCCGCGCGCACGAATCCGGCGTGCCGCCTCTACTACCTCAGCATCTGTCACGAGCGCCGGGCGCATACGAACCACTTCCATCGGTTTGTTAGCTGAACTAAGAAACATCTATACAAACAAACTAGCTAACTAATCTTAAAGACGATCCAGCTGGTCATTGAGGTGGCCGTGAGCTTCCCCCGGTTTCTCTCGACACCCATTTGTCCGACGGGAGACCGGCATGGTGAAGTCCAGCATGGAACAGAACGAACGGCATGATGCGGCTATGGGGCCTGTGGATAGCGAGGGCGGGCGCAGCCTGTCCGCGCTATCCACAGGTCAGGCTGACCCGGCGTCGGGCGTCGTCAGGATCGGCTCGCTGCCGCCTGGCCAGTGCTGGAGCGTGGGGCGCAAGCGCGAGGTTGTTCTGCGCCTGATGCGCGGGGAGTCCATGGAATTGCTCTCGCGCGAGCTCAGAGGCTGTAAATCTTTCGCTTGGATCCGGGCGGCTGGATTCCACTCGGCGCGGTGCCTGAGTAGCCTCAGCACGACGACGATGCGGTGAGCGGGATGCCGACGGACTCCAAGACCGGTCTCTTCGGAACTCTGCCGAAGCAAATGGCGGCGGCGCGGCCCGTGGGAGTTCCGCGGCTGCGCCAGGCCGAGCGGCGCCAGGTGAGTTTGCGTCCGATCAGTCTTGAGGACCTGCTGCCGCCCAATCATCGGGCACGCTTCGTGTGGGCCTTTGCCGAGCGGCTCGACCTCACCGCGCTGTATCACGCGATCAAGGCGGTCGAGGGCCATCCCGGTCATCCAGCGGCGGTTCTGTTGCAAGGTTCGCAGCGGGCTGTGAAGGCTCCGGCGGGTCTATCGGGAAGTTTGTGTTTGGGGCGGTACGATGTTGCTGAAGGAGCCATCGCATGCCGCGACGCAAACAGCCTACCATCCCGGATGAGTTGCTAGACCAGCTCCTGGCTGGGTCGGATCCCCGGATCGCCCTCGCCGATGGCGGCCTGCTGGACGGGCTCAAGAAGGCCCTCGCCGAACGGGCGCTGAACGCCGAACTGGACCACCACCTCGAGACCGGCGAGCCGGACGGGCGCGGCAACGGCCGGAATGGCTACAGCGCCAAAAGCGTGCTCACCGACACCGCCAGGCTGGACCTGCAGATCCCGCGCGACCGGCTGTCGACCTTCGACCCGCAGCTCATCGCCAAGTACCAGAGGCGCTTCCCCGGCTTCGACGACAAGATCGTGTCGATGTATGCGAGAGGGATGAGCACCCGCGAGATCCAGGGACACCTGCGCGAGCTCTACGGCCTTGAGGTCTCGCCTGATCTGGTCAGCGCGGTGACCGATGCCGTGCTGGACGAGGTTACCGAATGGCAGAACCGGCCGCTCGAGGCGCTCTACCCGCTGGTCTTTCTCGATGCGATCCGGGTCAAGGTTCGCGACGAAGGTACGGTCCGGAACAAGGCGGTGTATGTCGCGCTCGGCGTTCGGGCGGACGGCACCAAGGAGGTCCTCGGTCTCTGGATTGAGCAGACTGAGGGTGCCAAGTTCTGGCTACGGGTCATGAACGAGCTCAAGGAACGCGGCGTGGCCGACATCCTGATCGCCGTCGTCGACGGGCTGAAGGGCTTCCCCGACGCGATCAACGCGGTGTTCCCGAAGACGCAAGTGCAAGCCTGCGTCGTGCATCTCATCCGCCGGTCGCTCGATTTCGTCTCCTACAAGGACCGCAGGGAGGTCGCGGCAGCGCTGAAGGAGATTTACCGTGCCCGCACCGCCGAACTTGGCGAAGCCGCGCTGGACGCCTTCGACGAGGGCCCGTCGGGCCGTAAGTATCCCGTCATTGCCCAAACCTGGCGCCGGCACTGGCCCGAGGTGATCCCCTTCTATGCGTTTCCCACTGAGGTACGCCGGATCATCTACACCACAAACGCTATAGAGTCGCTGAACGCCAAGCTGCGCCGAGCGGTGCGGGCGCGCGGCCACTTCCCTCACGATGACGCCGCGCTGAAGCTGCTCTTTCTCGTGTTGAACCGGGCGTCCAAAGACTGGAAGATGCCGCAGAGAGAGTGGAGCGCTGCCAAGGCGCAGTTCGCCATTCTCTTCCAGGACCGCTTTGCCATCACCTGACCAACGCCGTCCCACACAAAATTCCTGACAGTCTCCCTCCGGCAGCAAGCAAATCAAGGAGCGATGTCGAACAGCCCGGCGACGAAGGTCGCTTGGGCCCGCATGTCGCGTCCGCCAATCCTCCGTACCTGCCCCTTCCTCACCATCGCCATCACCTCGTAGCCCGCCAAGGTTCGTCGCGCCGTCCAGACGCTGCCGAAGCCGAGCCCCAGTCTGACCAGGCGTTTTATGCGCCGATGGTCTTGTTCCACAATGTTATTGAGGTACTTGACCTGGCGCAGCCGTGAGCGTCGCCACAGCTCACCATCCTCCTTCATCTCCGCCACCGCGCGTGGGTAGGCTGGGTTCTTGTCCGCCGTGATGGGGCGCGGGTTCACCGTATGCGGCTGCCCCAGCGCTTTGCGGAAGAACCGCTTCGCGGTCGCCGCATCCCGCTTGGCCGAGAGCAGGAAGTCGATCGTCTGGCCGCGGCTGTCGACCGCGCGATAGAGGTAGGTCCAGCGGCCCTTTACCTTCACATACGTCTCGTCGACCCGCTACGAGCCGTTGCTCGGACGCAGGTGTGGGCGGATCCGCTTCTCCAGCTCCGGCGCATAGGCCTGGATCCATCGGAAGATCGTGGTGTGGTCGACGTCTACGCCGCGGTCGGACAGCATCAGCTCGAGATCGCGGTAGCTGATTGGGAACATCAGGTACCACCGGACTGCCCAGAGGATTACCTCGGCGGTGAACTGCCGTCCCTTGAAGGACCCGCCCTGCTTCACCGTGCCCGCCTGATGCCGTCTCATACCAGTCCGCATAACCCTTGACCTGTTCCAGCTTGGCGCCCGCAAAGGGCAGGAATGGGTCAGCAAAAATGCGGGTCGGTATCACCATGCGCGGCTTCTACCTTGCCGGGACCGCTCCGAAAGCTGCAACAGAACCCGTTTCCGCACCCGCGACGAGGCGAGGACGGCCGTGTTCGAATGCATCGAAGTCTTCTACAATCGCCAACGCCTGCACTCGGGCGTCGGCTACCGCACCCCGGCCGAGGCGCGGGCCAGCATGGAGGGGATCGCTATGCCTGCAGCTGCATGACGCTCTGATCCCACCCCTCCACTCTCAGGGGGGAAGTCCACCACCGAGTGCCCCACCTACTGCCCCACAACCGCGATGGAAGAGGCACGAAATAGCATCATGCGTTCAACGGGTTAGAGCACCTGACCCACCTGCCCCACCATTTTCGAGGAGGGGGTTCCCTTCCTGCACAAAAGATGCCCCGATTTCAGTTCTAACGGCCTTTCGGCATTTTGTTGCGCCCGCACGACCCCCAACAAATGGTGGGGTTTGGTGGGGCAGGTGGGGCACCCGGCTGCAAACCACTGAATTGGCGAGGAAAAGCCCAGAGTACCTGCTGCCCCACCATTTTTTTCAGAAAAAAGAGATGGGACACCCCTTCTCCAGGTCATTATTTTCAAAGGAACATGCCTGCCCCACCGACTTTCCTCCGGTGGGGCATATGGCAGATCGCCGTGATAGAAGAGGGTATGGACAAAGAGGGCTAAAGATCCGGCTCGAGTTCAACAAGTTATCTTGCGTCGAGCAGTTAAGAAATCGACGCGAATCAAAAATTCTGCTATTCTAAGTGAAGGTTATAGTTAGACTTGTGCTACCATTCAACTTATAGTGGGACAGAACGCTCCCAATGTCACATGCATTGCCCACCGACCTGGAACGTCCTGCGGGCATCCGCGACGACGACTGGCAGGTAGCCAAGGCGACGGCAGTTCGTCTGCGCGCCAAGATGTTGGAGCAGCAACGGCTCAAGCAGCGGGCGGCGGCTGCGTCAGCAGCGCTGGTAGTAAGCGGGACTCGTCGTGCATCGCATCATGCAGCCGTGGAGATGCCAACTCCCGAGAGGCCCGCTGGGTTGCTGCGTGGGTGGGCTGTGATCGTCGGCGGGCGCTGACGCGGCTATGCCGCAGAAAATTGCTACCGCGGTTTGAGTGAAAGGATGCCGAGACGCCCTTCGCTGACTAGGCGGCATACGGAGCTGCACGAGGAATTTCGCCGGTTTCGGCGTCGTATTTGTCCTGCCCATCCATTCCAAGTGCAGCTAGTCGCAAGTGATAGCAGCGCGGCCTAGCGCCGCGGATCGAAGCCTTAAGGGCATAACGCATTTTCGTCCTGCCGTTAGGCGTCTCTTCGTCCGCGGTTTTGGCAAGCCACCCCCATTCGCGCAGAGCCTGCCCCAGGGTCGACGCCGTGAGTCCGGGCCCGACGACTTTCGCCAAGACGGACTGTTCGACCAGCAGGAGGTCCTGCGCGTCGTCGCGATAACCCTGGGCGCTCTGCGAATAAACAGGGCGTCCGAACCCGTCGTAAGTCATTTCACGCGGCTGGATGTAGCTGCCCTGGCCGGCGGCAACCCAGGCCAAAATCTTGTCTCGGGCAGCCTCTCGGGCATCACACACGGCGTCTTCGGCGACGTTAGCCATCGCCCAAACTATGCAGTTCTCCGCCTCATCGACGAAGTTGCTGCTGAGGAGGCCGATCTCCTGGGCGATCTCCAGGGCCAACTGTGCGGCGGCGAGGACCACGGCCGCGCGACCGACGTGCGCCGCCTTGCCCGATGCCAGGATCTCCACCCGCGCGTTGAGCGCTCCCAATAACGCGCTCGGGTCGTGCAGATAGCCTCGCGCGACAACCTCCTTGGCAAATGGTTCCGCCGCGTGGCCGTAATTGCCCTCGAACGCGGCTTTGATCGCGTCGATGTCGGCCTTTCGGCACTCCGCTATCCGGGCCCCAATGTCAATATCGAGGAGGCGGGCTGATCCGCCGGTCGGCATCTGGATGCCGGTCGCCTCGACCATCGACCGTACTGTG
This sequence comes from Dankookia rubra, assembly GCF_004355005.1. Lineage (GTDB taxonomy): Bacteria > Pseudomonadota > Alphaproteobacteria > Acetobacterales > Acetobacteraceae > Paracraurococcus > Paracraurococcus ruber_A. The sequence continues at coordinate 74,225 of NZ_SMSJ01000025.1, forward strand.
TACTCGGATGTTACATAGCCCAAGGTTTGCCAGGTTGCGCGTTCACGCATCCCGTTGGCACCTTCGCCGGCGACGTGGTCCACGCCGGCAGCCAAGCCGAAAATCGCGTCCACGAGATGCTGCGTCGACCGAGCAGTTCGGGTCTCGTCCAGCGAGCAAATCGCGCCCGACCGCCTAGGGGCCAGCAGGCGGACGCCAACCTGGGTGCCGCCCGCAAGGGTGAGCAATCCCTCCTCAGTGGGGAGTCCGAACACACTCAAAGCTGCCCGGACGGAGATGGTCTTGCCCCGAGTTGACGCACCGCTGAGACAGACTGCGGCGTTAAGCCCGGTCGAGGCGAGGAGGATAGCGGCCAAACCGAGAGGGATGCCGAGGATAACGTGTGGCAGGCCATCGCACGGTGGCACACAAGCGGTTGGGTCGCCCTCCCGCCGATGGTGAAGGTGGAGCCGGAGAGCTGCCTCAGTCGCTGCGGTCCAGCCCGCAAGGGACCCACCTCTGGCGACGCGGTCCTTGATGCACATCCCTGACTCAAGCTCAACGGAAACATCAGCTGGCACGTTGAGGACGGTGCCGTTAAGCAGTGCGTAGACCCGCCGTACTTTCCCGTCGACCACGCCATCCTCGGTCTCCGGCACGACGTGCACGCCCGGTCTCGACAGGATCAGGATGCGATGGCGAGGCCGCCAAGCTCTAAGCATCTTGAAACACTGCGGCTCGTGGAAGGCGTGGAATCCCGCCCGATTAGCAAGTAAGCGACGCAGAACATCGTCTTGAGCAAGATCGTCGCCCCAGAGATCGATAGTGACTGGCCCGGAGGGACTGCAGACGGTCAGCCGTTTACCCCAACGCGTGCGGTCGGGGCGGACCAGCCACGCGGTGACGGCGATCGGGAGGCAGATTGGGGTGATCTCATCCATGGGGCCGAGGCGGGGAACGACACGAATTTCGCGTTTCGTCATAACGACTGCACCGTTTTCGAGTACCGCGAAATCAAAGGCTGCGTCCTCGTGCCCCCCAGTTGGCAAGCCGAAGGTCTCACGGGTTTTGGCGATCAGGGCGGTGGCCTCGTCTCCGTCGAGCACGCGCGGGGCTGTCGTCGGAACCTGAGCGTGGCCGGAAGCAACCTCCGGACCGCGACGCGGACGGCCCCGGCGACGCCGAGGCGCAGCCTCGCCGGCGTTCTCTTCGCCGATCTCTTTCTCCTCCGCGCTCGCCGCAGCCGGTGCATTGGCGCGGAGGGCCGGGCGCCACTCAGCGCTGAATTCAGCCGCCAGAGCCGCGTGGCCCATGGAGCGGACGGCCGTGTCTAGGCGGTCGCGGAATGCCGCTCGGCGCTCTGGGGTATCCAGCGGACAGCCCCCACGGAAGGCCTCGAAAATCGACGCGGAACACGTTGGGACCGCGTTCAGGATCGCACGAAAAAAGTCGGCTCCCTTCTTCCGGAGGAGGGCGTCCGGGTCCTTGCCGTCAGTCAGCCGGACGACGCGCAACGTGCGGTCAGGGGTCAGGTGTGGCAGGGCTAATGCAATAACCCGCTTCACGGCTTTGTTGCCGGCAAGGTCTGCGTCGAAGCAAAGAACTGGCTCCTCAGCCAAGCGCCATAATTCCTGCAGGTGTTCCTCCGTGAGCGCGGTTCCGAGCGGGGCGACCGCTCCTTTGAACCCCGACTGGTGAAGGGCAAGAACGTCGAAAGCGCCCTCGACCACTAGGAGGCGGGCGCCTTCGGCTAAGCCCCTGCGGGCGACATCAAGACCGAGCAGCGCACGGCGCTTCCGGAAGACCGCTGTCACTGGGCCGTTGATGTATTTGGGCTCGCCGTCGCCCAGAACACGTGCGCTGAAGGACACGGTGCGCCCGCGTCCGTCCCGAACAGGAACGCAGACGCGCTCGAAGAAAAAGTCGGAGACGAGGCAGCCGCGCGTCTGACGGGCCAGGCCCGCATCGACGATATCCATTGTATCAAAGCCAAGCGCCCGTAATTCCGAATGGAATGCGCCGCGGCCGGGTCCGGACCACCCAATTCGGAACGCACGGATCGTCTCGTCGGAAATGCCGCGGCTGCGAAGGTAATCGAGAGCAGGCCGGCCTTCGGGTTGAAAGAGGCGGCGGTGGAAGATTTTTTCAGCAGCTGCGAGAGCTGCAAGATGAGCCCGGCGGCGCTTGGAGCGTTCGACCTCCTCCGGAGAGGCAGCGGGGACTTCCATGCCGGCCTCGTCGGCTAGGCGCTCGACAGCCTCGTGGAACCCAATATGGTCTGCTCGCAGAACGAAGGAAATTGCATCGCCGTGCGCGCCGCAGCCGTAGCAGTGGAAGTGGTCATCATAGACATAAAAGCTAGGCGTCTTCTCGTCGTGGAAGGGGCAGCAGCCCTTCCAATTGCGCCCGGAGCGCTCGAGATGCGCTTTTTTGCCGATCACCTGCGGAAGCGGAGCACGGACGCGCAGTTCGTCTAAAAACTGCCGTGGCAAAAGATCGCGGAAGTTCGACTCAGACCCAGAATCCGGCATCATCCCAGTCCATGAAGTTTCGATGCCCGCGGTATCTGGCGGGGGATGGTGCCGGCGGCCCAACACTGCATGGTGTGGATGCTGACGCACAGGTCCCGGGCAATCGGGAATGCGTCGTGAGATCGAAGTTGTTAGGCATCCGGGATTATTGCCCAGGCAACGCAGCGCTCAAGATCGCCGAAGGCCATCATGTTCTCGATGCCGGCCATGAGGGCGGCCGGCGTCATCCAGACTGCAAGCCATGGCAGTGCCGGCGGCATCGACGGGGCCGGGCGCCACAAGCCCAGACCCGAGAGGGCGAGGTGCAGAGCCTGCCAATCCAACAAAACGTGCGCCCAGGCTTCCGCCTGCCGTTCCACGCGCCAGCAGGCCACGCAGAGCACCGCCGGCAGCTTCGAAAGGCCAGGTTCGCTGGCAATATGGAAGAAGCCACTACCATCCAAGCGGGCTCCCTGGCTGTCGCGCGGGAACATGAAATCCAAATACCAGCCGGGCATGCACGGCACCGGACCCTCTTCGGCATCAATGAGCGGCAGCAGTTGGTCAATGACCCCTTGTGCTACATCGAGGCGGGAAGTCCGGGCCAGATGCCCGGTATTGAGCGTGAGATGACTGATTCTATTCACCGGCAATTTCCAAGACTTACACGACGCGACGGAGGTCCACTCATAGTAGCGATAAGGGGCACAGCGGCGGCCACTCACCATGATGGTTGTACCCAAAGCTGAAAATACGCTCCAGACGGTTAGACCGCAAGACCCCGCCGCTTTTTTATTTGTCTCATTTGGCAATGGTTTATACGATACTTGTTATGCGAAGAACTGGCGCAGCTGTTCGTCTCGAAGCGTGTCTCCCATTCGGGTTCCAGCGCCATCTTGGCGAGCATCTGTAACAGGCTGTTTTGAAAGTCGCCCCTGGCGAACTTGGGCCTGAAAAGGTGGCGTAGGAGAAGCGTTCTGGGCGGCTTTCCTGGAAAGTAGCCGCCATGTGGACGCCCGAGACCCGCGCGCTGGTTGGGGATTACGGGTCCGGTCAGGCCCTGAGCGACGAGCAGTACCGCTTGCTCGAACCGCTCATTCCGGCTGCCAAGCCCGGAGGCCATCCGCGGACGACCGACATGCGGCGCCTGCTGGACGGGTTGTTCTACCTCGTGCGGACCGGCTGCCAGTGGCGGCATCTGCCGCCCCCTCCGGCATTCCCGCCATGGCCGACAATCTACGGCTATATGCGCGCCTTCCTCCGCGACGGGGTGTGGGAGAGCATACGCCACCACATCGTCGTCATGCTGCGCGAGGGCGCGGGGCGCGAACCAAGCCCGACCGCGGTCATCCTCGACACCCAGAGTGTGAAGACGACGGAGAGCGGCGGGCCTCGCGGCTATGACGCAGCCAAGAAGGTCAAGGGGCGCAAGCGGCACTTCGCGGTCGACACGCAGGGGCTGTTGCTCGGCGTGCTCGTGCATGCCGCGTCCATCCAAGATGCGGACAGCGCGGGCGAACTGCTTCGGCGTATCAAGCCCCTCTACAACTGGCTCCGGGCCGTATTCGCCGACAGCATCTACGATCGCCTCGCCGTCCTGCTCGCCTGCTTTCTGCTCGGCCTGACGTTGATCGTCGTCCGCCGCCTCGCAGGCACCAAGGGCTTCGTCCTGCTGCCACGCAGGTGGGTGGTCGAACGAACCATCGGTTGGCTCGGACGATGGCGGCGCCTGTCGAAGGATTACGAGCAACGGCCCGAGGTCGCCGAGGCGATGGTCACCCTCGCCATGATCCGCCTCATGCTCCACCGCCTCGCCCACCCAAACCGCAAGCGACTTCCTGCCCCGTAGCTTTCAAAACAGCCTTTAAGCTCGACTTTGGCCATTTCCTTGAGGTGAGGCGGCGGAGCGGGTGAGCGGCTAGGCTGGGGCGTCCCCGCCAAAGGACAGCCGCCATGCCGCGCCTGCCGGCCCGCTTCGCCGCTGTGATCCTATGCTTCGCGCCGCTCTTCCAACAACGGAGTTGGCGACATGCCCAGGTTCTGCTGGTCGGGGCCATCCTGGCGCCGGGCCGGCGGACGGTGACCAGCATTCTCCGGATCACCGGACGCAGCCAGGAACGGCGGTTCGTCAACTATCATCGCATCCTCAACCGTGCTGCCTGGAGTGGCCGGGCGGCGGCGCGGGTCCTGCTTGGCTTGCTGGTGGATGCCTTCGTGCCGGCGGGGCCGGTGCTGCTGGGCCTCGACGACACCATCGAGCGTCGGCGTGGCAAGCGCATCAGCGCCAAGATCCTATGGGGCGATGAGTGGCGGCAAGCTGTCTGGCAGAATGCACCCGCTCACCAGCAATCAGGAGGCGACGATGCCGACATCTGCACCTTGCTCTGCTCCGGCCGCGATCGACGTCACTCTTGCCGCCGTCTTCGTGTCCCTTGAGCTGTCCCGCTCGACTTGGCTGGTCACTTCGCTCTCGCCAGGCAGCGGAGAGAAGATGTCCAAGCACTCCATGCGAAGCGGCGATGTCTCGGCAC
>NZ_SMSJ01000260.1 GCF_004355005.1 Dankookia rubra
GTGGCTGATCGAGAAGAACGGCTACCGCAGCCCGCTCGACATGCGCCTCGACACCGATCTCAGGCGCGCCGCATAGTGCAACCGCGTGTCCAGGACACCGGGTGCGGTACAAGCGTCATGCGAGCGGTCGCCGGTCACACAGGAGCCGGCATGGCCGAACGGCATATCTGGCGTAAGGGCGAGGATCGACCCGCGACCGACGGCACGCGAGGCGCCCCTGCTCACGATCGTCACCCCGTCAGCAGCAATTCCCAGCCCCAAGGCGGTCTGCGGAGCGTTGGCTGGCGCATCGGCCAAATCACCCTCGACGGCTTTGATCCAAATCCACGGCACCGCGGCTAGGAAATCTCGCCATTCGACAGGCTGGAGCGGGCGCACGACGCGGTAATCATGGCGGGGCTGCTCGGCGTTGCGGTGGTGGGTCATGGGCTCTTGCCTCCGACTGGTGGACAGCCGGACCATATGCCTGTTGACATGTTGTTGGAAACAGGTGGAAAGTTAGTTCACGTCCGTTTTACCGGGTGCCAAGCGCCCTCTTTATCTTCTAGTTGCTGGTGGACCCAGAGCGCGGCTTCGTCGGTGATCCGCCGGATGCCCGTGGTCCAGCGGCTGAGCAGCGTCTTGCTGTAGCCGGCGGTCGCGGTGACCTGAGCGTAGGTCATCCCGGCGATCGCGCGCTTGATCTCCTCCGGCGTCGCCAGCCCGTGTCGATCGCGGAGCGATGCCCGGTGAGCCGCGCGAGCCAACCCCTCCGCAACAAGCATGTCGGCGGCGAGGAGAGGCCTGACGGAGAGCAACTGCGCTACGCGCTCGATCTGGCGGGCAGGGACGTCTGAGCCAGGCGGGCCTGGAAGCCACGCCGAGGCGATGACGTCGAGAGTGCTGAGATCCTTGATCTCGTAGCCGGCGCTGGCGAGACGCTGGAGGACGCTATCTGCAACGGCGTTGGCTGCGTCCGGCTCGACCTCTGACCAGTCCTCTTCCGATGCCAAGACCGGCAGAGCGAGGGATCGAGGCAGAGTTACAGCGTCGAGGGCCTCGCCCCCGGCCTCGACCGGCACCCCCTCGGCGCGCAAAAGGACCGAGGCCTGCGCTCGCATGATCGGCTCGGCCTGCTGCCAAGCGTCCCGAACCCGCCGTGCGGCTGCGGAACCTGAGCCTGCCCGTGCGGGCAGCAATCTCACGGATGCCGCCAGCTCGGCCGCTTTCGTATCGGTGTCGGCCACTCTATCCCCCCTACCCGCTCGCCGTACGGCTCTGTCATAGTTTCCAGAAGCCAGCAACGGGTGGAAATGCGGAAGCCGTGGCATACTGTTTTGAGATGGTCCCCATCCGTAGGACAGTTTGACGGCCTGGATAAGCTCAGTTCTGGTTGTCGTCAGGCCGCCAACTTCGTCACCTCGTTCGCCGCGTAGGCCTCGTCGGGGG
>NZ_SMSJ01000261.1 GCF_004355005.1 Dankookia rubra
TCTTCGTGTCCCTTGAGCTGTCCCGCTCGACTTGGCTGGTCACTTCGCTCTCGCCAGGCAGCGGAGAGAAGATGTCCAAGCACTCCATGCGAAGCGGCGATGTCTCGGCACTTCTGCAGCACCTCGGCAGGCTGCGGGACAAGACGCAAGCCCGCACGGGCATTTCCTTCCCGATTATCGTTATCCATGAGGCCGGCCTGGATGGCTTCTGGCTGCACCGTGTCTTGGAGCAGGAGAGCTTCGAAAGCCACGTGGTCGACGCCGCCTCGGTTCTGACCTCGCGCCGGCGGCGGAGAGCGAAGACGGACAGGATTGACGGCGAGGCTCTGCTGCGGACGCTGCTTGCCTACAAGCGCGGTGAGCCGCGGGTCTGCGCCATGGTCCGGGCACCGACCCCGGAGGAGGAGGACCGGCGTCGACTCTGCCGAGAGCGCAAAACGCTGGTGGCGGAGCGGGTGGAGCACACCAACCGGATCAAGGGATTGCTATTCGCCCAAGGCATCTCCGCTTACGAGCCTTTGCAGCGTGATCGGCGCCGCCGGCTGGACGAGTTGACGACAGGTGACGGGCGCACATTGCCCCCTCATCTGAAGGCGCAGATCAGCCGCGAGCTCGACCGTCTGGAGCTGCTGCTCGGGCAACTGAAGGTCGTGGAAGCAGAGCGGGATACCCTTCTCGAGCCGGCCAATGAGGGCGCTCTTGCCCCGGCAGCGGCGCTGGCGGGGCTACGCGGGATTGGGTCCGAGTGTGCTGCCGTGCTGTGGCTTGAAGGTCTGTACCGTCCCTTCGGCAACCGACGTCAGCTAGCTGCCTACGCCGGGCTCGCACCGACGCCGTGGCAGAGCGGGTCGGTGCAGCACGAACAGGGAGTGTCGAAGTCGGGTAATCCAAGGCTGCGGACCACAATGGTTCAACTGTCTTGGCTGTGGCTGAGGCACCAGCCGACGTCAGAGCTGAGTCTCTGGTTCAAGGAACGGGTGCAGCGCAACGACGGCCGCGGGAAGAAAACCGCGATTATTGCCCTTGCACGAAAGCTTCTCATTGCATTGTGGAAGTTCGTCAACAACGGCGTCGTTATCGAGGGCGCACTGATGAAGGCTTCCTGAGCACGCAGGCCGTTGCATTCCCATTCGGCAGGACCCTGATCAGGCCCTGACGGATCCAGGCGGGCGGACCGATAGATCCCATGGCATTAAAGCCGCTGTCCAAGAATGGTCTCGCCCTCCTGAGCCTTGCCCGCCGCAAGCGGGATCATGGTGCGGCTGCCGTGTGCGCTGACCGAATGTGAGGTTGTCCTGGTTTGGAATTCTCAGGACAAAGACGGGCTCAGGCTTGGACGCCGTTTGAACACCAGAGTCGGAGATTTTGCGATGACACGGTGACTCGACCTTTGACAGAGAAACACCCCATGTGAGGGGATCTA
>NZ_SMSJ01000262.1 GCF_004355005.1 Dankookia rubra
TGGGGTGCGGCACGGTTCGATGAGACAGCCGGCTGCGGTAGAGATCACCGCAACCGGAGGTCAGACCGATGGACCAGAACTACAGCGACAAGCCCGAGGGGGCGCCGGCGGGCGCCCAGAACGCTGACGCCGGCGCCCCCTCGGGCGGTGCCGGGCCGGAGCGTCGCAACTCCGCCCGGCGCAAGCTGGCCGCCGTCACCCGCCTGCTGCGCGGTGAGCCGCTGGAGACCGTGGCCCGCGAGCTCAACGTCACCGTCGCTCGTCTGAGCGCGTGGCGAGACCGCGCCCTGGTCGGGGCAGAGGCGGCGATGAAGGAGCGCGAGCGCGACAGCCGCGACGAGGAGTTGCTCCGCCTGAAAGCCAAGCTCGGCGAGGTGACCATGGCCAACGAGCTGCTCGAGCAGAAGATCGCGGCCCTGGAGGGCGGCCGCCCTTTGGCCCGCCGGAGGCCGAGGCGGTGAGCCAGACCATCTCGCCGACCACGGGCCGGGCCTACGGACTGGCTCGGGTCACCCGGGTTTGGCGCCGCTCCCGCGCCACGGTCTACCGCCATCGCGCGGCGGCGGCTGCCGAGACGCCTCGCCCGGCCCGCCGCGGTCCGGTGGGGGCTTGCTCCGACGCCGCGCTGGTTGAGTACATCCGCGCCCAGATCCTCGGCTCGCGCCTGCACGGTGAGGGCTACCGCAAGATCTGGGCCCGGCTGCGCCACGCCGGGATCCGCACCTCGGCCCGCCGGGTCCGGCGGCTGATGGGCCAGCACGGCCTGCTCGCGCCGCACCGGGTCGGTCGTCCCGAGCAGCGCGCCCACGACGGCACCATCACCACCACCGCGGTGGACGCAATGTGGGGGACCGACATGACCGAGACCGTGACCGTCAAAGAAGGTCGGGCCCGGGTCTTCGTCGCCGTCGACCACTGCTCGGGCGAGTGCGTCGGCAACCATGCCGCCCGCTCCGGCAACCGCTTCGAGGCACTCGAGCCGGTGCGCCAGGGCGTGCTGCGCCACTTTGGTGGCATCGAAAAGAACGCGGCCAAGGGTCTCTCCCTCCGCCACGACCACGGCTCGAACTACATGTCGGGCGACTTCCAGGACGAGATCACCTTCTTCGGCATCGAGAGCTCGCCCTCCTTCGTCCGCCAGCCCGAGGGCAACGGCGTCGCGGAACGCTTCATCCGCACCCTGAAGGAGAACTTCTTATGGGTGCACACCTTCGACACCATCGAAGACCTGCGCCGCGGGCTGCAGGACTTCGTGGCCCACTACAACGCCACCTGGCTCGTCGCCCGGCACGGCTACCGCACCCCGAACCAGGTCCGAGCCGAGCAACGCAGCCTTGCTCAGTGCCCACCGGCCAACCTACCCTTGGCCGCCTGAATAGCGCAGCCAGCTGTCTCAGCAACCGGGCGCACTACAG
>NZ_SMSJ01000263.1 GCF_004355005.1 Dankookia rubra
CCGGTCCTGCGCGAAGAGCGGCCGGGCGAGCGCGGTCGCGGCCCATTCGCCGGTGCGGTCGGGCGGCGGCGGGGTCGGGACCTCGGGCGCCGGGCGCCAGCGCGCGGCGGCGGTGGCGGCGGCGCCGCTGGTCACCGCATCGCCGCCGAGCCCCTGCAGCTCGAGCGCGATGGTCCCGGCCATCGCCGCGCCGAACAGGCCGAGCGTGGCGAAGGCGGCGCGGCTCATCGCGCGGCCTCCGCCCGGAAGCCGAGCACGGTGAAGCTGGCATCGACCGGCCGTGGCCCGGTCCGCAGCAGCAGCGGCGGGGCGCGCAGCTGCAGGTCGTCCACCAGCATGCGCGGCGTCGCGGTGCCGATCGCCTGCAGCAGCCGCACCACCGAAGGCCAGGGCGCATTCACCGCGACGCGCACGCCGATGCGGCGCCAGGCGCCGGCCGCCTCGCCCGGCAATGCCTCGGCGCTCGACAGCGGCGCCCCGGCGCGGGCCGCCATCTCCTGCAGCCGGCCCTGCAGCGCGGCGGCGGCCAGCGCATCGCTGCTGCCGTCCAGCACCGCGCCCTCGGCCGGCCGGCCGGGGGCGGCCACCCGCCGCGCCTGGTCGCGCAGCGCCGGCAGCGTCTCGGCCAGTTCCGCCATGCGGCGGGCGACCGCGCGCCGTGCCTGGAGCTGCTCGGCCCGCAGCGCGTACCAGTCGAGCAGCGGCGCGGCGACGCCGGCCCAGGCGCCGCCGAGCACCGCCAGCGTCAGGCCGAGCGCCAGCAGCTGGCCGCGGCGTCCGGTCGGGAGGTCGAGGGCGGCCATCTACATCCGCAACTCGGCGCGGATGGAAAACGCATCGACGCCGCCGGGCTCAGCGCGGGTGCCCTCCGCCCGGGTGACCGGCGCGGCGAAGGCGGCGTCGCCGATCGTCGGATCGGCCGAGAGCAGGCCGATCAGCCGCGCCGCACCGGCGGAGCGCCCGGCCATGCCGAGCTTGCGCTGCCGCAGGGTCAGCTCGGTCAGCCAGGTGCCGTCGGGCAGGATGTCGGTGATGGCGGCGATCGCCTGCAGCGCGTCGCCGACCCGGGCGCGTTCGGCGGCGAAGGCGTCCTGGCCGCCCTTGGCCTCGGCCATGCGGCGGCGCAGCGCCTCGGCCTCCGCCACGCGCGGGGCAAGCGCCTCGATCTGCCGCTCGGCATCCGCCAGGGCCATGGATTGCAGCCCGAAGGGCAGGGCGATGGCAGCGATGGCGAGGCCGGCACAGGCGGTGCCGGCCGCGGCCAGCCCGCGGCGGCGCCAGGTCTCGCGGCGGGGGGAGGGCGGCGTGGCCTCGTCCAGCGGGATGGCGCGCGGCGTGCCGTCGGCGGCCTCCGCCTCCAGCCCGGCCGGCGCCAG
>NZ_SMSJ01000264.1 GCF_004355005.1 Dankookia rubra
TGGTAATTACCCACCCCCTCTGACTTCTGCGGCGTAGCGGTCAGGCCGTGACAGTCGTCAGGATGGTGCCAAAGACGCTGGTGTTCGGCGCGAGGCGGGCGGTGTCGACCACGGTGCGCACGTCCGCCTCGCCCTGAGCGGCCCACATCGTGCGATAGCCGTTGGTGACCTTGCGTTGGATCACGGCGGGGCGGAGGTCGCGCTCGCAGGCGTTGTTCGTCGCCCCGACCCGGCCAGGCCAGTCGACAAAGGTCAGAAGCTGGTCGCGCGCTCGCCGCAGCTTCGCTTGCAGCCCGCGCGTCAGCTCGCAGCCGCTGGGCGCTGCCAGGATCGCATCCAACCTGCGTTCGAGCGCCCGCCGCTTGGCGGCCAGGGTAGAGGCAGCGAGGTGTGTGGCGGCATCCGCCAAGTCAAAGGCTGAACTCAGCCAGAGCTTGAGCCGAAACGGCACTGGGTCGTCGCTGGCCTCGAGCGCGTACGCGACATCACGTGCCAGGTGCGCCAGGCAGGTCTGCTGGGCCACGCCGTGGCCCTGCTGCGCCGCGTAGCGATCCGAGAGCCAGACCGCGGGGCGGTGCCCGTCCATCACGGCGCGCACGACGGAAGCGGCGCGGGTCGGTGCGGCCTGGTGCACCACGGCGTCCTGGCAGCGGAACACCCAGTGGTAGCCGGAGCAGCCCTCGATCCGCACACCGGTTTCATCAGAGGCCACCACCTCAGCACGGCGCAGCGCCGCAACGGCCGTCTCGCGCCCGGCCTGGAACCGACCCTGGGCGCGGCGGAGCAGGTTCATCAGCCCGCCCTGGCTGAGGCGCAGCCCGAACAGGTCGGCGAGCGCGGCCTGCAGCCGCTCGTAGGAGAGCGCCTGATAGGTCTTGAGGTAGGTGGCCATCGCGTGCAGGCGCGGGCCGAACGGCGTGCCGCTGACCGGCACCGGTGCCACGGCCCGCGTGCCGCAGCCGGGGCAGCGCACCGCCAGGCGATGGTGGTGCACCACCTGCGGCGTGACCGCGGGCAGCTCGATGCGCTCCCAGACCCCGGCTGCTTCGGCCGGCAGATCGGGCGCGAGCGCCATCCGGCAGCACGGGCAGACATCGGGGCGGTGAGCGATCGTCTCGGAAACATCGTCGCTCAGGGGCCGGCTGTGGCCCGCGTGGCCCGGCTTGGCGCCTCCAGGCTTGGCGCGCTCGCGCCTCTCCTTCCGATCCGTGGACGGCGGCTTGGAGGATGTGCGCGAGGTCTTCTCCGGCCGCTGCAGCCGCAGCACCAGCTCGATCAGCTCTGCCTTGCTCAGCCGCTCAAGCGCATCCCGCTGCATGCCAGGATCGAATCAGGCATCCCACTTCCGCGCAAGGGGGGTGGGTAATTAC
>NZ_SMSJ01000265.1 GCF_004355005.1 Dankookia rubra
GGGACTGTCGGCATTTCCGTGTGTTGCCGGTCATGAGGGAATGGAAGGAGCTCCCCCATGGCTCGACGGAAGGCGCCGCACATCGCTGATGAGTTGCTGGACCAGCTGCTGTCCGGCACGGATGCCGCGACCGCCCTGCAGCAGGGCGGTCTGCTTGATGAGCTGAAGAAAGCGCTGGCCGAACGGGCGCTGAATGCCGAGATGGACCACCATCTCGGTGGCGAGGCGGGCGCCGGGAACAGCCGGAACGGCTATGGCCGCAAGACGGTGCTGACCGACACCGGCGGGCGGATCGCGCTCGAGGTGCCGCGCGATCGGCAGGGCAGCTTCGACCCGCAGCTGATCGCCAAATACCAGCGGCGCTTCCCCGGCTTCGACGAGAAGATCGTGTCGCTCTATGCCCGCGGCCTTAGCACCCGTGAGATCGCTGGGCATGTGCTGGAGCTGTACGGCCTCGAGGTTTCGCCCGACCTGGTCAGCGCGGTCACCGACGCGGTGCTGGAGGAGATCGCCACTTGGCAGGCCCGGCCGCTCGAGCCGGTCTACCCCCTGGTCTTCTTCGATGCGCTGCGGGTGAAGATCCGCGACGAAGGCCTGGTCCGCAACAAGGCGGTGCACATCGCGCTCGGCGTCAGGGCCGACGGCACCAAGGAAATCCTCGGCCTCTGGCTCGAGCAGAACGAGGGCGCCAAGTTCTGGCTGCGGGTGCTGAACGAACTCCGCAACCGCGGCGTGGAGGACATTCTCCTGGCCGTGGTGGACGGGCTGAAGGGCTTCCCCGAGGCGATCCAGGCCGCGTTCCCCGAGACCACCGTCCAGACCTGCATTGTCCATCTGCTCCGGCACAGCCTGGACTTCGTCTCCTGGAAGGACCGCCGGGCCGTGGCGACGGCGCTGAAGGACATCTACCGTGCCGTCGACCCGGCGGCGGCCGAGGCCGCCCTGACGGCGTTCGAGGCCGGGCCCTGGGGCCGGAAATACGCCGCCATCGGGCCGAGCTGGCGGCGCGCCTGGACGGAGGTGGTGCCGTTCTATGCCTTTCCCGCCGACATGCGTCGATTGCTCTACACGACCAACGCCATTGAGGCCCTGAACGCCAAGCTGCGCAGCGCGGTCCGCACCAGAGGCCATTTCCCCACCGATGAAGCCGCCCTGAAGCTGCTCTATCTCGTCTTGAACAGGACCGAGCGGGAGTGGAGGATGCCAGCACGCGAGTGGGCCATGGCCAAGGCTCAGTTCGCCGTCCTGTTCGGCCAGCGCTTCACCAAAGCCCTGGCCTGACCGTGTCGTTCAACCGACCGGACGCACACGGAATTCCTGACACTCCC
>NZ_SMSJ01000266.1 GCF_004355005.1 Dankookia rubra
GGGGACTGTCGGCATTTTCGTGTGTTGCCGGTCATGAGGGACAGAAAGGATCTCCCCCATGGCTCGACGGAAGGCGCCGCACATCGCGGATGAGTTGCTGGACCGGCTGCTGAGAGGCACTGACGCGGCGACGGCCCTGCAGCAGGGCGGGCTGCTCAATGAACTGAAGAAGGCGCTGGCCGAGCGGGCGCTGAATGCCGAAATGGACCACCATCTCGGCGGCGAGGCGGGCGTTGGAAACAGCCGGAACGGCTACGGCCACAAGATGGTGCTGACCGACACCGGCGGGCGGATCGCCCTTGAAGTCCCGCGCGATCGGCAGGGCAGCTTCGACCCACAGCTGATTGCCAAGTACCAGCGGCGCTTCCCCGGCTTCGACGAGAAGATCGTGTCGCTCTACGCCCGTGGCCTCAGCACCCGCGAGATCGCCGGGCATGTGCTGGAGCTGTATGACGTCGAGGTTTCGGCCGACCTGGTCAGCGCGGTCACTGACGCCGTGCTGGACGAGCTCGCCACTTGGCAGGCCCGGCCGCTGGAGCCGGTCTACCCGCTGGTGTTCTTTGATGCGCTGCGCGTGAAGATCCGCGACGAGGGGCTGGTCCGCAACAAGGCGGTGCACATCGCCCTCGGCGTCAGGGCCGACGGCACCAAGGAGATCCTCGGCCTGTGGCTCGAGCAGAACGAGGGCGCCAAGTTCTGGCTGCGGGTGTTGAACGAGCTACGCAACCGCGGTGTTGAAGACATTCTCCTGGCCGTGGTCGATGGCCTGAAGGGCTTTCCCGAGGCGATCCAGGCGGCATTCCCCGAGACCACGGTCCAGACCTGCATCGTCCACCTGCTCCGGCACAGCCTCGATTTCGTCTCTTGGAAGGACCGCCGGGCCGTGGCGGCGGCGCTGAAAGAGATCTACCGTGCCGTCGACCCGGTCGCGGCCGAGGCCGCCCTGACGGCGTTTGAGGCAGGAGAATGGGGTCGGAAATACGTCGCTATCGGCCCGAGCTGGCGGCGTGCTTGGACGGAGGTCGTGCCGTTCTATGCCTTTCCCGCCGATGTGCGTCGCATGCTGTACACAACCAACGCCATTGAGGCCTTGAATGCCAAGCTGCGCAGCGCGGTCCGCACCAGGGGCCATTTCCCCACCGACGAAGCCGCGCTGAAGCTGCTCTATCTTGTCTTGAACAGGACCGAGCGGGAGTGGAGGATGCCACCACGCGAGTGGGCCATGGCCAAGGCTCAGTTCGCCGTCCTGTTCGGCCAGCGCTTCACCAAAGCCCTGGCCTGAGCAAGTCGTTAACCGACCGGACGCACACGGAATTCCTGACACTCCC
>NZ_SMSJ01000267.1 GCF_004355005.1 Dankookia rubra
GACCCGGCGCGGCGCGCGGCGATGGGCGCCGCGGCGCGGGCCGGGGCCGAGCGCCGCTGGGACCGCCGGCTGCTGGCCGCCCGCTTCTGCGAGGTGGTGGAGGCCGCCGCCCGTTCCCCCGCCCGCGCCGCGCTGGTGCCGGCGTGAGCATGCAGGAGCTGCATCTGGTCGCCGCGGCGCGGCCCAACCTGCCGAAGCTGGCGGCGCTGTGGCACGCGCTGCCGGAGGTCGGCCTGCCGCTGCGGCCGGTGCTGCTGCATACCGGCCAGCACCAGGACCCCGCGATGTTCGGCGACCACCTGGCGCAACTCGGCCTGCCCCTGCCGGAGATCGCGCTGGGCGTGCAGGGCCGCAGCCATGCCGAGACCACCGGCCGCACCCTGATGGCGCTGGACTATGCCTGGGCGGCGCGGCGGCCGGCCTTCGTGGTGGTGGCGGGCGACGTCGACGGCGCGCTGGCCGCGGCGCTGGCGGCGCGCAAGCTGCGCCTGCCGGTGGCGCATCTGGAGGCCGGGCTGCGCGGCGACGACCCCGACATGCCGGAGGAGCTGAACCGCCGGGCGATCGATGCCGTCTCCAGCCTGCTCTGGGCGCCGGACGAGGCCAGCGCCGCCGGGCTGCTGGCCGAGGGCCACGCCGCCACGGCGGTGCGGGCGGTGGGCAATGCCATGGTCGATACGCTGCGGCGGGGGCTGGGGCCAGCCCGCGCCCGGACGCTGCCGCCGGGGCTGGTGCCGGGCGACTACGGCGTGGTGACGCTGCACCGTGCCGCCAACGTGGACGACCCGGCGGCGCTGGCGGCGCTGCTCGCGGGGATCGGCCGGGCTGCCGCGCTGCTGCCGCTGGCCTGGCCGCTGCACCCGCGCACCCGCGCCCGGCTGGCGGCGGCGGGCCTCGCCTTGCCGAAGGGCGTGCTGGCGCTGCCGCCGCTGCCCTACCTCGACTTCCTCGGCCTGCTGGCGCGGGCCCGGCTGGTGGCGACCGACAGCGGCGGGGTGCAGGAGGAGGCGACGGCGCTCGACCTGCCCTGCCTGACCCTGCGGCCGGGAACCGAACGGCCGGTGACGCTGGCCGCCGGCACCAGCCGCCTGGTGGCGCCGGCCGCCCTGCCGGCGGCCGTCGCGGCGGCGCTGGAGGGCCAATGGCCCCGGGCGCGGCCGATCCCCTTCTGGGACGGGCGGGCGGGGGCGCGCATGGCGGCGCACCTGGCGGAGGCCATGGCAGGGCGTCCGGGCGGATGAGTGCGGTCGCGGATGCGCTGGCCGGCCGGGCCGCGGCGGCGGCGACGCCGATCGCGGCGCAGCGGCCCGGGGCTGCCG
>NZ_SMSJ01000268.1 GCF_004355005.1 Dankookia rubra
CCCGACGGGCCGGGCCGCTGAGCCGCCAGGCCAGGCTGGCCTCGATCGCCGCGGCCCGGTCCGCCGCGGCGTCGCGGGACGCGAGCGCATCCTGCACAGCGCCCAGCGCCGCCGCCTGGACCTCGGCGATGCGGGCCGCGGCCGCGGCGGCGGATGCCTCGGCCAGGGCGAGGCGTTCCTGGATCGCGCCCAGCGCGGCGAAGCGGTCCCGCACCAGCGCGACCTGCCCCGGGTCCCGCAGCCGGCACAGCGCCGCCGCCGCCGCGGGCGGGTCGCTGCCCACCGTGACGAGGCCGAGCCCGTGCGCATGCAGGAATTCGAAGGCCGGGTAGGCTTCCCGCAGTTCCTGCATGAATCGCCGGACGCCGAAGCCCGGCCGGTGCTCGTTGGTGCCGTGCAGGATGACGACGCCGCGGCCCGAGAGCTTGGGCAGCCAGCCGGTGAAATCCGCGCGCACCGCCTCGTGGCCGTGGAAGCCGTCGATGTGCAGCAGGTCGACCGACCCGTCCGCGACCGCGTCCAGCGCCGCGGCGAAGGTGGCGCGCCGCAGCTTCGAGAAATGCCCGTAGCGCGGATCGTGGAAGGCCCGCAGCGTCTCGAGGGCCTCGTCGCCGTAGAAGCCGGCCTGCGGGTCGCCCTGCCAGGTATCCACCGCCATGCAGCGGGCCTCGATCCCGGCCTCCTCCACCGCCTGGCAGAAGGCGAGGTAGGAGACGCCGCGATGCGCGCCGAGCTCGACGATGCTGCGCGGCCGGATGGCCTCGACCAGCCAGAAGGCGAAGGGGACGTGGCCGTGCCAGGCGCTGTCCGCCTCGCCGGGGAGAGGCTGCCGGAACAGCGGGCCGATCGCCGGATCGAGCAGCGGCGCGAGTGCGTCATGGCCGGCAACGGCTTCGCGCGGCGACAGGTCCGCGCGCATCTGGAAGTCTGGCTTGGTCACCGCCCCAAAATGGAACCCTGGGTTGAATGTGGCAAGGAACAAAAAAGGTTGCCGTGGATCGGGGCGGGACTTCGCCCGTGCCGGCCGGCCGAGGCGGGATGGCTGCCGCCCTGCGGCCCGCACGGCCGCTGCCGGGCGGTTCCGCCGCAGGCTCCTTGCCAGGAACGCGGCCGGCCCTCAACGACCGCTGGTAGAAGGCTTGGCCGCCGTATATAGGCTCGGCCATGTTGGACGAGACCCTGCCCCGCCCGGCTGCGGCCCACCTGGCCCGCCCCGGCGCGACGCCGCTTTACGTCAGCGATGCGGCGCAGCCGCGCCGCCGCGCCGCGGCGCTGGAGGACCTGGCGACCGGGCTCAGGCGCTGGCGGCTGCCCGCCG
>NZ_SMSJ01000269.1 GCF_004355005.1 Dankookia rubra
GCCGCCCGCTGCCGCTCGGCCCGGCCTGGGCGGCCGCCGCCGCCGGGCAGGCCGCCCCCCTGGCCCTGCCGCCCGAGCAGGCCCGCGCCCCGCCCGCCGCCTGAGCGTTCCACCCTCGAACCCTCAGGAGACCCCGATGCGTATCCCGATCGCAATCCTGGCCGCGGGCGCCCTCTGCGCCCTGCCGGCCGCCGCCCATGTCACCCTGGACCCGACCTCCGCCCCGGCCGGCAGCTATGTCCGCGCCGCCTTCCGCGTGCCGCATGGCTGCGCCGGCGCCGCCACCACCCGCATCACCCTCGACCTGCCGGAGGGGATCTACTCGGCCAAGCCCATGCCGAAGCCCGGCTGGCGTCTGACCATCGAGCGCCGCCGCCTGGCCCAGGCCGTGCGCAGCCCGCATGGGATGGAGATGGAGGAGGAGGTCGGCCGCATCACCTGGGAAGGCGGCCCGCTGCCGGATGCGCAGTACGAGGAATTCGTCGTCATGCTGCAGGCGCCGAACGAGCCGGGCGGCACGATCTGGCTGCCGGTGCTGCAGGGCTGCGAGGGCGGCAAATCCGACAACTGGGCCGAGAAGCCGGCCGCGGGGCAGCAGGCGCACGACCTTGCCCGCCCGGCGCCCGCCCTGCGCCTGGCCCCGCGGTGAGGCGCCCGGCCATGCACCGCCGCCTGCTCCTCCGCACCCCCGTCCTGCTCGCACCCGTCCTGCTCGCCCCGTTCCTGCCGGCGCGGCCCGCCCGGGCGCAGCAGCAGGGCGATATCGCCGTCACCATGCCCTGGACCCGCGCCGCCGGGCAGAACGGCACCGGCGCCGGCTTCCTCGCCATCGCCAACCACGGCGGTGCGGCCGACCGGCTCATCGGCGCCAGCAGCCCCATCGCCCGGGTGACCGAGATCCACACCCATCTCCGCGAGGGCGACATCCTGCGGATGCGCCCGGTCGCGGCGGTCGACCTGCCGCCCGGCGGCACCGTCACCCTGCAGCCCGGCGGCTTCCACCTGATGCTGATTGGGCTGAAGGAACCGCTGATCCAGGGCCAGTCGGTGCCGCTGACCCTGCGGTTCGAGCGGGCCGGGGAGGTGCAGGTCATGCTCGCGGTGCAGCCCGCCGGGGCGCGCGGGCCGATGGCGCACGGCCACTGAGGCGCGGCGCGCGGCGGTGGGCCGGCCCCCGGCCTCCGGGTGGTTCCGCCTTCCGGCGATCCGCTCTGGGGCCGGCCCTCGCGCTCGGCCTGCTCGCCGCGCTGCTGCCGGGGCTGGCCGCGGCGCAGCCGGCGGCCGAGCGCCCGCGGCTGCCCGGCATCGGCGAGATCG
>NZ_SMSJ01000026.1 GCF_004355005.1 Dankookia rubra
CTCGCCGGCCGCGAGCGCCGCACCGCCCGCCGCCGCCGCCGCGGCCACCGCCGGCAGCGCCGCGCCGCCGGTGGCGATCACGATCCCCGCCGCCGCCATCGAGGTCGCGGCCGTGCCGATGCCGACGAAGTTCTGCCGCAGGTTCCGCCGGTCGGCGCCCTTCGGGTTGTCGTCCGGCGCGTCGACCTGGTTTTCGTTGTCGGCGGCACCGGGCTGCGCTTCCTGCGGCGCCACTGCCGCCAGGGACTCGCGGTACCAGCTTTCCGCCTGCAGCCGCTCGGCGACGCGGTCGACCTCCGCGGCTTCGGAGAACTCGCCCCAGACCACGGGGCCGGCCATCGGCGCGTCGTCCTGCTCACCGGTCCACTGGCTACTGTCCACCGTGATAGGCATAGGGGATCCTTTCGCTACACTCTGAGGTGGCAAGGGCAACGCCCGCCGCCCATCACCGTTCCGGAGGCCCGCTTGTTCGACCTGCCCGCGCTCGAGGCTGCCGCCGCACTCGTGCACCAGGCCTTCCCGCCGACGCCGCAATACGCCTGGCCGCTGCTGGCGGCGCGCAGCGGTGCCGAGGTCTGGGTGAAGCACGAGAACCACACGCCGACCGGCGCCTTCAAGGTGCGCGGCGGGCTGGTCTACATGGAGCGCCTGAAGCGCGAACGGCCCGAGGTGCGGGGCGTGATCAGCGCGACCCGCGGCAACCACGGCCAGAGCCTGGCCTATGCCGGCGCGCGGCACGGCGTGCCGGTGACGATCGTGGTCCCCTTCGGCAACAGCGCCGAGAAGAACGCGGCGATGCGGGCGCAGGGCGCGACCCTGGTCGAGCACGGCGAGGATTTCGACGCGGCGCGGCTGCATGCGATGCAACTGGCCGAGGCGCAGGGGTTGGAATTCGCGCCCTCCTTCGCGCCGGACCTGGTGCGTGGCGTCGCCACCTATGCGCTGGAATTCCTCCGTGCCGCGCCGCCGCTCGAGGTGCTCTACGTGCCGATCGGGCTGGGGTCCGGCATCTGCGGCTGCATCATGGCGCGCGACCTGCTGGGGTTGCAGACCCAGGTCGTCGGCGTGCAGAGCACCGAGGCGCCGGCCTATGCGCTCTCCTTCGCCGCCGGCGCGGTGGTGACGGTGCCGACCGCGCATACCCGCGCCGACGGCATGGCGACGCGCATCCCGGACCCGGCGGCGCTGGCGATCATCCGCCGCGGCGCCGCGCGCATCGTCACCGTGACGGATGCGGAAGTGGCGGCGGCGATCCGCGCCTATTGGCAGGACACCCACAACCTGGCGGAGGGCGCCGGCGCCGCACCCCTGGCGGCGCTGCTGCAGGAACGCGGGCGGATGCGGGGAAAGCGCGCCGGCGTCATCCTTTGCGGCGGCAACATCGACCTGGCGCTGTTCCGCGACTGGGTGCTGCCCGGCTGAAACCGCGCGCCGCCGCCACCCGTTGGCCCCCTGCAAACGGAGGGACCGACGATGGCGATGCGCATCCATCATCTCGATTGCGGGCCGGCGCGGCCATTGGGCGGCGCGCTGATGGATGGCGCGAGCCCCGGCGCCATCGGCCGGCTGACCTGTCATTGCCTGGCCGTCGAGACGCCGCGGCACGGCGTGGTGCTGGTCGATACCGGGCTCGGGATGCGCGACATGCTGCGCCCTGGCGGGCGGCTGCCCTACGTCAACAGCGCGCTGCTGCGCTTCCGCTACGACCCCGACCGGACGATGCTGCGGCACATGAAGCGGATCGGCCTGCACCCGAGCGACGTGCGGCACATCATCATGACGCATCTCGACTTCGACCATGCCGGCGGCCTGGTCGACTTCCCGCATGCGACGGTGCACCTGATGGAGGCCGAGGCCGCCGCGGCGCATGCGCGGGAGGGCGTGCTCGGCCGCACCCGCTACCGTCCGGTGCAATGGGGCGACACGCGGCGCTGGCGTACCTACCCGGACCGGCCGGGCGGTCGCTGGTACGGCTTCGACGCGGTGATGAAGCTGGATGGGCTGCCGCAGGAATTCGTCCTGGTGCCGTTGCCCGGGCATTCCGCGGGGCATGCCGGCGTCGCCATCGAGACGCCGCGCGGCTGGGTGCTGCATGCCGGCGACACCTATTTCAACCGCGCCGAGATCTTCGCCGAGCCGCCCCATTGTCCGCCCGGCAGCGCCGCCTACGAGGCCGCGATGGCCTGGTCCGGCCCGCTGGTCCGCGCCCAGCAGCGGCGCGTCCGAACGCTGGCGCATGAGGCAGACTCCCAGGTGCTTGTCTTCTGCACGCATGACCCGGTGGAATACGTCGCCTTCTCCGCCTGGGCCGAGCGCCAGCACGCCCCGGCGAACGAGAACCTCGCGGCCTGACGGGTTCGACAGCGGCGGCCGCACGCGGTAATTCCCAACCCAGCACAAGGGGAAGCATCCATGGCTGACTGGCACCGCGTCGCCGCCGAGGCGGATCTCGCCGAGAACATGCCGCTGGGCATCCGCATCGGCGACCTGCAGGTTGCCGTCGTGAAGCTGGAGGACGGCATCTTCGCGGTGAACGACGTCTGCACGCACGAATATGCGCTGCTGTCGGACGGCTACTGCGAGGAGGGCAAGCTGGAATGCCCGCTGCACCAGGCCTGCTTCGACATCCGCACCGGCGCCGCGCTGAACGAGCCGGCCGAGGTGCCGGTGGCGACCTACAGGGTGAAGGTCGAAGGCGGCGAGGTCTTCGTCGAGGCTTGAGGTGGTAGCGCCGCCGATTCACGCCTGCGGTGCTCGGCTTCGCCAGCGCCCTTCGGCGACCGGCGGCGACTAATCCGGCTTGATCCCGGCGGCCTTCACCACGCGGTCCCATTTCCCGACCTCGGCCGCGAGCTGCGCCTGGAATTCGGCCGGCCCGGTCTCCAGCGGGTCGAGCCCGGCGGCGATCACCCGCTCCCGCACCGCGGGCTGCCGCATCGCCGCCAGGATGTCCGCGTGCAGCCGGGCAACCAGCGGCGGCGGCAACCGGGCGGGGGCGAGCACGCCGTACCAGGACCCTGCCTCTGCCCCGGGATAGCCGAGCTCCGCCAGGGTCGGCAGGTCCGGCACCTCGCGCCAGCGCTTCGCATCGGCGGTGGCGATGCCGCGCAGCCTTCCGTCGCGGATCTGCGGCACGGCGACGGTGGAGTTGAAGAACCCGCCCTGCACCTGGCCCGAGAGCACCGCCGCTTGCGCCGGCGCCGCGCCGCTGAAGGGTACGTGCGTCAGCTCGATCCCGGCGACGGAGGCAAACAGCGCCATGGCGAGATGGCTGGCATTGCCGACCCCGGCCGAGCCCATGGTCAGCCCGCCCGGCCGCGCCCTGGCCGCGGCGATGAAGCCGGGCAGGCCAGAGATCCCGGTCGAGGGATGCACCACCAGCAGCATCGGGTGGAAGGCGCAGTTGAGGATGGCGGTGAAGTCGCGCACCGCGTCGAAGGGCAGATGCGGCATCAGCGCCGGGTTCATCACATGCGCCGTCGCGGCGAACAGCAGGGTGGTGCCGTCGGAGGGCGCGCGTGCCACAACCTCGGTTCCGATGGCGCTGCCGGCGCCGGGCCGGTTCTCCACCACCACCGGCTGGCGCCAGGCCTCGCCCAGCGCCGCGGCCAGCGACCGCGCCAGGATGTCGGTCGGCCCGCCCGGTGCATAGGGCACGACGATGCGCACGGGCCGGTCGGGCCAGGCTTGCGCGCGCGCCGCGAAGGGCGCGGCGAGCCCGGCCGCCAGCACCGCCCGGCGATCCACTAACCGTGCACCCGCGGCGCGCCGCGGCGGCGCCAGGCGCTCATCTGCTCGGCCGAGGTATGGACATGCACCACAACCGGGCGGTCCTTCACCGCGAAGGCGCGGGCGATGGCGCCCTCGACCTCCGCCTCGGTCGAGATGGTGATGCCCTCCGCCCCGAAGACCCGGCCCCAGGCGGCGAAGTCGGGGTTGGTGAGCTTCACCGCGGCCTCGTAGGGGCGGTTCGGGTAGCGCACCTCGTGGTGCATGCCGATGGTGCCGTAGCGCTTGTTGTCGGAGATGATCAGGATCGGCGCGGCACCGTACTGCATGGCGGTGGCGATCTCGTTGCCGCTCATCAGCGCGCCGCCGTCGCCGCAGAAGCCGACGGCCTGCCTGCCCGGCCGGCGGATGGCGGCGGCCACCGCCATCGGCACCCCCGCGCCCATCGCGCCGACGACGGAGGAGAGGAAATTCTGCCCCGGCCGGAAGCCGATGTAGCGGTGGATGAAGGAGGAGAAATTGCCGGCATCCGAGGTGACCGCGGCGTCCGGTGCCAGGTGCTTGCCGATCTCGACGCAGACCGCGGCGAAGTTCACGCCGTCCGACATGCTGTCCCAGTCCGGCGCCATCAGCTTCGTATGGATCGCGTTCAGCCCGGCGACCCAGCCGGCGCGCTTCGCCGCGCCCGCCGGCGCGCCGCGCCGCAGCAGCGCGCGGATCACCGCGGCGGGCTCGGCGGCGATGCCGAGGTCGGGGCGGAAGACGCGGCCGATCTCGTTCGGGTCGGGCCAGACCTGGACCAGGGGAAGCTGCGGGTCGGGCGCGGTGGGGAAGCTGTAGGACTGGCTGACGCTGTCGGTGATGCGCTCGCCGATTGCCACCAGCAGGTCGGCGCGCCGCATCTCGTCCATCAGCTGCTTCGGCACGCGGATGCCCATGTAGCCGCCGCAGTTCGGATGCCCGGCATCGAAGAGCTGCGGCCGGCGATGCGTCGGCGAGACCGGCAGTACCCACTGCTCCGCGAGCTGGCGCAGTTCGTCGAGCGTCGTCGCGTCCGCATTGGTCAGCGCGCCGCCGACCCAGACCAGCGGGCGCTCGGCCTTGGCCAGCATGTCGGCGAGCCGGTCGAGGTCCTCGGCGCGCGGGCCGCCGTAGACGCGCGGGCGGGGCTTGGCCAGCGGCGCCTCGGTCAGCTCGTCGAAGATGTCCTCGGGCAGGATGACGGCGACGGGACCGGGCGTGCCGGACTCGGCCAGATGGAAGGCGCGGGCGATGGATTCGGAGGCCTGCACCACCTCGTTCACCTCGATGACGCCCTTGGTCACGTCCGACAGCAGCTTCGAGTAGTTCTGCTCCTGCAATGCAAGCCGGCCGAAATCCTTCCGCTCCACCTGGCCGCAGAGCACGACCAGCGGCGTCGCGTCGTGGTAGGCGGTGTGCAGCGCGACCATGGCATTGGACAGGCCGGGCCCGCGCGAGACCAGCAGCACGCCGGCGCGGCCGCCCTGCATGCGGCCATCGGCGACGGCCATGAAGCCGGCGCCGCCCTCGTGCCGGCAGACGATGAGGCGGACCTCGGGCGTCTCGGTCAGCGCGTCGGTCAGGCCGAGGAAGCTTTCGCCCGGCACCATCCAGATGGTGTCGATGCCATGCGCGATCAGGCTTTCGGCCAGCACGCGGCCCACGGTCTTGCTCATGCTACGTCTCTCCGGTTGTTCTTGCTTATTCCCCGCGGATGCCGGCTTCCGCCACCACCCGCTGCCATTTCGGCACGTCGCTTTCCAGCAGCCGTTCCAGCGCCGCCGGCCCGGTCAGCAGCGGCACCGTGCCGGCGGCGGCGAAGCGCGCGCGCACCTCCGGCAGGTCGCGCAGCGCGGCGAGCGTCGTCGTCAGCTTCCCGAGGACCAGCGCCGGCAGGCCCTGCGGCGCGGCGATCGCGTACCAGTTCAGCGCGACATAGCCGGGCACGATCTCGTCGATGGCCGGCGTGTCGGGCAGGCTCGGCACGCGGCGTTCCGTCGCCACGCCGAGCAGCCGGGCGCGGCCGGCCTGCACGTGCGGCAGCGTCTCGACCGTGCTGGCGAAGACCATGTCGATCTCGCCGGCCAGCAGCGCGATCATCGCCGGCGCCGCGCCGCGATAGGAGATATGCTCCAGCCTGATGCCGGCCGCCGAGGCGAAGAGCGCGCCGGAGAGGTGGTTGGACGATCCCGCGCCGCCGCTGCCATAGGTCAGCGTCGCCGGGCGCGCCTTCGCCGCCGCGACGATGTCTTGCACGCTGCGCCAGGACCCATCGGCGCGCACCACCATCGCGGTCGGGATGTCCGCCACCAGGCTGACCGGCGTCAGCGCCGCGCGCGGATCCAGGCCCTGTCCGGGATAGAGCGCCGGGACCGAGGCGAGCGAGGCGCTGGTCAGCAGCAGCACCGTGCCGTCGGGCGGCGACTGGATCACCGTGCGGATGCCGATGCTGCCGCCCGCGCCGGGGCGGTTGTCGATCAGAAAGGGCTGGCCGAGCCGGTCGCGCAGCAACTCGGCCAGCAGCCGGCCGACATTGTCGATCGGCCCGCCCGGGCCGAAGGGGATGACGATGCGGACGGGGCGGGCGGGCCAGGCTTCCTCGGCCCGGCTGCGCGCCGCGAGCAGCAGCGCGGGCGAGGCCAGCAGCGCGCGCCGCTCCACCGCGCTCAATCCCGCCAGGAGCTATCGGCCAGGTCGAGCTTCCGCAGCAGCCCCGGCCATTCCAGCAGCCCGTAGCGGCGGGAGTTCGGCGGGTCGTACATGGCGCAGGACTTCGCCACGACCTCGTCCGAGGGCATATTGAGCTCGGTGTTGCAGGCCATCGCCTGGAGCTGCGCCTGGCAGGCGCGCTCCAGGCCCCACATCGCGGTGAAGGCTTCCGGCACGCTTTCGCCGAGCGTGAGCATGCCGTGGTTGCGCAGGATGCAGGTGTTCAGCGGGCCGATGGTCTTCGCCAGCGCGTCGCGCTCGGAGGGGTCGCGCTCCGGCCCGCGGAATTCGTGGTAGGCGATGCGGCCGTAGAAGCGCGTCGCCGTCTGGGTCAGCGGCAGCAGCCCGCATTTGAGGGAGGAAACCGCCATGCCGGCGACGGTGTGCGTGTGCATCGCCGCCATCGCATCCGGCCGCGCGCGGTAGATGGCGCTGTGGATGGTGAAGCCGGCGGGATGCAGGCCATAGGGCAGGTCGGGCTTGTAGAGGACGTCGCCGTCGACGCTGACCTTCAGCAGGGAAGAGGCGGTGATCTCGCCGAACAGCATGCCGTTCGGGTTGATCAGGAAGTGGGCCGGGCTGTCCGGCACCCGCGCGGTGATATGGGTGTAGATCATGTCGGACATGCCATAGCCCTCGCAGAGCCGGTAGCAGGCGGCGAGGTCTAGGCGCGCCTGCCATTCGGCATCCGAGACGGAGGCGCGGATCGGGGCGATCCGCAGCGCGGCATGGGACGTCATCCTCGGACACTCCTCGAGCTTCGTTGCCGCCATTCAACCAGCCTTCCCGCCCGGCTTGAAGGGGGTGTTGCGCGGGGCCGGGTTCGGGCGGAAGCTTCGGGCCAGGAAACGCCCGGAAGCCGCAGCATGAGCGATTACGCCCCCGTCACCGATGCCAGCGCCTGGCGCGGCGCGGAGATCGCCAGCGATCCCGCCTGGATCAGCACCCTGGCCACGGCCGAGGTCGAGGACCTCGCCGCGGCACTGCGTGGGGTGCAGGCGCGCGGCATCCCGACCACCGCCATCACCCGGGCCGACTTCCCGCTGCCGGTCCTCGCCCCGCGGCTGGCGCAATGGCTCGAGCAGGCGCGCAGCGGCCGCGGCTTCTTCGTCGTTCGCGGCCTGCCGGCCAACCGCTTCGACGAGGCCGAGCGGGAGGCGATCTTCTGGGGGCTGGGGACGCATCTCGGCACCGCGGTGTCGCAGAACTCGCATGGCGAGATGCTCGGGCATGTCTTCGACCAGGGCCGCACCTACGGCTCGGCCAATACGCGGGGGTACCAGACCAAGGCACGGCTCGACTTCCACACCGACCGCTGCGACCTGGTCGGGCTGCTCTGCCAGCGACGGGCGAAGCATGGCGGGCTGTCCTCGGTCGTCAGCACCATGGCGGTGCACAACGAGATCCTGCGGACCCGGCCGGACCTCCTGCCCATCCTGTACAGGGGCTTCCACTATTCCGAACGCGAGGCCGCCGACAACCCGAACGGCGTCACGCCGCGGCCGATCCCGGTGTTCAGCAACCATCGCGGCGTCATCTCCTGCCGCTTCATCCGCAACCCGATCGAGACCGGGGCCGAGCGCCGCGGCATTCCCCTGACCGCCTCCGAGCGCGAGGCGCTGGAGTTGATGTCAAGCCTCAGCGCGCGGGAGGACATGCGGCTCGACATGATGCTCGAGCCCGGCGACATGCAGTTCTGCAACAACTACGTCACCACCCATGCGCGGACCGAGTTCGAGGACTGGGAGGACCCGGCGCAGCGCCGGCTGATGGTGCGGCTCTGGCTGACCTTTGATGCGCGCCGGCCGCTGGCGGAGGATTTCGGCGAGCACGACGGCATCCCGGCCCGCCTCGCGCCGGGGACGGCGGTGTTGCCGGGCGGCCCGAACGCCGCGGCGCCGCCGCGGCTTGAATCGGCCCAGCAAGCGTCCTGATGCGGCGGCGGACGCTCCTCGCCGCGACGCTGGCGCCGCTCGCGGCCCGCGCCCAGGGCTTCCCGGCGCGGCCGCTGCGCATCATCGTGCCCTTCGCCCCCGGCGGGTCCGGCGACATCACCGCGCGGCTGGTGGCGAAATACGTCGAGGACACCACCGGCCAGGCCGTGGTGGTGGACAACCGCCCGGGCGCCAACGGCGTCATCGGCACCATGGCGGTGAGGCAGGCGCCGGCGGACGGCCATACGCTGCTGCTGGCCACCACCAGCACGCATTCCGCCAATCCGAGCACCGTGCGCGACCTGCCCTACGACCCCGAGCGCGACTTCGCCACGGTCGGCTTCTTCGGCTCGAACGGCTCCTACCTGCTGGTCCGGGCCGATGCGCCCTGGCGCGACGTCGCGGCGCTGGTCGCGGCGGCGAAGGCGAAGCCGGACGGCATCTTCTTCGGCCATTTCAACGCGTCGTCCCGCGTGCCGGGCGAATTGCTCAACGTCATGGCCGGGACGCGGCTGCAGGGTGTGCCCTACCGCACCATCGGCGCCGCCTTCGCCGACCTGCTGGCGGGCCGGCTGGACCTGATCTTCGCCGATACCACCGCAGGCGACGCCTGGCTGCGGCAGGGCCAGGTGCGCGCCCTGGCGATCACCCGGCAGGGCCGCTGGGACCGCTGGCCGGACTTGCCGGCGCTGTCGGAGACCTGGCCGGACTTCGTCCTCACCGGCTTCCTCGGCATTGCCGTGCCGGCCGCCACGCCGCCCGATGTGGCGCAGCGGCTGAACGCGTTGGTGAATGCCGCCATCCTGGCGGAGCCGGCCCGCAGCCGGCTGGTGGAATTCGGCTTCGTGCCGGAAGCCCTCGACCTGCCGCGCATCGCCGCGCTGGTGCGGATCGAGCGGGAGAAATGGGCCCGCTTCGTCAGGCTGGCCGGGATCGAGCCGGAATAGGCGCGCCGAGCTCGGCATTCGCCTCGCCCAGTGCCGGCGCGCCGGTGCGGACCGGCGGCCGGTCGCCGTCGAAGGAAACCGGCAGCGCCACGCCTTCCAGCGCATAGCCCGGCATCGGCTGCATGATCCGGAGTGCGGCGGTTTGCGGATGCGCCTTCACCGCGGCCAGGTCGTGGATCGGCGAGCAGGGGATGCCGGCGGCTTCCAGCGCCTCGCTCCACTCCTCGCTCGTTCGCTTCAGCATCTCGGCTTCCAGCAGCGGCAGCAGGATCTCGCGGTGGGCGATGCGGTCGGCATTGGTCCTGAAGCGCGCATCGCCGGCCCATTCGGGATGGCCGAGCGCCACGGCGAACTTGGCGAAGAGCCGGTCGTTCGCCGCGGCCACCACGATCTCCCCGTCCTGCGTGTCGAAGGCCTGGAAGACAATCAGCTTCGGGTTGCCGCTGCGGTGCCGCGGCGGCTGCCGCCCGCTTTCGTTGAATCCGGCGAAATGCTGCGCCATCCAGCCGAGCCCGGTCTCGAACAGCGAGGTGTCGACGATGCAGCCCGCCCCGGTATGCCCACGCAATTGCAGCGCGGCGAGGCAGCCGAGCGCCGCCCAGACGCCGGTGCCGAGGTCGAGCACCTGCATGCCCACGCGCGCCGGCGGCGCCTCGGCCGAGCCGTTGACGCTGAACATGCCGGCGAAGGCCTGCATGATCGGCTCGTAGCCCGGCCGCATCGCCAGCGGGCCCTTCGCGCCGAAGGCATGCAGCGAGCAGTAGATCAGCCGGGGATTCAGCGCCCGCAGCGCCTCGGCGCCGAGGCCGAAGGCCTCGAGCGAGCCCGGCCGCATGTTCTGGATGAAGATGTCCTGCGTCGCCATGAAATCCCGCAGCCAGGCCAGCGCCGCCTTGTCGCGCAGGTCGAGCACCACGCTGCGCTTGTTGCGGTTCACCGCGTGGAAGCTGCAGGCGATGCCGGCATGGAAGGGCGGGCCCCAGCCGCGGGCGTCGTCGCCCTCGGGACGCTCGATCTTCACCACCTCGGCGCCGAGCATGCCCAGGATCTCGCTGGCATAGGGGCCTGCGAGGTTCTGGCCGATCTCGAGCACCTTCACGCCTTGCAGCGGCAACATGGGCGCTTATTCCTTCCGGACGTTCCGTGGCAGGCTCGCCCTGCCGAGGGGGCCGGTCAAGCCGTCGTGCATGCCGCCCGGGGCGGGACCCCGTAAGCTCGGCCGCCGAAGCGGGAAGGGGCTGCACATGCGCACCAGCGTCTACTTCATCACCAACCGGGCGCCCGCGGCGGCCGGCGCGTCGCCGGCCGAGGCCTTCAGCCCGCTGATGGTCGGCATGGAAGGCCGGACTCTGTCCTGCGGCGTCGCCTTCGTCAGCAACGTCACGCCCGACCCGGCGACGCTCGGACAGCGTCAGGTCGAGGAGGTCACCGACGTGACGCCGGACATGTTCAGCGCCACGACGCTGGCCGACATCCTCGGCAGCGGGAAGAACCTGCTGTTCTTCGTGCACGGCTTCGCCAACAGCTTCTCGGACGCGATCACCCGCGCCGCCTTCAACCGCGAATGGTTCGCCGCCTCCGGCGTGCCGGAAGCAGACTGCACCGTCATCGCCTTCACCTGGCCTTCCGCGGGCCGCGTCGTGGACGGACGGGACGTCGTCCCCGGTGCCGCCACCGTGCTGCTCTCGCTGCTCGGCTTCGCGCTGAACCGGGAGCTGCGCAGCCCGCTGGCCAACCGCTACAAGCTGGACCAGAGCAATGCCCGCAGCTCCGGCCGCGACCTGGCGCGGACGCTCGATCGGCTGGCGCCGCTGGTGCGGCAGGTGCGCGCCCAGGGCCGCAAGGTCTTCCTGCTGGCGCACAGCATGGGCCATGTCGCGCTGGAAGGCGCCTTCGCCGGCTGGAACACCAGCGGGCAGAATCCGGAGATGCGCTTCGACGAGGCGGTGCTGGCCGCCGCCGACAGCGACTTCGCCTTCGCCGGCCACACGCCGCCCTGGCTGGAGCAGATGCCGCGGCTCGCCGACCGCACCAGCGTCTATGTCAGCGGGGGCGACCAGATCCTCATGGTGAGCGAGGCGGTGAACAGCATCCAGAGGCTGGGCGAGAAGGGGCCGCCGGACGCCGCCGCCCTGCCGGCGGACCGCTTCTGCCTCGTCGATTGCAGCGGCGTGCAGGACCGCGTGGCGGAGCAGGAGATCGATTTCACCCACCAGTACTACCGCCGCATCCCGGAGGTGCGCGACCATATCGCCGAGGCGCTCGGCGGGGCGCCGCGGCCGGGCCAGGTGGCGCTCGGGGGCTGACGCCGGTGCTCAGCCCCGATACGCTGGCCGGCCGCCATGTCCTCGTCACCGGCGGCGGCACCGGGCTCGGCCGCAGCATGGCGCGGCGCTTCGTCGAGCTCGGCGCGCAGGTCACCATCTGCGGCCGGCGCGCGGAGGTGCTTGCCGCGGCGGCGGCCGAACTCGGCCCCGCGGCGACGGCCGAGCGCTGCGACGTGCGCGACCATGCGGCGGTGGAAGCGATGCTGGACCGCATCTGGGCGCGCGCGCCGCTCGACGTGCTGGTCAACAACGCGGCGGGGAATTTCCTGGCGCAGTCGCACCGGCTCTCGCCGCGCGCCGTCGATGCGGTGCTCGACATCGTGCTGAAGGGCAGCGCCTGGTGCACGCTGGGCTGCGGGCGGCGCTGGATCGAGGCCGGGCGCGGCGGCACGGTGCTGTCGGTCCTGACGCTCTCGGCGCTGCAGGGCGGCGCCTTCACCGTGCCCTCCGCCATGGCCAAGGCGGGCGTGCTGGCAATGACCAAGTCGCTGGCGGTGGAATGGGGGCCGCGGGGCATCCGGCTGGTGGCGATCGCGCCCGGCAACTTCCCCACCCCCGATGCCACCGCGCGGCTGCGGACCGAGGGCATGGGCGCGGTCGAGCGCGGCATCCCGCTGCGCCGCGTCGGCGAGCATGCGGAGCTGGCCGAGCTCGCCGCCTTCCTCGTCTCCGACATGGCCGGCTACATCACCGGGGAGGCGGTGGTGATCGATGGCGGCAAGCGCTACCTCGGCGGCGCGCGGTCGGGCAGCGACGCGATGCTGGAATGGAGCGATGCGGACTGGGCGGCCTACCGCGCGGGGCAGGGACGTTAACCGCGGCTTCAGGGCCGACGCCGCATCCTCGATGGCCCGGAGAAGGCGCACGGAGGATGGCGGACACCGATACCCTCGCCGATGAGGCCCGCGAGACGCGGCTGCGGATCGCCCGGCACCTGGCGGACCTGCACCGGCTGCACCTCGCCCTGGCCGAGGACAGCCGGACGCTGAAGCGCTTCACCCTGGCCGGGCGGCCGGGCTTCGAGATCGAGATCGCCACCGAGCTGATCGAGCAGTATCTCGGCAGCAGCGATGCCTTCCTCGAGAACATGCGCGGCCGGTTCGAGGCACGGCTCGGCCTGCTGCGCCGCGGCGAGCCGCGCCCGGGGACGAGCCAGGGCGCGGCGCCCGAGGATGCGCCGGGGCACGGCGCCTTCTGGCTGGGCTTCTCCCGGCTCTGCGCGGTGCTGCGGCGGGCCGGGGGGCGCGGGCTTCAGCCGTAGCCGCGGCCGAGGCTTTCCTCCGTCGCCTTGCGCGCCTCGGGCTTGCCGCCGTCGTCCTGGCCGGGCAGGCCCTCGCTGGCGATGGCCGCGCCGGTCTCGCCGCCCTCGCCGGCCGGGGCACGGGCCTGCATGTCCTGCTGGCTGTCCTGCGGCTTCGCCGGCTGGCCGGACGATCCCGCCTCGCCCTCGGCGATATGGAAGTCGAATTGCCCGTCGCGGGACTGCCAGGACTGCACCGTCAGCACCTGGCAGCCGTCCTGGCTCTCATGCGGGCCATGCACCACGCCGGCCGCCTGGGTCAGGAAGGCACCGGGGCCGAGCCGCTCGCCGCGCTCCACCAGGTCGCCGCTGAGCACGTAGTGCATCTCCGGCCCGGCCTCGTGGAAATGCGCCGGGATGAAGCCGCCGGCGGGAATGTGGACGATGCTGGTGACCACGCCGCGCGAGGTGTCCTCATTCAGGATCTGGATGCGGAAATCGCCGCGCGACCCCGGGATCTCGAATTGCGTCGGTGCGACGCCATCCGCCGCCAGCTTCATCGGCTCCGCCATGCCTGCCTCCCGTGTGATCGGCGGGCCAACGCGGCGGGAAGGGGGGCCGTTCCTGGCCCGTGGCCGTCCCGGGCGGAAACACCCGGGGCGGCCATGGCGGCCTAGAGCCGCGCCTCGCGGAACAGCCCGAGCTTCTCCTGCGCCGCGCGATCGGAATAGCCGAAGAGCACCATCCGGCTGCCGGCCGCCAGCGTCAGCGACTGCCAGGAGGGGACGACGAGCAAGTCGCGCTCCTCCAGCCGGTACTCCGCCTCGCCCACCCGCGCCGTGCCGTGGCCCTCGACCACCACCAGGACGGTGCCGTCGGTGGCCTGGCGCGGCCGCGTCTCGAAGCCGGCCGGCAGGTGGCGGACATGCGCGGCGATGGTCGGCATGACCGGGCCGCCATCGGCCGGGTTGAGGAATTCCATGGCGTGGCCGAGATGCGGGTCGGGCGCCTCGGCCGCGGCGAGCGCCAGCAGGCTCTCGCGCCATTCGGCATAGGGGTAGTGAAACAGCGGCTGGTGCGCCGGCCGGCGGTCGGCCGCGGTGCCGCGCATCGGCCTGAGGTTGCGGCCATAGCGGCGCATGCTGTCGCCGGAAGGGATGGTCTCGGAATGGGCGGGCTCGTGCAGCCGCTCGGCGAAGCTCGCCTCGTAGAAGCGGACGGTCGGGATATCGAGGCCGTCGAGCCAGATCATCGGCGCGCCGCTGGCATTGCCGTGGTCGTGCCATTGCCAGTTCGGCGTGAGGACCAGGTCGAAGGGCCGCATCACCGCCTTCTCCCCGTCCACCGCGGTGAAGGCGTTGTCGCCCTCCATGACGAAGCGGAGCGCGCATTGGGTATGGCGGTGGCAGGGCGCGACCTCCCCCGGCAGGATCAGCTGCAGCCCGGCATAAAGGCTCGGGACGACGGCGGAACTGCCGGCCAGGCCGGGGTTCTCCAGGATCAGCACCCGGCGCTCGGCCTGCTCGGCGCTGATCAGGTCGCCGGCGCGCAGCAGGTAGTCCCGCGCCGGGGCATAGGACCAGCGATGCGGCCGGGCGGCGGAGCGCGGCGAGGGGGTGACGAGGGAGGCGAGGACCTCCCAAAGGGGGTACAGGCTATGCGGCCGCATCTCGGCATAAAGCGCCTGCAGAAGGGCTTGCGGGTCGTTCGGCGTGCGGGTCGCGCTCGCGCTTCCGTCCATGGTTCGTCCCTCCGTCGCTGCCAGCCTGCGATCGTCCCGGGTGGAAACACGCAGGACGTGAGTCGCAGGCTCAACAAAGCCTGGACCGATGCCGTCCTGACACGGTCAGGGCAATATCGGTCTAGCATAGGCGCCCGCCGCCGCCACGGAAGGAGAGATCGCTTGGCCACCATCCCGCCGGATCCCGCCGGCTTCGGCCGCATTGCCCTGGTCCTGCAAGGGGGCGGGGCGCTCGGGTCCTACCAGGCCGGCGTCTACCAGGCGATGCACGAGGCGGGGCTGGAGCCGGACTGGCTGGCCGGCGTCTCGATCGGCGCCATCAATGCGGCGCTGATCGCCGGCAATGCGCGGGCGGACCGGCTGCCGCGGCTGCGGGAGTTCTGGGAGCGGATCACCCACCGCAAGCTCTGGCCCTTTGCCCCGGATGGCGACGACCTGCGGCGCGCGCGCAACGTCCAGAGCGCGCTGGCGACGCTCAGCCTCGGCACGCCGGGCTTCTTCCGGCCCAACCCGATCAATCCCTGGCTGGCGCCGCGCGGCTCGGCCGGGGCGACCGCCTTCTACCAGACCGGGGCGCTGCGGGAGACGCTGGAGGGGCTGGTGGACTGGGCGCTGCTGGACCAGCCGGGCGGGCATCCGCGGCTGGCGGTGGGTGCCGTCAACGTGACGACCGGCAATTTCCAGTATTTCGACAGCGCGATGCTGCCCCTGGTGCCGGAGCACGTCATGGCCTCCGGCGCCCTGCCGCCCGGCCTGCCGGCGGTGCGGATCGGCGGGGAGTGGTTCTGGGACGGCGGCCTGGTGTCCAACACGCCGCTGCAATACCTGCTGGAGGACGAGCTTGACTGCCGCGACGCGCTGGTCTTCCAGGTCGACCTTTTCCCCGCCCGCGGCCCGCTGCCGCGGGACATGGAGGAGGTACTGGGGCGGGAGAAGGACATCCGCTATTCGTCCCGGACCCGGATGAACACGGATGCCTATACCAGGCTGCGGCGCTGGCAACTGCGGCTCAAATCCGCGCTGGACCGGCTGCCGGAGGCGTCGCTGACCGCCGAGGACCGGGCGATGCGCGAACGGCTGGCTCGGCTGCCGCGGCTGTCGATCCTGCAGATGGTCTACCAGGCCAAGGCCTATGAGGGGCAGGCGAAGGACTACGAATTCGGCCCGGAGACGATGCGGGAGCACTGGCAGAGCGGGCTCGAGGACACCCGGCGCACCCTGGCGCGGCCGGACTGGCGGGTGCTGCCGGCGGAGGACCCGGGGATCGTCACGCATGACGTGCACCGGGACTAGGGGGCTTCCTTTGTGCGGCGGGGCGGGCTAGGAAGTGCCGCGCTGGACTCGTAGCTCAGCTGGATAGAGCGCTGCCCTCCGAAGGCAGAGGTCGAAGGTTCGAATCCTTTCGAGTCCGCCAATATGCCACCCCCTGTCCCGCGGCTTGCAGCGCGATCCGCTGTCGCTTGCCCAATCGCGGGCAGACCATACCCCGGCGGTTGATGGGGCTGATGTGGACCCTGAGCTTCGGCGGCCTGCGGTGCCGCCTCGCCGGCTGGTTCTCCGGTATCCCCTTCACCACCCTGCACAGCACCTTCACGCGCTGAACCCGCCTGGGGCTGCGGTGACGGCTGGGCCAACGCCTCGCGCTCGATTGGCGCCTCGCCCGCAGCGACGAGGTTCTGCCTTCGGCGGTGTTGGCCGAGGGCCGTCCCCTGCGGTCGGCCCCAACCGCCTGGGTACGCGGCATCGATGGTGGCGGGCTGGTCAAGGGCGCGGAGCGATTCGCGGTCTGCGACAAGTATGGCTCGCTGCTTGATCCCGAATTGCAGCCCGCCATTACGGAAGGCCATGCAGGCACGGTGGCGATGCTGCCGCGGCTGGCCGCGCTTGGCCTTGAAGGTGACCTCATCGGCGATAGCGGCTTCAAGGGCGCGCCCTTCGCCGCGGCAGCGCTTGAGCATGACATCCACCTCTTCATCTCGCCTGGTCACACGCGGGACGAGCGCTTCCTGCCGAAAGGGACCAGGCGGAATGTTGGGCGGCTTTGCGCCTGGCTCGGTCGCTACCGGCGCCTGAACATCGTCTAGGAGCGCGCCGGCGACCTCTTCGCCGGGCACATCCGGATTGCCATGATCTCCATCATCTCACACCGCGTCGTTGCCTGAACCGAGGCGAGGTAAGGGCTTTTCGCGTGCAGGGTCGCAGCAGATCCAAAATGACATGATTGTTGCGAAATTGAAAATCCCTTTGCATCGAAGGAGGGCGATCATCCTAAGCCCGGACATCGACAAATCGAAACGAAAAAAGTGTAAATAAAAAGTTCGAAAACATACGTTTCTTTATAAATGAATGAAAGATTCAACTTCCATGACGTTCTGAGAACTTCCCCATAAACATACGATGCTGATTGTCTGCTTCAATCCATATGAGGAAAAGAAACTTCAACTGCGTATGGCAACCGACACCCCATCGCTGGTCATCCCGCCTCGCTCATGCTTTCTGAAAGCAACGACAAAGCTTCGGTTCTTCATAGCGGTTTGCATTCAAAGGTGAACGCAGGACCCTTGCCGGTCTTTGTTGCAAGCCAAATCCAGGCTCCACGGCCTTCGCACCCTCCCGCCATCCGCTTCAATCGGTGCGGCGCAATTGCGTGGTGAATCGCTCAAACATAGAAGTACTAACACGCCTCATTACGTGACCGGCATTCGCTTCCCTGTGAGGGGTTTTGGTTGAACGAGGTACATAAAAGTTAATTCACAGAGTTGGCCTGCGCCGCTCTGTGGAGGGATACAGGAATGGCACCGGCGAGTGTGCTGTGTGTGGTTGGAACACGGCCTGAAGCTATCAAGATGGCACCTGTGGTGCAGGCGTTGCGCCGCAAGTCCGGCCTATCAGTCCGGCTGTTGCTGACTGGCCAGCACCGCGACCTGTTGGATCAGGCGCTGGCAAGCTTCGGGCTGCGCGGTGACCTCGACCTCGACCTGATGCGTCCGAACCAAAGCCTCTCCGGCTTGGTCGCGCGCATCCTCGAAGGCATCGATCCACTGCTGGCCGAGGCACCGCCCGGCATGGTGCTGGCGCAAGGCGATACCAGCACCGTCATGGCCACTGCCATCGCCTGTTTCCACCGTCGTATTCCGTTCGGTCATGTCGAGGCGGGGCTGCGCACCGGCGACCTCCAGAACCCTTTCCCGGAAGAGTTCAACCGCGTGGTCGCTGGCCGCGCGGCAGCGCTGAATTTCTGCCCGACGGAGGGCGCCCGCCGCGCCCTGCTGCGGGAAGGCGTGGCGGCCGAGACCATCCACGTCACCGGCAACACGGTCATCGACGCTTTGCTCGATGTCGCTCGCCGCGCGCCGGGCAGTCTCCCCGGCCTGCCGCCCCAGGCCATGGGACGCAATGGCCGGCTGGTGCTGATGACCATGCACCGCCGCGAGAGCTTCGGCAGGCCGGCCGAGCAGGTCCTGACGGCGGTCCGCCGCCTGCTCGCAGCCTTTCCCGACCTGCATCTGCTCTATCCGGTGCATCCCAACCCGAATGTGCGGGACATGGCGCATGCCATGCTCGGCCGTCACCCGCAGGTGACGCTCACCGATCCGCTCGGCTATCCCGAATTGGTCGCCGCGATGCAGCATTGCGCCCTGGTGCTCACCGACAGCGGTGGGTTGCAGGAAGAGGCGCCGGCGCTCGGTAAGCCGGTCCTCGTGCTGCGCGATGTCACCGAAAGGCCCGAAGCGGTGGACCACGGCGTCGCCCGCCTCGTCGGCACGGATCCCGACCACATCCTGGCCGCGGCGAGCGAGCTGCTGACATCTCCCGTGGCTTATGCCGCGATGGCCAAGGGCGTCTCTCCCTACGGCGACGGAAAGGCGGCGGATCGCATCGCCAGGCTGGTCGCCGGCGCCGTCCGCCGCACCGCACCGCTGCCGGCCCATTCTCACCTGATGCCGCCTCCCTCTTTCCCGACCCTCGCCGACGGAGTCCCCGCGCGATGAGCCAGGCCCTTGCCCCCCGCATCGAAGACCTCCAGGATCTGTGCACCGACAGGCTGCGCGACTGCCTGGATCCGCGCAGTGGCCGCTTCGGCCGGCAGATCCGCGACGGCGCCTGGGCCCCGACGCTTGGGACTGAAAGCCTCACCAGCTCCGCCATCTGCCTGATCGGACTGCACCGCGCCGGCATCCCGCTCCGCGCCGTCGTCGCCGATCCGGCCGCGCTCTGCCGCGACCTCGCCGCCGGCGTGCGCGACGAAGCCTATCCGGGCGCGCTCGGCCTGGTGCTTTGGGCCAACAGCGCGGTGCGCGGCGCGGCGCCGCTCGTCCTGCTGGCCGAAGCCGGCTTCAGTCCGGATGAGCTGGAATCGCTCCTGCCCGAGCTTACCACGATGGAGGTGGCCTGGCTTGTCAGCGGCCTGCTGCATGCCAGCGTGCCGGCGCTCCGCCCGGCCACCATCGCTGCCCTGCGCGAGCTGGAAGGCCGGCTCGACCAGCAGACGCTGGTGTTCCGCCACGCTTCCACGGCAGCGCCGCTGCGCCACCGGATGCGGCGGCAGATCGCCAACTTCGCCGACCAGGTCTACCCGCTGCAGGCACTGTCCTTCGCTGCCCTGGTGCTGGGCGACGCGACGGCGCGGCAGCTGGCCGACCATTGCGGCGCCCGGCTCGTCGCGGCGCAGGGGCCGCTCGGCCAGTGGTGGTGGCACCACGATGCCGCCAATGACGCGGTGGCCGAAGCCTATCCGGTCTATTCGGTGCATCAGCACAGCATGGCGCCGATGGCGCTGCGTGCCCTGGCGCTGGCGGGTGGCCAGGCCCATGCCGCTGCCGTCGCCCGCAGCCGCGCCTGGCTGCATGCGAACGAGCTGGGACTGGACCTGGTCGAGCCCGCGTCCGGCATCATCTGGCGGAGCGTCGAGCGGGAGGAAGGCGCCGCGGCGCACCGGCTGCGTCAGGCCTGCCTGCTCGCCGGCCTGCCGACGCCGGAGCCTCCGTCGCCGCGGTTCCGGCTGAACCGGGAGATCCGGCCCTATGAGTGGGGCTGGCTGCTCTATGCCACGGCGATCGAAGGCAGCTCGCCGCCCGCCGGGCATGTCGTATGATGCGCCGGTCCTCCGTTTCCGTCCTTGGCTGCGGCATCGACCCGATGCGGCAGCAGGAGGTGCTGGACTGGTGCCTCGAGACCGCCCGCAGCAGCGCGCGCGCCCGCATCGTCCTGACCGCGAACGCCTCCCACCTCGTCGCCATGCAGGACGACCCGGCGTTGCGGGAGGCGGCGCAGGCCGCCGACCTGGTCACCGCGGACGGCATGTCGCTGGTCTGGGCGGGACGGATGCTGGGCGGCGAGATCCCGGAACGCGTCGCGGGCATCGACCTGCTCGATGGCTTGCTGCGATGCGCACCGAAGGAGGGACTGCGCATCTTCCTGCTCGGGGCGAAGCCGCCGGTCCTGGAGCGCTTCGTCGCCCGGTGTCGGGCCAGCTACCCCGGCATCGAGATCGTCGGCTGGCGCGACGGCTACTTCACGGCCGCGCAGCACCAGGACGTGGTGCGGCAGATCTCCGAGGCACGCGCAGACATGCTCTTCCTCGGCATGCCATCGCCTTTCAAGGACATCTGGTGCGAGCGACACCGGAACGCCCTCGGCGTGAAGCTCATCATGGGCGTCGGCGGTGCCTTCGACGTGCTGGCCGGGGAGGTGCGGCGGGCACCACGCTGGATGCAGACGGCCGGGCTGGAATGGGCATGGCGGCTCGGGCTCGAGCCGCGACGGCTGTGGAAGCGCTACCTGATCGGCAACAGCCGCTTCCTGTGGCTGCTGGCAAAGCAATCCGTCCGCCGGCGAGCGCCCGCGGCGCAGGCGTAGACGGGCCGGACAAGGAACGCATGCATGCCATTCCAGGGAAGGGGCATCCTTGCAGGCCGCCGGCGGACGGGCGCACGCCTGCTGGCCGGCGCGCTCGGCATCGCGCTCGGGCCGATGACCGCCGCCGTGCCGGCCTTGGCGCAACTGCCGTCGGAGCAGCGCGCGGTGCTGCGACGCGGCCTCAACATCACCAACTGGTTCCGCTTTCCTGCGAGCGCCGAGCCGGCGCGGCTGCGCGCTTACCTGCCCGACACGGCCATGGCGGAAATCCGCGCCGCCGGCTTCACCTTTGTCCGGCTCTGCATCCAGCCACAGGTGCTGCTGCGTCCCGACGGAACCCTTGAACCGACGCGGCTCGCCGTCGTGCTGGAGGCGATCGAACGGCTGCACCGCGCCGGCCTCGGCGTCATCGTCGATGCGCACCCGGAAAGCTGGTACCCGGAGGACCATCCCGAGCACCGCCAGGCACTGTTCGACTTTTGGCGGGGCATGGCGCCGGCCATGCGCCGCTTCGATCGGTCCCGGACCTTTGTCGAGGTGCTGAACGAGCCGATCTTCCGCGACCATGCGGTCTGGGCCGCACTGCAGCTCGAGGTGCTGGCGGTGATCCGGACCGTGCTACCGCTGCACACCATCATCCTGACCGGAGCCGACTGGGGCAGCCTGGAGGGTCTGCAGCAGCTTCGCCCGGTGCGCGACCCGAGGGTGATCTACAGCGTGCACGACTACACGCCAGGTGTCCTGGCCGGCCTGGCTTCCTTTGAACCAGGCCTCGATGCCGCCGCCATCGCGCGGCTGCCCTTTCCGGTCACGGACGTCGCGGCATGCCGGGCAACCGTGGCGGACAGCGCGCATGCCCGCAGCCGTGCCATCGGCGAATTCTACTGCGGCGAAGGCTGGAACGCAGCACGGCTGCACGAAAGGCTGGCGACCGCCGCCGCGTGGGGCCGGCGCCACGATGCCCCGGTCATGATCCTGGAATTCGGCGCCCACGCGCACCTGAACCGTCCCGCACGCCTGGCTTACTTCGAAGCGTTCGGGCAAGCCGCAGGGCGCGAGGGGCTTGGCTGGGCACTTTGGGGCTACGGCGACATCATGGGCTTTCCGGCACGGTCTGGTCCTCACCCGGCCCAGCTCGATCCCGCGGTGCTGCGCGCCCTCGGCACTGGCAGCTGATGGCCATCCCTTCGTCGGCCTGAGAATGCGGTGCAGCTCCGCGACCTGCTCCGGTCCTGGCCCGGGCGCGGAACGGCATGCCCGAGACCAGCGCGCCCCGTTCTCTCGCCGTGTCCGAAGTGCCAAGCTTCACCCGCGATGCCCTGCGTCCCGCGACCTACTCGGGGCTTGCCGCAATTACCGCACCGCGCCAGGATCCCGGCGTGATTGCAGGGCAGGGGCATGACCGAGGATGCGGAGGGCGCGGTCCTGGCCGCGCCCTGCCGATAGCCGGCCTTGGCCGCGGCAAGCGGCGAGAGACCTACCCGGTGCACGAGTATGCATCCGGGATCCTGCGACTTTTCGGCAGAGCCTTTGCGTCATCAGGCGAACCGACGCACAGCGCAGGAATGCCAGTCCGGCGCGGTTCAAGCAATGCCGGCCAGATCCCGGCGAGGCTGGTCAGGCCGTGAGATATCCGGTCACCCCGGACGGCCGCTATTTCGCCGTCCGCGGACGCCTTTGGCGCTGCTCAAACCCACACCTGAGCGATGAACGACGCGCCGAGCTGGTGAAAGCGCTCATGGCTGCGCGACGCGCAAAACAGCAGGCCATGCGCGTCGGTGACGATGCCGCTCGTGAGGTCGCTCGTCTGCAAGTGGATGCCGCGAAGACCGCCCTGGGTGAGCGCGGGCCGGTTTGGTGGGATGATGGCGCTCCCGATTTCAACAGGCATCTTGCGCGAACGACACCTTATGCCCAGTGGTTTGCCGATCTCGCAAATGGTACGCGAACCGCGCGTCCCGCGCGTTAGGAGAGGGCTGCCACAATCGCGGGCGACCGCAGGTTTGCGGCGCGCCAGCGCTGAGACCGCAGCGCGCGGGCCTTGTCACAGCGCCGGACGTCGTCGTTCGCCGTGCTCCGCGGCGGCGGGTCTGCCGGCAGCGCCGCTCACCGGCAGCCGGCGCTCAGGATGTGCATCACCCCATTCAGCACCGCGTGCATGTCAATCCTCCGCTTGTCGTCGCCGTCCTTCGCGTCTGGGATCAACGGGCCGATGATCAACCTTTCCTCGTCGGTCAGAGCACCCGGATAGCGCAGCTTGCCGCGGCCGTATCTCGGCTGGTTCCCGGGCGTCCACATGCACGCTCTTCGTCCGGCAGCCGCCGCCTCGAGCCGATCACGACCGGTTCGAATGAACCGCTATGTTCCCGGGCGGTCCTTTGAGCCGGACGGAGCCACTGCCGAGCCGCACACGCATGTATCCGAAGATCGTCGCGTACAATCCGAATGCAATCGCGGCGGCGCGGCCCAGGCCGCCCGCATCACGCCCTAGCGCGGCATCGCGCAGGCCCAGCAGGAACCCGCTCGACAGGGTCCTGAGCACATGATCGCGCCCGGTCCGCAATGCGCTCGGCAAACGTGTGAGCTCGCCGAGGTACGCTCTCGAGCGGCCCTCGGCAACGCAGCGCCGCCAGAAGTAGCCCCATGCAGGCATGACGGCGGCACCTTGTGCCGGACGCACGCCTCCGGGAAGAAGAGGAAGCGCCCCGTCGGGAATCCCTCCTCGACGCGGAGGCAGGGCCCGGTTTCGTCGCAGCCGACGAATGTGCCGGTG
This sequence comes from Dankookia rubra, assembly GCF_004355005.1. Classification (GTDB taxonomy): domain Bacteria; phylum Pseudomonadota; class Alphaproteobacteria; order Acetobacterales; family Acetobacteraceae; genus Paracraurococcus; species Paracraurococcus ruber_A. Next base: position 23,281 of record NZ_SMSJ01000026.1, read on the forward strand.
GCATTGCGCCCGAGCAGGCCAGCGAAGCCTCCCGCGCCGTCCAGCACGCTCCGCTTGATCAGCATCGCCGCGCCGATCGCGTCGCGCACCGCAAGGCGCAGCTCACACGCGCCGGTGTCGGGCACATGCGCAAACCATCCAAGCTGCCCGACCGCGTCCGCAGCTTCTTCGGACACACGACCTTCCGCCGCGCTGCATGGCTCAGGAATACCCAGGCCGGATCACTAAATCGCGCCGATCTGCCAGAAGTCGGTGTTGCTGGCGAAGGTGGCGCCAACGCCGAGCCACTTTGCCCCGTCCATGAACCACTCGGCATACCAGCCAGACATGTGTTTCCACATCAGGTCGGCTCGGCCGTCGTTGTTGTAGTCGTCAGTCCCGACCAACGACCAGTCGGCCCCGGGATCGGGCAATTCGCCGCCTTGGGCGCCCCAGATCGTGCGCGTGTCGACCTGGCCGGTGGCGTTTGTGTGCTGCCAGAGGATGTCGGTCCGCCCGTCACCATCGAAGTCGGCCAAGCCGAGTACCGCCCAGCTTGGTCCGGGGTCGGCGAAGGTCACCGTCTGGGTCGGCGCCTCCGGACCGCCCGGGGTCACGGCGCGGGGCTCCTCGATGCGGAAGACCCCGACCGTCGCATTGCCGGTACCCCGAAACAGGATGTCGTCGCGGCCATCCCCGTCGAAGTCGCCGACACCGACCAGCTGGAAGTCGATCGAGAATGGCGCCAGCTGGCCGAGGCCGAGAGGTGGGATCTTGCGCGGCTCGGCCGAGGCCGTTGACCAACTGCCGTCCGGGCTGCTGGCGCTCGGCGGGTTGAACCACAGCAGGTCGCTATGGCCGTCACCGCTGAAGTCGCCCGTCATACGGATCTGCCGGGTTGTGCCGAAGCCGCCGAGCGGCGTGACCGTGCCGACCTGATTGTCCTGAATGGCCCAGGTCTCGATCTGTCCGGCCGCATCCTGCCAAATGAGGTCGGTCGTTCCGTTGCCTTGGATGTCGCCGATGCCGCGGAGTTCGAGGCCGGCGGGCGCCGCGATGTAGAGGCCCGGCGTGCCGGAGAGCCCGTCCGGGCGCATGTTCCAGACGGCCAGCGACCCATCGGCGCCGCGCCAGATCAGGTCTGTGAAGCCGTCGCCGTTGAAGTCCGGCTTGGCCGCGTGGTTCGGAAGAATGCTGCGGACCGTGAATGCCATTGCCCTGGATGCCTCGTGCTCTGTACGCGGCAACATCTGCCGTTTTGCGCGGGACGCCACAGTGTGCGGCGCACGACAAGGAGAGGAATGTCAGCCCGCAACAGGCCGGTGACAGCCGCGCCCGATGCCTGACATGGCTCGCTTCTCCAGGCCTGGCGAAACCTGCAACGCCGCAATGCCGGCACCGGGGTCGGTTTGTGGCCACACTGCCCGCCGCTGCCGGCCCGTTGCTCGCCAGCCTCCAACCTCGTGCACCGATCCTGAGTACCCGGACCCTCGGCACCCCTTCGCGCCGTGCAACTGATGGCTGAGCCATCGGTGCTCCTCGCAGACGTCAATCTTCTATGGAAACACTTCCGTATGGATCGACCTTCGCCCTGACTGTTCTGCCCCTTCGAGATGCGTAGCCGGTCCACGACCCATCTGCCTTCGGCGTCGGGGGGTGGATGTTCGTGAAGCCTTCCGCAGCGAGGAGGTTCATCGCCTGCGATTGCGTAATGCCGCCGGGCTGTAGCCCGGATTGCGGCGCCGGAGACGCAGCCCACGGGGCGGGGGGCGGCCGTTGATATACCATGCCGTTCGGCACGGACCACCCGGGCAGGGTCCCCTGACCGCTGATGTCCGGCGACAGCACCTGCCCCCGCGCAGGAATGGAGGCGACCATCGTAGCCACCCCAAAGGCAAAAAGTGTGGAGCCGCGTGACATGCTGTGACCCTCACTGTGGCCCCCTGGGCCGCACCCAAGACAAGCGCAAAAGACCTCTGGATGCGTGTCAATCCTTAGCGAAGCTAATGGTGCGCCACCCGCGCCCGCCGCGTGCCGACACGGCACCCTCGCTCTCAGGATCGCCACCAGAACCGCCTGAAGGCTGGCTTCCCCTCGCATTGATCACCCAACGCCGCGCGCCATCGGGTGATCCCGATATTTCGGGGCGATGTCCCACAGCCTCTGTTCCTGCGCCATTCGGTGGCGGGTGGGCCAGCCGCCACCCGGGGCCACCATTCGTGCATCCGCCGATCCGCCTGGCGGGTGGCGTGCTCACGCTGCGGCTGGGCCGCATCGAGGGGATGGGCCAACGCGGCGAGCTGCATGGGCTGGACGGCGGGGGGGGATCAGCGGAGCCGCCTCCGCGCCCTCGGGCCCGGAGACCGTCACCGGCCCGGCAATCGCCGCCAGCGACCCTCGGCCGCGCTCTGTGCAAGGCGCCCGCTCGGCAATCACGGCTCGGCCGACACGTCATCGCGCCGGACAGGGTGCCCCCCTCTTCATCCACCTGAAGTACCCGATCCGCCGGCCTTCGCCGCGTTCCGATCAGGTGGATCGGCCGGTCAGCACCCGGCGGCGCCGGATCGGCTCACCGTCCCATGGCGTGTCGAGCAGGGCGGCCGTCCGCATCCGGTCTTCGTCGTTGAAGGCAGCGCCGCTAGGACAGCTTGAAGTGGGAGTACCGGGAATGTCGGGTCCGCCATCCCTCCCCGGACAACCCGCCGCCGCCGTCGTGCCGCCCGGACCATGCGCCTGCGCGCACAAAAAACAGCCGCGTGATGCCGGCCCACCACACGATTTCTTTGCCGGCGGAACGTTGCCGCATGTGGTTCAGATGAGGCGTCGCAACATGGGTGGACGGTGATGTCCAAGCACCTCCTGGTCGCAGTGAACATACAGCCCACGCAGCCGCGCTACTTCGTCGGCTACAAGGACGACGGCGCGTTGTGTGAGACGATCTGGACCAACGACTGCTGGAAGGCCCGGTGGTTCGATGCCGAGGATGCGGAGATCGAGGCCCTGCTGCTCTCGACCTGCTGCCCGAGCTACCGGGTCGAGAAACGCCAGGTGAGCGGCGCCGGGGTCTAGCGGCGCCGCGCCTTCCGGCCGCTACCGCCCGGCCGCATCGCCGAGAAACCGGGCGATCTCGCGGTTGAGGAATTCCACGTCCGCAGGGAAGACCCCGCCCGCCGCGGCATGGCCGGTCACGGTGCCGGGGCTGATGGTCGCCAGCCGCGCGCCGGCGATGTGCTTCGCCGCCTCGGCCGGTTCGTATTCCGGGTTCAGCAGGTCCTTGGTGCCGGTCAGGATCAGCGTCCGCGCCCGGATCGTCCCGAGCGCCTTCGCCACGTCGCCGCCCATGCCCGGCGTCGCGCCAAGATCGTGCGTCTCGTAGGCCCAGGTCTGGTAGAGCCAGTCATTGGCATCGAAGATCGTCAGCTGCGCGTCCTCCTGCGCCTTCAGCCAGGGCAGCACCGCCATCGGGTCGGCGGCGAATTGGGCGCCGTACATGTCGGGCGTCCGCGCCGCGAGGAAGGACAGGATGTCGCGCCACAGCCGGATGCCGGCCAGCGGCGGCGCGGTGTAGTTGCCGCCCTGCCAGGCGGGGTCGAGCATGATCGCCTTGCGGCTCGCCTCCAGCACCGCCACGGTCCAGGCCGGCGTGCGCGCCAGCGGCACCATGGCGACCAGGCTGTCCATGAAGCCGGGCTGGCTGACGCCCCATTGCAGCACCTGCATCCCGCCCATCGAGGGCCCGACCACCGCGACGACATGGTTGATGCCGAGCCGGTCGACCAGCAGGCGGCGCTGCGATTCCACCATGTCGCGGATGGCATAGCGCGGGAACTGCATGCGCGGCTGGGCCGTGCTGTTGGACGGCGAGGTCGTGAGCCCGTTGCCGATCGCATCGGTCGCCACGATGAAGTAGCGGTCGGTGTCGAGCGCCTTGCCCGGGCCGATCAGGAAGTCGATACGGTGGTGGTTGCCGCCCACCGCGGTGACCATGAGGATGGCGTTCGACTTCGCCGCGTTCAGCGTGCCGTGGGTGACGTAGGAGATGCCGAAGTCGCGAATGGTCTCGCCGCTTTCCAGCCTGAAGTCGCCCATCCTGTACATCTGGTGCGGCGGCTGGCTCGGCGCGTGCGCCGCGGCCGGGCGCAGCAGCAGCGCCAGGCCGAGCGCGGCCAGCGCGAGTGTCCTGCGGATCATCGGCGTTTCCTCACTGGTTACGCCGCAGGCTAGAGCCGGAAGGCAAGGTCAGGGAGGGGAAAGCGTTCCCTCCCCGAACCCCTCCCTTCCTTTTTGTGGGTCTGGCACCCGCGGCGCGTCGGCTGCCAGACCCACAAGAACGGAGGAGGGTCCAGGGAGGATACCTCCTCCCCGGCCTCAGCCGCGATGCGCCGCCAGCTGCTCCGCATACTCGATCGCCTCCACCAGGCTCCGCTCGCTGGCGATGCCGCGTCCCGCGATGTCGAAGGCGGTGCCGTGGTCGACCGAGGTGCGGATCACCGGCAGGCCGAGCGTGATGTTCACTCCGGAGAGCGCATCCCACTTCCCCGTCGCCGGGTCGACATGGAAGCCCAGCAGCTTCACCGGGATATGTCCCTGGTCGTGGTACATCGCGACCACCGCGTCGAACTGCCCGGCGCGCAGCTTGACGAAAACGGTGTCGCCCGGCACCGGGCCGGTGACGCGCATCCCGTCCGCATTGGCCGCGGCGATGGCCGGCGCCACCACCTCGATGTCCTGCCGGCCGAACAACCCGCCCTCGCCGGCATGCGGGTTCAGCGCGGCGACGGCGATGTGCGGCGCGGCGATGCCGAGGTCGCGCAGCGCCCGGTGCGTCAGGTCGAGCACCAGGCGGATCCGCGCCGGGGTGACGCGCTTCGGCACGTCCTCGAGCGCGCAATGCGTGGTGACGTGGCTGACCCGCATGTTGCCGTGGGCCAGCAGCATCACGCTGCCCTTCACCCCGGTCAGGTCGGCCAGCATCTCGGTGTGGCCGGCATAGTGGTGGCCGGCCTTGTTCAGCGCCTCCTTGTTCAGCGGCGCCGTCACCAGCCCGCCGACCCGCCCGGCCTGGGCCAGGCGGACGCCATGCTCGACGCCCAGGAAGGCGAAGCGCCCGGCCTCCGGGGACAGCACGCCGGGCTCGATCGGGGACGTCTCCGCGCCGGCCTGCAGGAAGGCGAGGGCTGGCCATTCGGCGTCCACGGCGACGGCGGGGATGGACAGCTCCGGCGCGAAGGCGGCGCGGGCGCGCTCAAGCGCGCTGCCATGGCCGATCACCAGCAGCCGCAGCGAGCGGTCGGCAAGGCGCGGCGCCAGGGCCCGGCAGGCCTTGACGATGATCTCGGGGCCGATCCCGGCCGGGTCGCCCATGGTGATGGCCAGATGCCGCGGCGTCATGCGTCGATGCTCCCGAAGAAATGGCCGTTGCCGGCGAGAAGGTCGCGCCAGAGCGCGTCCGGCCCGAAGCCGCCGGACTTGGAGACGACGGGAAGGCCGTCCCAGGCGCCGCCCCGCAGCCGCGACCGCGGCACGCCGGGCGTCACCAGCCCCGCCGCCAGCAGGCCATGCGCGCCGAGCCCGTCGCAGAGCGCGCGGAGCGTCTCCCCGCCGGCGACGATCAGCGTGCCGGGGCGGGGCAGGGCGCGGGCGAGAACAGCGAAGCCCGCGGCGATGCGCCGCGCCGCCGCGCCGCGGTCAAGGCCGCGCGGCAGGTCGAGGCTGACCAGCGCCAGTCCCGTCGCATCCAGCCGCCGCGCGACCGGCGCCGCGCCGGCACCGTCCGGCAGGCGCAGCCAGGCCGTGCCGCAGGCGGCGAGCTGCCGCGCCGTCACGGCGTGGTCCGAGCCGAAGAGGCCGAGCACCGGCGGGTCGAGCCGCGTCTCCGGTGCCAGCACCGCGTCGCCGGCCAGGGCGCGCGCCAGCCCGCCGCTGCCGCACCACAGCACCGGCCCCGGCGCGGCGCGGCCGAGGGCGACGATGCGGGCGAGATCCTCCTCGGTTTCCGCGTCGAACAGGCTGATCCCCGGCGGCAGCGGCGCCTCCGGCCGGCCGGGCCGCACCGCGAGGCCTTCCGCCGCCAGCGCGGCGGCGGGGTCGACCGGCGCCGTTTCCCAGCCGCCATCCGGCCGGCCGAACAGCACCCGGCCACCCCTGGTGATGCGGCGCTGCGCCGGGAAGGCCGGGGCCAGCACGCAATGCGCCCAGGCGCCGGTCGAGAGGCAGGCGGCGAGCTCCGCCGCGGGCTGGCCGCGCCAAAGGCTGTCGAGCTTCTTGCAGGCGATGTCGCCGCCGGCCAGCGCCGGGGCCAGCGCGCGCACCCGGGCGAAGGCGGCGTCCCGCCCGGCTTCCCGCGTCCCGCTGTCGAGCGCCAGGCTGCCCTCGGCTGCCTCCTGCCAGGCGACCGGCACCGGGCCGCAGAGCCCGGCCAGCTCGGCGGCGCTGTCGAGCGCGCCGGTCAGGTCGTCGGCCAGCAGGCGGAGGCGTGGGGGGCCGAAGCCGTGCGGCTGCATCCGGGTCCTCGGGGCGTTGCCCGGCCGATGCCGCCGCCCGCCGGGAGTGTCAAGCCGCGGCCGGGTCAGCGCCCCCTTGCGCGCTCCCACAGCACCAGCGCCGCATCGTAGGGAATCGCCGGCATCTCGCGCAGCCGCCAGTACCAGCGCTGGGCGAGGCCGACATTGCCCGAGGCGCCGATCGGCACCCGCCGCGCCGCCACCCCGGCCAGGCGCAGCAGCAGCAGGCAGCGCGGCAGGTGGTAGCGGCTGGTCGCGGCGAAGACCGGCCCGGCATGGCCCATCCCCCGCAGCAGCGCCCGGCAGGCGAGGACGGAGGAGAAGGTGTCGGTTCCCGTCGGCTCCTCGAGGATCGCCGAGGCCGGCACGCCGGCCGCCCGCAGCTGCGCCGCCATCACCGCGCACTCGGCCTCGCCGAAGCGGCCCTTGGCACCGGTCGGGAGATAGAGCGCGTCCCGGCGGCCGGTGCCGAAGCGCAGCGCGGCCTCGACCCGCCGGCGCAGCGCCGGGCTCGGGCTGCCGTCGGGCCGGACGGCGGCGCCGAAGATGATGATGGGGGTCATGCGGCGCGGACAGGAAGGCCGGGGAGGAAAAGGCATTTCCTCCCCAGGCTCCACCTTTGCTTTTTGTGAGTCGGCTGCCGTCGCGCGGAGGGTGCCAGACCCACAGAAATAGATGAGGGGTCCGGGGAGAATACTTTCTCCCCGGCCTTTCGGCGGCTCATGCCGGCGCCGCGATCAGCAGCCGGTTCATCGCCTCCATCGACCGGCGCAGCGCCGGCAGCTCGCGCCAGAAATGCTCGTGCGACACGCCGTTGGCGGCCAGCTCGTCGGCGATGGCGCCGAAGCTGCGCCGGCCGTCCACCCGCTGCAGGATGGCATTGGCCAGGCGCGGCAGCGGCAGGCTCACCCGGAGGCCGTCGAAGCTGCAGGGCAGGGTGCCGTCCTTCGGCAGGCCGCGGGCGAGGGTCGGCCCGTCCATCTCGCGCAGCACCGGCACCGCCTCGGGGTCCTCCCAGGGCGGCTCCGGCACGGCGTGCCCGGCGCGGACGCAGTAGACGATGTGGATGCCCATGTTGCCGGTGATCGCCTCGGCCAGCGCCGCGCGCTGCACCGGGTCCAGCCCGGCGGTGCGGGCCCGCAGCTTCGGGTCGGGCAGGTACACGTCCGGGTCGTAGCGCACCGGCTCCACCCAGCAGGCAATGCGCAGCCCCGCGGCCCGCACCAGCGCATCCAGCGCCGGGACGGTGAAGGCGGCGTCGCGCGGGTTCAGCAGCAGGTCGTAGAGCCCGGCGTCGCCGCCGGAGATGTGGTCGGTCAGCCAGGGGTTGCGCTTCAGCCAGGCGGTCTCCGGCACCTGCCGCCACAGCCGGCGCGCGGCATCGACGCGCGCGGCCGGAGGCTCCTCGGCCGGGGCCAGCAGCCGCAGCGCGTCCTGCAGCATGTAGACCCCGGTGCGGCCATGCGGCGCATAGACCATCAGCCCCATCCCGCCGCCCGGCGCCAGCACGGATGCGAGCGACTTCAGCCCCGCCAGCGGGTCCGGCAGGTGGTGCAGCACGCCGCAGCAATCGATGTAGTCGAAGGGGCCGAGGCCGGAGCCTTCCAGCTCGAGCAGCGAGCCAGCCTCGAAGCGGATGTTGTCGAGCCGGCGCGCCGCCGCTCGCGCCTCGGCGACCTGGCGCGCCGCGCCGCTGCGGTCGAGCCAGGTGACGCTGCCCGGCCGCCCGGCCCAGGCCATCTGCTGCGCCAGCATGATGGTGCCGTCCCCGGTGCCGCCGCCGGCGACCAGCGCCCGCAGCGGCGTCGAGGCCGGGCGGCGGCCGCCGAAGATCCAGTGGTCGATCTCGCGCAGGTGGCTCGGGCTGCCGACGATCAGGCGCTTTGCCTCTTCCCGCGGGTCGCGCTGGGGATAGGGGAAGGCCTCGTACTGGGCGGCGAGCTGGCGGTCGGCGGCATCGGTCATGGCTGGGGTGCATAAAGCGGGGCAGGCCCGGGGGCCAGACCGGTTGCTGGCGGCCCCCCGGCCCCGTATCTAGCGGGCATGCGCATGCCAAGCCGCCTTGCCCTGCTCGCCGCCCTTCTGCTTGCCCCGGTCGTTGCGGAGGCGCAGCCGCGCCCGCAGAAGCTCGGCGAGTTCCAGTCCTGGACCGCCGCCAGCTTCGCCGAGGGCGGGCAGAAGATTTGCTATGCCTTTGCCCGGCCGAGCAAGTCGGAGCCCGCCCGGCAGGGCGTGCTGCTGACCGTCACCCACCGGCACAATGCGCGGGACACCGTGACCATTTCGGCCGGCTATGCCTTCCCGCGCAATGCCGAGGCGACGGTGAGCGTGGGCGGCACCGACCTCGCCTTCTACACCGCCGGCTCCACCGCCGCGGCGCGCGACGGGGCGGCGGCGGTGCGCGCCTTCCGCAACGGCCGCGACGCCGTGATGAAGGCGCCCGTCGCCAACGGCAAGGGCACGGTGAGCGACAGCTTCCCGCTGGCCGGCTTCAGCGCCGCCTATGACGCGATCTCGAAGGAATGCCCGGCGGCGGGGGCGAAGCGATGAATGCCGTCACCCCCGCCACGCCCGAGCTGACGGCGGCCGAGCGCGACCGGATCCTGGCCAAGACCGCGCTCTTCAACCCGCCGCCGATCACCACGGCGGATGGCCGGCGCGAGCTGGTCGGCCTGTCGCGCGAGGAGCTGGCCGCCGAGATGGTGGCGATGGGCGAGAAGCCCTTCCGCGCCAAGCAGCTCTGGCACTGGATCTACCACCAGGGCGTCACCGACTTCGCGGCCATGTCCTCGATCGCCGGGCCGATGCGGGCGGCGCTGGCGGAGCGCTTCGTCGTCGGCCGGCCGCAGGCGACCGAGGTGCAGACCAGCAGCGACGAGACCCGCAAGTGGCTGTTCCGCTGGCGCGACGGGCAGGAGGTGGAGACGGTCTACATCCCCGACCGCCACGCCGACCGCGGCGCCGTCTGCATCTCGACCCAGGTCGGCTGCACCCTGTCCTGCCGCTTCTGCCACACGGGCACGCAGAAGCTGGTGCGCAACCTCGGCGCCGCCGAGATCGTCGGCCAGTTCATGGCGGCGCGCGACAGCTACGCCGAATGGCCGAGCCCGAAGGACGATCAGCCGCGGCTGCTGTCCACCATCGTCGTGATGGGCATGGGCGAGCCGCTGTACAATTACGAGAACACGGCGAAGGCGCTGCGCATCATCATGGACGGGGAGGGCATCGGCCTTTCGCGCCGGCGCATCACGCTTTCGACCTCCGGCGTCGTGCCGATGATGGACCGCTGCGGCGAGGAGCTCGGGGTGAACCTCGCGGTCTCCCTGCACGCGGTGACCGACGAGCTGCGCAACGAGATCGTGCCGCTGAACCGCAAGTACCCGATCCGCGAGTTGCTCGACGCCTGCCGCCGCTATCCCGGCGCCAGCAACGCCAGGCGGATCACCTTCGAATACGTCATGCTGCGCGGGGTGAACGACTCGGAGGCCGAGGCGCGCGAGCTGGTGCGGCTGCTGGCCGGGCTGCCGGCGAAGATCAACCTGATCCCCTTCAACCCCTGGCCGGGCTCGCCCTACCAGACCAGCACGCACGAGCAGACCGCGCGCTTCGCCGCCATCCTCAACGATGCCGGCTATTCCAGCCCGATCCGCCGGCCGCGCGGGCGGGACATCCTGGCGGCCTGCGGGCAGCTGAAGACGGAGAGCGAGCGCGAGCGGAAGGCCGCGGGCTGAGCGCCGCCCGCGGCCGGCGGCCTCACAGCAGGAAGGCGCTGCCGGTCAGCGCCGCGGCGACGCCGGAAAGCAGCAGCTCCATCTCCGGCGTCGCGTCGGCATCCGTGTTGAGCTGCACCAGCAGCCCGGAGGCGGTGACCGTCATGCGCAGCTGCCCGGGCGCGGTGAAGGTGCCCGTCATCACCACGAAGGCGTCGTCCTCCGGCGTCGCGGCGGCGGCGTCGATCAGCCGGAGGTCGATCAGGTCGCCGGTCGCGAAGTCGGTGATCCGGTCGCGGCTCGCGCCGACGGCGCTCTCGGTGGCGGCGGCGAATTCGAAGCGGTCGTTGCCGGCGCCGCCGGTCAGCACGTCGAGCCCTTCGCCGCCGATCAGCCGGTCGTTGCCGTCGCCGCCGAGCAGGGTGTCCGACCCTGCCTTGCCGTAGAGCTGGTCGTTGCCCGCGAGGCCGGTCAGCAGGTTGCCCAGACCATTGCCGATGAGCGTATTGGCCAGCGCATTGCCGGTGCCGTTCGCGGCGGCGCCGGTCAGCACCAGGCGCTCGACATGGCCGAAGGTGGCATCGGCCGACAGCGTGTAGCTGACGCTCGCGCGCACCTCGTCCGTGCCGCCGAAGGCGCCGGGCAGTTCCCGCACCAGGTCGGCGACATTGTCGACGAGGTAGATGTCGTTGTCCTGCCCGCCCTCGAGCGTGTCGGCGCCGAGGCCGCCGTCGAGCGTGTCCCGGCCGTCGCGGCCGACCAGGAACTCGGCCGCGGCGCCGCCCTTCAGCAGGTCGTTGTGGCGGCTGCCGAGGACGCCCTCGAAATTCGCGATGATGTCGCCACCGTCGAAGCCGCCGACATACTGCAGGGTCGTGCGGGCGAGGTTGACCGAGACGGCGGTGTCGGACTCGCGGAAATCCAGGTAGTCGAAGCCGGCGCCGCCATCCAGGCTGTCGCTGCCCTGGCTGCCGCGGACGGTGTCGGCGCCGTCGCCGCCGAGCACGGTGTCGTTGCCGTCGCCCGGGCGGATCAGGCTGTGCAGGGTGCCGGCATCGACCGTGACGAGGTCGTCGCCGGCGCCGGCGACGACCATGTCCCACAGGCCGCCATTGGTGTGGACGTCGTCGTCCCCCGCGGTGCCCAGGATGACCTCGGGGTTGTCGCCCTGGTTGCTGCCGGTCACGCCCCCGGCGATGGTGAAGGTGACGATGGCGGCGTCGATGCCGTAGGTGGCCAGGTTGAAGGCGGTGTCCACCTGCACCTTGGTCAGGGGCGAGCCGGCGAAGTGGTTCAGCACCCGCACGCTGTTGAGCGGGTCCAGCAGGTAGCCGCCGTTGTCGCTGAAGTGGATGACCAGGTCCTGGCCGTCGCGGGTGATCCAGTCGAGGTCGTAGATCGGGCCGCCCTGCACGACGAGCAGGTCGCCGGCACCGGCATCGGCGATGGCGTCCATGCCCTCGCCGGGGCGGAAGACGAAGATGTCGGCGCCCGCGCCGCCGATCAGGATGTCGTTGCCGAGGCCGCCATCCAGGCGGTCGTCGCCGTCGAGGCCGATCAGCACGTCGTTGCCGGTGGTGCCTAGGAGGATGTCCCGGTTGATGGTCCCGAGCCTATAGGCCATGGAATGCCGCTCCGCCTTCCGCAATCGCAAAGGCGGACAGTATCCGGGGGCGAGTCAAAACGTTCCGTTAAGCGACGCGCCCGGCCGGCCGGGCGAGGGGGGGGGGCACCTGGCCGCGCTACTCCGCGGTCGCGCCGCTTTCCTGCACCACCCGCGCCCAGAGCGCGATCTCGGCCTCGAGGAACCTCGCATAGTCCTCGGCCGTGCCGCCGGTGGCCCAGGCGCCCATCCCGGCCAGCCGCGCCGTCACCTCCTCGTCCCGCAGCGCCGCGTTCACCGCGGCATTCAGCCGGGCGATCGCGGCCGGCGGGGTCTTCGCCGGCGCCAGGATGCCCTGCCAGATCCCGGTGTCGCTGCCCGGCGGCATCAGCCCGCCCTCGGCCATGGTCGGCACCTCCGGCAGTTGCGCCGCGCGCTTCAGCGTGGAGACGGCGATCGGCCGCACCAGCCCGTCGCGGGCCAGCGGCAGGGCGGTGTTGAAGGCGTCCGACATGAACTGCACGTTGCCCGAGGCGGTGTCGGTCAGCGCCGCGGCGGTGCCGCGATAGGGCACGTGCACCGCCTCCGCCCCGATATGCCGCATCACCATGAAGGCCTGCAGGTGGGAGACGTTGCCGACCCCGCCGGAGCCGTAGCTGATCCTGCCCGAATTCGCCCGCGCCCAGGCGATGAACTCGGCCGGGGTCCGCACCGGCAGGCCCGGGTTCACCACAAGCAGGGACGGCGCGGAGGCGGTGAGCGCCACCGGCGCCAGGTCGCGCCGCACGTCGTAGCCGAGCTTGCGGTAGAGCGCCCGGCTGATGGCGATGGAGGAGGTGTTGTAGAGCAGCACGCTGCCATCGGCGTCGGACTTCGCCACCGCGTCGGCGGCGATGTTGCCGTTGGCGCCGCCGCGGTTCTCGATCACCACGACCTGGCCGAGGGCGCGGCCCATCTTCTCCCCCACCAGGCGGCCGATGACGTCGGTCGGCCCGCCGGCGGGGAAGGCGATGACCAGGCGGATCGGCCGGGCGTCCTGGGCGCGCGCCAGGCCGGGGACGGCGAGCGCCGCGCCGAGCAGCATCCGGCGGCGCATCAGGGCCGGCCCGCCAGCAGGCGCTTCACCGTGTAGTCCATCACCGTTTCTCCCCTTTGATTGGTCACCGTGATCTCGCTGGTCACCACGGCGCGGTTGCCGGCCGAGGTCGGGCGGATGCCGGTCACCGCCAGCTCGGCGCCGATCGTGTCGCCGACCCGGACCGGGGCGCGGGCGCGGATGTGCGTTTCCAGCAGGGCGAGGCCGGTGCCATGCGCCATGCCGGCCAGGACGATGCCCTCGATCAGCGCATGGGTCAGCGCCGCCGGCACCGGCCGCGGCCCCAGCGCGCCATCCAGCGTCGCATCGACGAAGAGCGGCTCCTGCATGCCGGTGACGGCGACGAAGCCGACCAGGTCGGCCTCCGCCACGGTGCGGCGGAAGGTCCGGAAGCGCTGGCCTTCCGCCAGGTCCTGCCAGTGGAAGCCCTGGCCGAGCAGGGGCGGCGTCGCGTTCATGCCGGCAGGCTCCCCGGCCGGCGTTGCGCTGTCAATGCGATCCGGTACCGGCTGCCCGCGCCGGGCTCGACGGCCGGCGCCGCCACACGGCGACGCCGATGCCCGATGCCGCCATCCTCGCGGGCGGGCTTGCCGCGCCATGCTCGACCGCCAGCGTCGTGCCGCAGGCCCGGACGGTGATCCGCAGGGGCGACACCGCATCCATCTCCCGCCGGGCGGATGTCATGGCGGTGACCGGGTTCCCGCTCCGGCTGGCCCGTGGGCTGCTGCTCCGGCATTGGCCGCCGATGATCACCAACGGCGCTTGCCTGCTGCTCCCGGCCTCCATCCTGCTGAGGAAGGTGCTGCCGCGGCGCCAGAAGGAACAGGGGGCGGAGGCGCCGGACCCGGCGGCGGGCCGACCCCGGCGGCTTGACGCGGTGCCGCTGGCGCCGCCCTATCGGCCGCGCATGCCCCGCGCCATCCCCATCGCCCTCTTTGCCCTGGCCGGCTTCACCACCGGCGCCGGGATGCGGATGCTCGATCCGCTGCTGCCGCTGATCGCCGCCGATCTCGGCGTGCGGGTGGCGCAGGCGACCATGCTCGTCGCCGCCTTCGTGCTGCCCTATGGGCTGGTGCAGCTGGTCGCCGGGCCGCTCGGCGACCGGCTGGGCAAGGTGCGGATCGCGGTCTTCGCGGTGCTGCTCTTCGGGCTCGGGCTGGTCGCCAGCTACTTCACCGCGCGCTTCGGCGCGCTGGTCGGGCTGCGCGCCTGGTGCGGGGTCTTCGCCGGCGCGGTCATCCCGCTGCTGATGGCGCACGTCGCCGACAGCGTCCCCTATGCCGAGCGCCAGGTGACGATCAGCCGCTTCCTGACCGGCATGGTCATGGCGCAGCTGCTGGCCGGGCCGGTCTCCGGCGTGCTGGCGGAGTTCGCGGGGTGGCGGGTGCCCTTCCTGGTGCTCGGCCTGCTGGCGCTCGGCGTCGGCGGGCTGCTCGGCCGGCGGCTCGGCGCGGCGCTGTGGCGGGGCGACGCGGGCGCGGCGGGCGGGCGCGGGATGGCGGCCTATCTCGACCTGCTGCGCAAGCCCTCGGGCCGTTGGCTGATGGCGGTCGCCTTCCTCGACGGCTTCCTGCTCTTCGGCGGCGCCTTCCCCTTCACCGGGTCCTTCCTGATCGAGGTCTTCGGCCGCAACGCCGCCGAGGCCGGGCTGATCGTCGCCGGCTTCGGGATCGGCGCCTTCGCCTATACCCGCGGCGCCCGGCCGCTGTTGAAGCGGTTCGGCGAGGCGGGGCTGCTGACGGTCGGCGGCATCGGCCTGGCGCTGCTGCTGGCGGGGCTGGCGCTGGCGCCGTCCTGGCCGGTGGTCGCGCTGGTGCAGGTGGCGCTCGGCCTTGCCTTCTACATGTTCCACGGCGTGCTGCAGACCATGTCGACCGAGGCCCTGCCGGAAGCGCGCGGCACCGCGGTGGGGGCCTTCGCGCTGGCCCTGTTCCTCGGCCAGAGCGGCGGGTCGCTCGCCTTCGGGCTCGGGCTCACCGTTATCGGCTATCGCGGCGCCTTCCTGGCGGCGGCGGCCGGGGTGCTGGCCCTGGCGCTTTGGACGCGGCGCGGGGCGAGGGTAGGCTGACCGCCCAAGCCTGGGAGGCCCTGTCCATGGATGCCATGTATCTTGAGGATTTCGCCGCGGGGCAGGTCTTCGGCTCCCCCACCTATGCGGTGACCGAGGCCGAGATCCTGGCCTATGCCCGGCAGTACGACCCGCAGCCCTTCCACCTCGATGCCGAGGCGGCCAAGGCGACGCTGTTCGGCGGCCTGGCGGCCAGCGGCTGGCACACCGCGGCGATGACCATGCGGCTGATCGTCGACAGCGACTTCCGCCCGGCCTGGGGGGTGATCGGCGGGCGGATGGAAAGCGTCGAGTGGCCGCGCCCGGTGCGGCCGGGCGACGTGCTGCGGGTGGAGAGCGAGGTTCTGGAGGTGAAGCCGAGCCGCAGCAAGCCGGAACAGGGGATGCTGCGGGTCCGCTGCACGACACTGAACCAACAGGGCCAGCCGGTGCAGGTGATCGTGCCCAACATCATCGTGCCGCGCCGGGCGGGGTAGCGTTCTCACCGGTCGGCATGCGCGGGCCGGGCCCCGCGCGGACCGGAGGCCAGGAGTGCAAGCATGCGGCTTCCTCGCGTTTCCACGGCCGCAGGCCGGCGGCTTGCAGGCCTTGCCGCGCGTGACCGCGACATCCTGCTTTCGGGACTCTGCCTGGCGGCCTGGGCCGCGCTTGCCGGCCACATGCTGGCGAAGCTGCCGGTCTCGGCGGTCATGACCGATACCGACATCGATACCTACGCCTACATCGCCCTCGCCGCCTACCGGCCGCCGCTCTATGGCTGGGTCGTCAACGCATACCGCGAGGTCACCGGCAGCTTCGATTTCCTGCCCACCGTGCAATACCTGATCTTCGCCGGCGGCCTGCTGGTCTTTGCGCTCGAGCTCGGGCGGCTGCTGGACAGCATCCTGGCTGCCGTGATCGTCCTGCCGCTCGCGCATCTGCATCCTGGAATCCACGACGCACCGGGTTGGATGATGACCGAGAGCGTCTACCTGGGATTTCTGCTCCTCGGGCTTGGCCTGCAATTCCGCCATGCCCGGTCCGGCGACAGGGCCAGCCTGCTGGTCGCCGCGGCCTGCTTCGCCCTGATGACGATCACCCGGAGCACCGGCGCGGCCTTCCTGGCCTTGCCCCTCCTGACCGCGCTGCTCGACCCGCGATGCCGCCTGGCCGCCGCCGCCGGGCAGGCCGGGCGGGCGATGCTGGTGATCGCGCTCGTGCTCGGCCTGGCCATGGCCTGGAACCTGACGCGGCATGGCCGCTTCGAGATCGGGTCCCTGGCCGGCGTCTCCCTGCTCTCGAAGGCGCTGCTCCTGCTGGAGCCGGCGGACGCCGCGGACATGCCGCCGCCCGTCGCGGCCACCATTCCGGCTGCCGTGGAGGCCCGGCAGCTCATCGGCGCGCAACCCGATCTCGCCGCGCGCATCCGGGCCCAGTTCCAGGCCGGATCCGCGGATCTGCGTTGGGCGACCTTCGTCCCGGCAGCGGAGGCCGGCTGGCCGGCATGGGCCGCTGCCGACTGGCGGGAGCGCGATCAGCTCGTGCGCCCGCTCGCTTTCGCCCTGATCCTCCGGCACCCGTCGGGCTTCTTGCGGCTATGGGCGAATGACTGGCTGGGCCTGGTCCTGCAGCCGGCCTACTGGCCTGCCTGGGCTACCGGGGAAGCCGCCGACAAGCGCGCATTCCGGGCTTGCCTGCTGCAGGCCAATTGCTGGGGCCTGGATCGCTACGACCTTCCGGTGCATGGGCTCGTGGCGATGCTGTTGGCATCGATCCTCGGGACCCTGGCGGCGCTGCTCGTCCTGCTGGGCGCCGCGTGGCGCGTGCTGCGGCGCCGCGCGGCCGCCGATACCGTGGTCTTCTGGGCGGTCGCCCTGGTGCTGCATGCCAGCCTCCTGGTGACCGCGTTCTTCGAGGCGGGCCATGTCCGCTTCACGGTGGCGTTCCACATCCTCGACCTCGCGCTGCTGTCCTGGCTGGCCACGGGGTTCGCGCGGAGGCTTGCTCCCCGTCCGGTCACCGACGGCAAGCGGCCATGGGCCCGGTCCTGACCGGGCACGGCTCGCCGGGGAAGGCCCCTGCCGGGATGCGGCGCCCTGCGGAGGCGGCCGGATCACGGGGCGTCCCGGGCTGCGGCCGCGTGCCTCGAGGCATGGCGAGGCCGCCCGGCCCCGCCCGCGGCCCCAGGGCGGCGGGCAGCCCGGTCGCGGCCGCAGGCCGGGCGATGCCGAGGGGCCTGGCCGCAGCCGGCCTCAGGTCCTTGACAGGTCCTCCGCCGGCTTCCGCGCCGGCGGCCCGACCAGCCGCCGCACCGCCGCCAGCATCTGCGGCGTGTCCCAGGCCGCCGCGCCTTCCAGCCGCGCCATCTCCCGCCCCTGCCGGTCCACCACCACCGTGGTCGGCAGGCCGCGCACCCCCATGGCCCGCCCGGCCGCGCCGCGCGGGTCGAGCCAGAGGCCGAGCCGGGTGATCTTCTTGTCCTTCAGGAAAAGCTCCACCACCGCGCGGCCACCGCGGTCCGAGGACAAGGCCAGCACCTGGATCCCGTCCCCCAGCAGCGCCGCCTGGGCGCGGTCCAGCGCCGGCATCTCCTCGACGCAGGGGCCGCACCAGGTGGCCCAGAGATTGATCAGCAGCCCGGTCCCGGCGAAGTCGGCAACGCGGCGCTCCTGCTCCTCGGCATCGGTGAAGCTGAACTCGGGCAGCGGCCTCGGCCCGTCCTCCCGCAACTGGCCGAAGGGGCCCGCGGCCCGGGCTTTGCGCCGGGGTAGGGCGGCGGCTAGGGTTCCGGCCGCCGCCAGCAGCAGCCCCCGCCGGGGCATCGAAAGACCGGAAAGTACCGCCATCGTGTCCAGTAACTCCCAATGGGGTGGCCGCTTCGCCGCCGGGCCGTCCGCGATCATGCAGGCGATCAACGCCTCGATCGGCTTCGACCGCAAGATGTGGCGGCAGGACATCGCCGGCAGCCTCGCCCATGCCGCCATGCTGGCGCATGTGGGGATCATCTCCGCCGCTGACGAGGCCGCCATCCGCGACGGCCTCGGCGCCATCGCCGCGCGGATCGAGGCCGGGGACTTCGCCTGGGACGAGGGCCTCGAGGACATCCACATGAACATCGAGGCCCGTCTGACCCAGGCGATCGGGGAAGCGGGCAAGCGGCTGCATACCGGGCGCAGCCGCAACGACCAGGTGGCGCTCGACGTCCGGCTCTGGGTGCGCGACGCGATCGATGGCCTCTCCGGCCAGGTCGAGGACGTGATGCGCGCCCTCGTCGCCCGGGCCGAGGAGCATGCGGCCACCGTCATGCCCGGCTTCACCCATCTGCAGCCGGCCCAGCCCGTCACCTTCGGCCACCACCTGCTGGCCTATGTCGAGATGCTGTCGCGCGACCTTTCGCGCCTGCGCGACTGCCGCCGCCGCATGAACGAGAGCCCGCTCGGCGCCGCGGCGCTGGCTGGCACCGGCTTTCCGATCGACCGCCACATGACCGCCGCCGCGCTCGGCTTCGACGGCCCGACGCGCAACAGCCTCGACAGCGTGGCGTCGCGCGACTTCGCCGCCGAGTTCCTGTTCGCCTGCGCGATGTGCGCCACGCATCTCTCCCGCTTCGCCGAGGAGATCGTGATCTGGACCAACCCGTATTTCGGCTTCGTCAAGCTGTCGGACGCCTTCACCACAGGCAGCAGCATCATGCCGCAGAAGCGCAACCCGGATGCGGCCGAGCTGGTGCGCGGCAAGACCGGCCGCATCACCGGCGCGCTGGTCGGGCTGCTGACGGTGCTGAAGGGCCTGGCGCTGACCTATTTCAAGGACATGCAGGAGGACAAGGAGGGCATCTTCGACGCCGCCGAGAACCTCACCCTCTCGCTCGCCGCCATCGCCGGCATGGTGCGCGACCTGCAGCCGAACGCGGCACGGCTGGAGCAGGCGGCGGGCGCCGGCTTCTCCACCGCGACCGACCTCGCGGACTGGCTGGTGCGCGAGCTGCGGATGCCCTTCCGCGACGCGCACCACGTGACCGGGCGCCTGGTCGCCAGGGCCGAGGCGAAGGGCTGCGACCTCGCCGGGCTCGGCCTCGCCGAGATGCAGGCGGAGGAGCCGCGCATCACCGATGCGCTCTACGGCGTGCTGACGGTGCAGGCCTCGGTCGCGTCCCGGCAGTCCTATGGCGGCACCGCGCCGGCCAATGTCGCGCGCATGGCGGCCGAGTGGCGGGAGCGCCTGGCATGAGCCCCGGCATGTCCCGCACCCTGCTCGCCCTGCTGGCGCTGGCGACGCTCGCCGCCTGCGGCCGCGCCGGGCCGCCGCGGGTGCCCGGCCCGAAGGAGGAGGTCACCTACCCCCGCGCCTATCCGCGCTACGAGCCATTGCCGAAGCCCGACCCGGCGACCCGGACGGCGCCGGCCTCCCAGCCGCAGGGGGCCTGGTTCAGGTAGCCCCTTGCCAATCGGTAAGGAATTCGTGCCACCCTGGCGACGATGAACGGCGCGAAGCCGTCACGCCGAGGGAGTGCACATGGCTGGGATATCTGGGTTGACGCGGCGGGCCGCGATCGTGGCGGGCGCCGGGTTGCTGGCGGCGCCGGCGATCGCGCAGGAGCAATGGCCGAACGGACCGATCCGCTTCGTCGGCATCTTCCCGCCCGGCGGCGGCACCGACATCCTTTCGCGCATCTGGTGCCAGCGCATGGCCGAGATCACCGGCGAGCAATTCGTCGTCGAGAACCGCAGCGGCTCGGCCGGCAACATCGGCACCGAGGCGATCGCCCGCGCGACGCCGGACGGCCGCACCATCGGCCTCGCCTCGGTCGCCTCGCTGGCCATCGCGCCGACGCTCTACAAGCGGCTGGCCTTCGACGTGAACAAGGATTTCACCTATCTCGGCGGGCTCTGGCAGCTGCCGAACCTGCTGGTGGTGCACCCCTCGGTCCCCGCGCGGACGGTGCCGGAACTGATCGCGCTGGTGAAGGCCGCGCCCGGCAAGCACTCCTACGCCTCCTCCGGCTCCGGCACGACGGTGCACCTTTCCGGCGCGATGTTCGCCGCCATGGCGGGGCTCGAGATGATCCACGTGCCCTATCGCGGCGGGGCGCCGGCGCATGTCGACCTGCTCGCCGGCCGCGTCGACATGATCTTCGACAACATCCCCCAGGCCCTGCAGGAGGCGAAGGAGGGCAGGGTGCGGGCGCTGGCCGTCACCGGGGCGAAGCGCAGCCCGCAGGCGCCCGAGATCCCGGCCATGGCGGAATTCCTGCCGGGCTTCGAGATCACCTCCTGGGGCGGCGTGCTGGCCCCGGCCGGCCTGCCGCCGGCGATGGCCGCGCGCATCGGCGCGCTGACCCGCCAGGCGCTGCAGAGCCCGGAGGTGGCGGCGCGCTACGCCGAGAACGGCGCCACCATCTGGCCGATCGACGGGGAGGAGCTGGCGCGGTTCCGCGCCGCGAACGAGCAGGCTTTCGCGCCGGTCATCCGAGCCTCCGGCGCGCAGGTGGACTGAGGGCATGGCGGCCCTGTTCCGGGACGCGCTGCACGAGGCCTTCGGCAGCTGGCCGCTCGGCTATGTCCCCTATGGCGGGGCCGATGTCGGCGAGGTCCGGGCCGTGGCGGAGGCCATCGGCGACGGCGGCGACGACCGCTACCACGCGGCCTGGACCGCCGCGGCCGCGCGGCTGCAGGCCGAGGCCGACGCGGCGCTGGCGAACGGCCATGCCGGCAGCGCCCGCGAACTCTACCTGCGCGCCAGCGCCTTCCACGCGGCCTCCTATCACCCGCTCTACGGCGCGCCCGCCGACCCGCGCCTGCTGGACGCCTTCCGCAGGCAGGTCGCCGCCTTCGACCGGGGGCTCGCCCTCGGACCCCATCCGGTCCGGCCGCAGCGCATCCCCTTCGGCGACCTCGCCCTGCCCGCCTACCTCATCCCCGCGGCGGGGCACGAGGCCGAGGTCCGGCCGCTGGTCATCCTCACCAACGGCTACGACGGCACGGTCACCGACATGTACTTCGCCTCCGCCGTCGCGGCGTCCCGGCGCGGCTACCACGCCCTGCTGTTCGACGGGCCGGGCCAGGGCGCGATGCTCTACGAGCAGGGCGTGCCCCTGCGGCCGGACTGGGAGACGGTGGTGGCCGCCGTGGTGGACTTCGCCCTCGCGCAGCCGCTGGTCGACCTGCGGCGGATCGCGCTGAGCGGCTGGAGCCTCGGCGGCCACCTCGCGCCGCGCGCCGCCTCGGGCGAGCACCGCATCGCGGCGCTGATCGCCGATCCCGGCACCTGGAGCATCGCGGACGGCTTCCGCGCCGCCTTCCGCCGCATGTTCGGCCTGCCGCCCGAGGCGGTGCGGGACCTCGGTGCGCTCGACCAAGCGATCATCGACCGCGCGGATGCCGCCATCCGGGGCGACCGGGAGCTGAACTGGAAGGTCGTCCAGCGCGGCTTCTGGGTGCATGGCGTCGACACCCTGCGCGACTACCTGGCCTCCGCCGAGCGCTTCACGATGCAAGGCCGCGCGGCGCTCATCCGCTGCCCGACCCTGATCACCCAGGCGGAGGACGACGCCCTCGCGGCCGGGGCCGGCGCCTTCCTCGAGGCGCTGCGCTGCCCGAAGACGCTGCTGCGCTTCACCGCGGCGGAGGGCGCGGGCGGCCATTGCGAGATGCAGAACCGCTCGCTGCTCAACCGGCGCGTCCTGGACTGGCTGGATGAGCAATTCGCGGCGGCCGGATGACCGGCGCTGCCGCGGCGCAGCGCCGCGGCCGGTGGGGCGTCGCGTCCCGCGGGCGGCGCGCCCGGCGGCAACCCGCCCCGCCTTCGGGGCCACCCTGCGCACCGTCGCGGGACGCCGGGCGCCCGCCTGTCGCCCCGGCCGGCGGTGCCCGGCCCCGCCGTGACCATGGCGCCGCGCGACGGGTGGTGGCAGGCTGGCGGCGGCGCCCGGGCACATGGGCGGCCGGGAGGACGACTGATGACCGATAGAGCCGGACCCGGCACCGCCGGGTCCCTGCCGCGGCGTGGCCTGCTGGCCGCCGCGCTTGCCGCCCCGCTCGCCAGCCCGGGCCTTGCTCGCGCCCAGGCGGGACCCGGCGCCGCCACTGGTACCGCCGCGGGCGCCGCCCAGGGCGCGGATTGGCCGAACCAGGCGATCCGCTACATCAACCCCTACCCGCCGGGCGGGTCCACCGACACGCTGTCGCGGCTCTGGTGCCAGAAGATGACGGAGGTCACCGGCCAGCAATTCGTCGTCGAGAACCGCGGCGGCTCGGGCGGCGACATCGGCGTGGAGGCGGTGGCGCGGTCGCGGCCGGACGGGCTGACCGTCGGGCTCGGCGGCATCGCCTCGCACGCCATCTCGCCGACCTTGAAGGCCAGCCTGCCCTTCGACCCCGCCAAGGACTTCACCTTCGCCACCGGGCTCTGGAAGCTGCCCAACCTGCTGGTCGTCAACAACGACCTGCCGGTGCGCACGGTGCCGGAGCTGATCGCGCTGCTGAAGGCGAACCCGGGGAAGTATTCCTACGGCTCGGCCGGGCCTGGGACGACGCTGCACCTTTCGGGCGCCATGCTCGGGCAACTCGCCGGGCTCGACATCCAGCACGTGCCCTATCGCGGCGCGGCGCCGGCGATGATCGACCTGATCGCCGGCCGCGTGCAGTTCATGCTGGACAACATCCCCGGCGCCATCGCCCAGGCGCGGCAGGGCAAGGTCCGCGCGCTGGCCGTGACCAGCGCCAAGCGCAGCCCGGTCGCGCCCGAGCTGCCGAGCCTCGCGGAATTCCTGCCCGGCTTCGACATCGTCTCCTGGACCTGCCTGATCGCGCCCGCCGGCCTGCCGCCGGCGATGGTCGCGCGGATGAACGCGCTCTCGAAGCGGGCGCTCGAGAGCGAGGACCTGAAGCGGTCCTATTTCGAGCAGGGCGCCGAGACCTGGTGGGCGACGCCCGAGGAGGTCGCCGCCTACCGGGTGCAGCAATACGAGAGGCTGCGGCCGCTGATCATCGCCTCCGGCGCGCAGCAGGGCTGAGCGCGCCGATGGCCGGAGCGCCGCCGGGCGCGGAGGGCTGAATCGGCACGCGAGACGCGCGCCGATGGCCGGAGCGCCGCCGGGCGCGGAGGGCTGAATCGGCACGCGAGATGCGCGCCGGTGGCCGGAGCGCCGCCGGGCGCGGAGGGCTGGATCGGCGCGCCGGGTCCCCCTCCCCAAGCGCGTCCCCAGCTGCGATGCTCCCGCCCGGCGCGGAGACGCCGGGAGGAACGCATGCCTGTCATGGACCGCGCCGAGGCCGGCGTGGACAGCCGCTATGCCTGGATGCGGCTCGCCGCCTCCGTCTCGCTCAGCACGCTGGGCGGCGTCGGGCTCTGGTCCATCGTCGTGGCGCTGCCGGCGGTGCAGGCCGAATTCGGCACGGCCCGGGCCGATGCGGCGCTGCCCTATACGCTGACCACGCTGGGCTTCGCCGCCGGCGGCATCCTGATGGGCAAGCTGTCCGACCGCTTCGGCGTGCTGGTCCCCGTGCTGATCGGCATCGTCGCGCTCGCGGCCGGCTACGTGCTCTCGGCCCAGGCGACCAGCATGGTGCAGTTCGCCCTCATTCATGGCGGGCTGATCGGGCTGCTCGGCAGCTGCGCGACCTTCGGGCCGCTGGTCGCCGATACCTCGCTCTGGTTCCGCCGGCGGCGCGGCTTCGCGGTCTCGCTCGCGGCCAGCGGCAACTACTTCGCCGGCGCGGTCTGGCCGCCGCTGGTGCAGGCCGGCATCGCCGCCTATGGCTGGCGCCAGACGCACGTGATGATCGGCCTCGCCTGCCTCGTGCTCATGCTGCCGCTGGTGCTGGTGCTGCGCCGGCCGGCACCGCGGCAGGAGCCGGTGCGGGTCACGGCCGATGCCGCCGCGGCCAGCCCGCTCGGCCTCCGGCCCAATACGCTGCAGGTGCTGCTGGGCATCGCCGGCATCGCCTGCTGCATCGCCATGGCCATGCCGCAGGTCCATATCGTCGCCTATTGCGTCGACCTCGGCTACGGCCCGGCGCGGGGGGCGGAGATGCTCTCGGTCATGCTGGCCTGCGGCGTGGTCAGCCGGCTCGGCTTCGGCGCCATCCTCGACCGCATCGGCAGCACCGCGACGCTGCTGCTCTCGGCCAGCCTGCAGGCGGTGGCGCTGGCGCTCTTCCTGCCCTTCGACGGGCTGGTCTCGCTCTACCTCGTCTCCGGCATCTTCGGCCTGTTCCAGGGCGGCATCGTCTCGACCTACGCGGTCATCGTGCGGGAGAACGTGCCGGCCGCGCAGGTCGGCGTCCGGGTCGGCATCGCGCTGTCGGCGACCTTGGTCGGCATGGCGATCGGCGGCTGGATGTCGGGCCTCGCCTTCGACCTGACCGGGTCCTACCGCGCGGCGGTGGCGAACGGGATCGCCTGGAACCTGGTGACGATCGTGATCGCCGGATGGCTGGTGCTGCGGCGCAGGGGGCGGGTCGCCTACGCCTGAGGCGAAGGCCGGGGGAGAAGGTATTCTCCCCCCGGACCCCCTCATCTGTTTCTCTGGGCCGGGTACTCGCCGCGCGGCGAGTACCTGACCCACAAAAGGGAAGGAAGGGGTTCGGGGAGGGAATACCTGTTTCCCTCCCCGGCCTTGCCTGTCCGCCCCCACGCGCCGCTTGTCCCACCCCCCTCCCGCGCCGCACAATGCGGGATGGCCGCCCCGCTTCCGATCGCCCCCGCCGATCCCGACCCCAGCTTCGCCGAGCTTCTCGCCGCGCGTCCGCACCTCTCCATGAACGCCCTGGACGGGCTGATGGTGGAGGGCGTGCCGCTCGCCCGCATCGCCGCCGCCGCCGGCACCCCCACCTGGGTCTATTCCGCCGGCGCCCTGCGCCGCCGCGCCCGGGCGCTGCAGGCCGCGCTGGTCGGCGACGGGCTGCGCGCCGGCATCCACTACGCGGTGAAGGCCAATACCAGCCTCGCGGTGCTGCGCGTGCTGGCCGCCGAGGGGCTCGGCGCCGACGTCGTCTCGGAAGGCGAGCTGCGTGCCGCCCGCGCCGCCGGGATCCCCGGCTCGGCCATCGTCTTCTCCGGCGTCGGCAAGACCGAGCGCGAGCTCCGCCTCGCCATCGCCGAGGACATCGCCCAGATCAACATCGAATCCGCCGAGGAGGCGGCGATGCTCTCGGCGATCGCCGCCTCGCTCGGCCGCACCGCCCGCGTCGCGCTGCGGGTGAACCCGGACGTCGATGCCAGGACCCACGCCAAGATCACCACCGGCCGGTCCGAGAACAAGTTCGGCGTCGCCATCGACGACGCCCCCGCGCTCTATGCCCGCATCGCCGGCCTGCCGGGGTTGGAGCCCGTCGGCGTCGCCACCCATATCGGCAGCCAGATCACCTCGGGCATGGCCGCCTACCGCGCCGCCTATGCGCGGCTGGCCGAGCTGGTCGAGGCGCTCTGGGCCGCCGGGCTGCCGGTGAAGCACGTCGATTGCGGCGGCGGCCTCGGCATCCCCTACCGGGACGAGCCGGCGCCGATGCCGGAAGCGCTGGCCGGCGCCATCAAGGCCAGCCTCGGCCGCCTGAACCTGCCGGTGATGCTGGAGCCCGGCCGCTGGATCGCCGGTCCCCCCGGCCTGCTGCTGGCCTCCGTGGTGCTGCAGAAGCAGGGGGCGGATCGCCGCTTCCTGGTGCTCGACGCCGCCATGAACGACCTGGTCCGCCCGGCGATGTACGAGGCCTGGCACGGCATCCTGCCGGTCGGCCCGGTCGATTTCGTCTCCCCCGTCGCGCCGGCCGACGTGGTCGGCCCGGTCTGCGAGACCGGCGACACCTTTGCGCGCGGCCGGGCGTTGCCATCTATGACCCCGGGCGCGCTGGTCGCCTTCCTCGATGCGGGAGCCTATGGCGCGGCGATGAGCAGCACCTACAACATGCGGCCCCTGGCCGCCGAGGTCCTGGTGGACGGCACCCGCTTCGCCGTCACCCGCGACCGGCAGTCCTACGAAGCCCTGCTCGCCGGGAACCGCATCCCGGACTGGCTCGAGGAGCGGTCCCCCTGAGCGGCACCGGGCCGGCAGCCCCGGGGGGCAATCCCCCCGCGGGCCTCGCCGCGGCGCTCCGGCGCCGGCGCCGCCTCGCGCGGCTCGCCCTTTTCTGGGAGGCCGCCTGGCCGCGGGCCTGGCCGGTCCTCGGTTTGCTCGGCCTGTTCCTCGTCGTCGCCCTGCTCGACCTGCCGCAGCAACTGCCCGGCCCGCTGCACATCCTGCTGCTGCTGGGCTTCGCCGGGCTGCTCGGCTGGGCCGGCTGGCGCGCCTGGCGCGGCTTCCGCCTGCCCGACGATGCCGGGGCGGAACGGCGGCTGGAACGCATGTCGGGCCTCCGGCACCGGCCGCTGGCGGCGCTGTCCGACCGCCCCTCGGGCACCGACCCGGCCGGCCTCGCGCTCTGGCAGGTGCACCAGCAGCGCGCCGCGGCGCAGATCCGGCGGCTGCGGATCGGCAGCCCGCGCCCCGGCCTGCCGGCGCGCGACCCGCGCGCGCTGCGCGCCGCCGTGCTGCTCGGCGTCGTCGCGGCGCTGACCGTCGCCGGCACCGAGGCGCCCGAGCGGCTGCGCCGCGCCGTCACCCCCGCCTTCGCCGGCCCGCCGCCGACGCCCTCGCTGAAGCTTGAGGCCTGGGTGACCCCGCCGGGCTACACCGGCGCGGCGCCGGTCTTCCTCGACCCCGCCGGCGGCGCCGCCACGGTGCCGGCCGGCAGCAAGCTGCAGGTCAGCGTCTCCGGCGGCCAGGGCGCCGCGCCCGACCTGCTGCTGGACGCGAAGGCCACCCCCTTCCGCGCGCTCGACGCCGCCAGCTTCATCGCCGAGGCGATGCTGGAGCATGGCGGCCGCCTCGCGGTGCGCCGCGACGGCGCCGAGCTCGCGCATTGGGCGCTGGCGGTGCAGGCCGACGCGCCGCCGACCGTCGCCTTCGCCGAGCCGCCGGCCCGGGCGCCGCGCGGCCTCGGCACCCGGCTGCCCTGGAAGGCCGAGGACGACTGGGGCCTCGCCGGGCTGCGCGCCGAGCTGCGGCTGAAGGCGCGGCCGGAGGCGCCGCCGCTGGTGGTCGACCTGCCCTTGCCCTCCGGCCAGGCGAAGCAGGCCAAGGGGGCGGCGACGCCCGACCTGTCCTCGCATCCCTGGGCCGGGCTCGAGGTGCAGGCGCAACTCTTTGCCCGCGACGGCGCGGGGCAGGAGGGGGTGTCGGGGACCGCCGGCCTCGCCCTGCCGGAGCGCAGCTTCAACCATCCCGTGGCGAAGCGCCTGATCGCGGTGCGGAAGGAGCTCTCGCTCGAGCCCGAGCGCCGCGCCCCGGCCCGGCGCGAGCTGGAAGCGGTCGCCGCCGCGCCCGAAGCCTTCGAGCACGACACCACCACCTACCTGGCGCTGCGCGTGGCCCGCAGCCGGCTGATCGTCGACCGCCGGCCGGAGGCGGTGCCGGAGGTGCAGGAGATCCTCTGGCAGGTCGCCATCGCGCTGGAGGAAGGCCGCGACGGCCGCACCGCCCGCGCCCTGCAGCAGGCGCGGGAAGCCCTGCGCCAGGCGCTCGACCAGGCCGAGCAGGACAAGCAGCAGGACCAGCAGCAGCAGCAGGCGACGCCAGAGCAGCAGCAGAAGCAGGCCGAGGAACGCGCCGAGCTGCAGCGCCGCATCCAGGAACTGCGCGACGCCATCCGCCAGCACCTCGACGCGCTGGCCGAGAAGCTGCAGCGCGAGAACGCCGAGGCCATCCCCTTCGACCCGCAATCGAAGATGCTCGACCAGAAGGAGATGGAGCGGAAGACCAGGCGCATGGAGCAGGCGGCGAAGGAGGGCCGCCCCGAGGACGCGAAGAAGGAGCTGGCCGAGCTCGAGGAGATGCTGAAGGCGCTGGAGGAAGGCCGGGTGCAGAAGGCCGAGAACCCGGAGCGGCAGCAGAAGCGCGAGAAGGGCCAGCAGCAGATGGGCGTCGTGCAGGACATGGTGAAGCGCGAGTCCGAGATGCTGGACCGCAGCCACCAGCGCGCCGAGGGCAGCGAGCGCGACCGCGCCGCGCAGAACCGCCAGCAGCGGCTGAACCAGCAGAACTTCCGCTGGCCGCAGGATCCCTCCCAGCAGCAGCAGGGCCAGCAGGGCGAGCCGCAGCAGGACGCACGGTCCCAGGCCGACCGCGAGCAGGACGCCCGCCGCCAGCGCGCCCTGCGCCGAGCGCTCGGCGAGCTGATGCAGCAGTTCGGCGACCTGACCGGCGAGGTTCCGGAAGGCCTCGGCCGCGCCGACCAGGCGATGCGGGAAGCGCAGGAGGCGCTGCGCCAGGGCGGCGACGCGCGGGATGCCCAGCAGCGCGCCCTGAAGGCCCTGCAGGAGGGCGGCAAGCAGATGGCGCAGTCGATGCAGCGCCAGTTCGGCCAGCAGGGCCAGGAGGGCGAGGAGGAGGGCGACCCGCAGGACATGGCCGGGGAGAACCAGCCCGGCGGCCAGGGCCAGGACCAGGCGCAGGGCCAGGGCGAGGGGCGCGACCCGCTGGGACGCCGGTCGCGCGACGTGAACGGCAATGCCGACAACGGCGCCGATACCCGGGTGCCGGAGGAGGCGGAGCTGCTGCGGACCCGGCGGCTGCAGGAGGAACTGCGCAAGCGCGGCGGCGAGCGCGAGCGGCCGGCCGAGGAACTGGAATACATCGACCGGCTGCTGAAGCGGTTCTGAGCCGGGGCGCCGCCGCCTTCACCCTTCCGCAAGCCGCCTTCGCCTAACCCTTCCCGCCGCGGGCCGCCTTCCGGCCCATGCGGGACAAGGGGGGCGGAAGGGACATTGGCGACGCTGACCGGCACCGCGGGGGATGACCTGCTGCAGGGCGCCGCCGGTGCCGATTCGCTGGCGGGCGGCGAGGGCGCGGATACGCTGCGCGGCGGCGGCGGCGATACGCTGGCCGGCGGCGCGGGCGCCGACCTGTTTGTCCTGCAGGGCGTCGCCGGGGTGGAGTCGGGCCTCGCCGCGCCGCTCCGCATCCTCGATCTCGACCTCGCCGCGGGTGACCGCCTGGCGCTGCGGGCACAGCCCGTCGGCGAGGCGCTCTGGCCGATCGCCACCGGCACCTGGGGCCTGCCCGGCCAGGGGACGCTGCCGCTCGGCTGGGGCGGCCGGCTGGCCCCGGTCGCCGCGCCGGTGGCCGGCCTCGCCCTGCCGGACCCGACCGGCGGGCTCGGCGTCCTGCTGCGCTGGCTGCCGGATGCCGCCGGCGGCGGCTGGCTGGTGCTGGATGCCGACCGCGACGGCCTGCTCGGCGCCGCCGACCTCGTGGTGCGGCTCGAGGCCGCGATCGGGCCGGAAGCCTTCCTGCCCGGGACCTTCGCCGGGCTCGGCACCACCGGGGCGGAGAGCCTGGCCGGCACCGCCGCGGCCGACCGGCTGCACGGCTTCGCCGGCAACGACACGCTGTCGGGCGGCGAGGGCAACGACACGCTTTCGGGCGGCGAGGGCCAGGACAGCCTCGCGGGCGGCGACGGCTTCGACAGCCTCGACGGCGGCGCGGGCAACGACCGGCTCGATGGCGGCGCCGGGCCGGACGTGCTGGTCGGGGGCATGGGCGGCGACACCCTGCTGGGCGGCGCGGCCGACGACCTGCTGCAGGGCGGCGAGGGCAACGACAGCCTCGCCGGCGGGGATGGCGACGACAGCCTGGAAGGCGGCCGCGGCGCCGACACCCTGGTGGGCGGCGCCGGGGCCGATGGCATCCTGTTGCAGGCGATGGGGGAGGCCGCCTGGTCCAGCCTGGCCGGGCTCGACCTGCTGCCCGCCTTTTCCCGCGCCGAGGGCGACCGGCTGCGGATCAGCGACGCGCTGGCCGGGGTCGATGCCGGCACCTATGCGGGGGAGGACGGCATCGCCCGCGCCCTGCTCTGGGGCGGCGTCACCCGGCCGCTTGCGGCCCTCGCGCCCGGCACCGCCCTGCCGGCGCTGCCGAACGGCGCGACCGGCGCCTTTCAGGTCTTCTGGGTGCCGGCCCTGGCCGGCGGCACGCAGCCGGCCGGCGGCTGGCTGGTGCTCGACCTCGACCGCAACGGCCGGCTCGATGCGACCGACGCGGTCTGGCGCATCGGCTCCACCAGCCAGCCGCTGGCGATCGGGCCGGAGGATTTCGTCGCCGGCACCTTCCTCTCGGTCCTCGGCCCCGGGGTGCAGCGCGGCGGGACCGCGGGCGACGACAGCCTGGGCGGCGGCAGCGGGACGGAGGCCTTCCAGGGCAGCGCCGGCAGCGACCGCATCGCCGGCGGCGCCGGGGCGGGCAATGCGCTGAGCTATGCCGCGCTGGCCGGCAGCATCGCGTTGAAGCTGACCGGCTACGGCGCCGGCACGGTGGCGAAGTCGGCCGGCGGCATGGATGCCTTCACCGGCATCAATGCCTTCGCCGGCACCGCCGGCGCGGACCGGCTGGACGGCGGCGGCGCCGGCAGCGGCCTCTTCGCCACCAGCCTCGAGGGACGGGCAGGCAACGACACGCTGGTCGGCAGCAACGGCCCCGGCGTGCAGGCCAGCTACGCCTCGAGCCCGGCGGCGGCCTGGATCGACCTCGCCGTCGGCACCGCGCAGGACGGCTGGGGCGGCACCGACACGCTGGTCAATGTCCGCCGGGTGGCGGTCACCTCCGGCTTCGCCGACACGGTGCTGGGCTCGGCGATCAACGACGTCTTCCTCTCCGGCGCCGGCGGCGACAAGGTTTTCGACGGCCGCGCGGGCACGGACGAATGGCGCTATGCCGGCGCCGGCGCGGTGGTCATCGACCTCGCCGCCGGCACCGCCGCCAAGCCCTCCGGCACCGACGGGCTGGCGGGGATCGAGGCCGTGGCGGGCGGCGCCGGCGACGACACGCTGGACGGCGGCGCGGGCCACGACATCGCCGCCTATGACGCCGTCGCCCCAGGGTCGGACCTGCCGCTGCGCGGCGCCGTGGTCGACCTCACGGGCGGCTGGGCGACCGATCCCTGGGGCGGCCGCGACACGCTGCTGAACATCGAGAGCGCCTGGGGCTCCCGCCTCGGGGACGACCTGACCGGCCTGGCCCTGCCGGGCGGCTTTACCTACCTGCGCGGCCTGGCCGGCGACGACACGCTGCGCGGGCCGGCCCTCGGCACCTCGGTGGCGGCCGACCATGCCGGCGACCCGGCCGCGGTCGCGGTCGACCTCGCCGCCGGCAGCGCCCAGGACGGCTGGGGCGGCACCGACCGGCTGCTGCTGATCGATCATGCCCGCGGCAGCCCCTTCGCCGACCTGCTGGCGGGCAGCGCCAGGGCCAACATGCTGCAGGGCGGCGCCGGCGCCGACACGCTCTCGGGCGGCGCCGGCAACGACACGCTGCAGCCCGGGCCGGGGGCCGACCTGCTGCAGGGCGGCGCCGGCAACGACCTGCTGCAGCCCGAGGCCGATGCCCGCTTCACCGGGACCCTCCTGCTCGGCCTCGGCGACGGCACGCAGCGGGCGCTGGCCTTCGCCGACGCCGCGACCTTCGCCGACAGCCTCGACGGCGGCGCCGGGGCCGACCGCTGGGTGGCGCCGGCGGGGGCCAACCTGCTCGACCTCCGCGGCCTGCCGCCGGCCGGGGTGGAGCGCTTCGAGGGCGGCACCGGCGCCGATGCGCTGCTGTTGCCCGCAGCGCTGACCGAGGCGGCGACGCTGGTCGGCGCGGCCGGCGACGACACGCTCTCGGGCGGCGCCCTCGGGGACATCCTGGATGGCGGCGCGGGCAATGACCTGTTGCTCGGCCAGGATGGCCGCGACACGCTGCGCGGCGGCGCGGGCAGCGACACGCTGACGGGCGGCGACGGCAACGACGCGATGGATGGCAATCTCGGGCGCGACGTGCTGCTCGGCGGCGCCGGCGACGACACGCTGATCTCCGCCGACTGGGCCGCGTTGCTGGACGGCGGGGCGGGGGCGGATTTCGCCTCGGTCAGCCGGGCCGGCGCGACCCGGGCGCTGCGGCTGGACCTGGACGGCGCCGGCTTCCTGCTGTCCGACGGCACCGACACCACCCGTCTGCAGGGGATCGAGCGGGAATCGGTGACCGGGGGCGCCGGCGACGACTGGCTGCTCGGCCTCGCCGGGGCGGATACGCTGCGCGGCGGCGCCGGCGGCGACACGCTGCTCGGCGGTGCCGGCAACGACCTGCTGGATGGCGGCGCGGGCAGCGACATGGCCGTCTTCGGCGTGGCGCGCGCCGGCACGGTGCTGAGGCACATGGCGGATGGCAGCTGGCTGGCGGTGGGGCCGGAGGGGACGGACCGGCTGGTCGGGATCGAGCTGGTGCGGTTCATCGACCGGGACGTGGTGCTGGCCTAGCGCAAGCTCCGACCGGCGGGATCATCCGGTCGGAGCGGCTTGCCCGTCCGAACACGGGGATGCAGCGGTTTCCGCCGGCCGGCGCGAAGCGGAGCCGCTCGAGCGCGGCGCGCGGCAGGCGCGGCCGGCCGGTCGCGGGGGACTCACAGGGAAGGGGTCGCGCTGCCGCAGATCGGCATGGCCGGGATCGGCCCTCGCGCGGGAGGGCCGGGGCGGATCGGGCACCCCGGTTCCGCGCCCCGGTTCCGCGCCCTGGTCCCGGCGCATCGCCCGCGCCGCGGGCCCGCTGCCCGGCGGCGACCCGCATGGCCGGGCTGGCGCGGCCGCTGGCCGTCGGACCGGCGGATCAACGGCCGATGCCAGTCAAGCGGCACGCCAATTCTCCGGATGACTTGCGGTCCGCACACAGGTCGAAGTCCTGCCGGCAGAGTGTTGCGGTCAATAACAATAACAAATTAATTTCTATTAACACGCTGTGCCGGTATGGCAGATTGTTTCGGCTCGGCATGGGGGTGGGGCCAGGTGTGGTGGAACCGGTTGTTCGGCACGGGGGCGGCGCGGAAGCCGGCGACGACGCAGGGCGCGGCCGCGGCCCCGAGGCCGTATCCAGAACCGTCCGCCCCGCACGCCCGGCGCGGCTTCGGCGAGGCCAGCAGGCCCGGCCTCGTCGAGCGCCGCGCGCCGTCCGACCCGTTCGGGCCGGAACTGGTCCCGGCCAGCGTCGCGGACCCCATGGCGAACCCCGCGCTGCCCTTCCCGAGCACCGGGCCGCACGGCCATCGCGCGCGGATGCGCGACAAGCTCCTGGAACGCGGGCCGGACGCGCTGGCGGACTACGAGATGCTCGAGATGCTGCTGTTCCTCGCCATCCCGAAGGGCGACACCAAGCCGCTGGCGAAGGCGCTGATCAACCGCTTCGGCAGCTTCGCCAACGTGCTGGCGGCGCCGCAGCAGGTGCTGCTCGACACGCGGGGGCTCGGCCAGCACAGCGTCGCCGCGCTGAAGCTGGTCCAGGCCGCCGCCCTGCGCCTGGCGCGGGCCGAGGTGATGGAGGCGCCGGTCCTGAACAAGTGGGACCGGCTCATCGACTACCTCACCGCGGCGCTGGCGCGGGAGACGACGGAGCAGGTCAGGATCCTGTTCCTCGACACCAAGAACCGGCTCATCGCCGACGAAGCCCAGGCGCGCGGCACGGTGAACCACACGCCGGTCTACCCGCGGGAGGTCGTCAGGCGCGCCCTGGAACTGCACGCCACCGCGCTGATCCTGGTCCACAACCACCCGTCCGGCGACCCGACGCCGTCCCGGGCGGATATCGAGATGACCCAGGAGATCCGCACCGCCGGGGCGGTCATGTCGATCGTCGTGCACGACCACATCATCATCGGCAAGGGCCGCGTCCTGAGCTTCAGGCAGGGAGGCCTGCTCTGACGCGGCGCCGGCACCCCGGCGCTGAAGGCGTCAGGCGAGTCCCTTCAGCCTGACCTCGACCAGCTCGGCGCAGGCGAGCTTGCCGGCCGCGCGGAGCCGCGCCGCGGTCAGGTCAAGGCCGGCCGCCTCGGCCCGCCTGGACAGGGCGTTCAGCGCCTCGAGCAGGGACCGCCGCTCCCTGGCGCAGCTGCCGGGGATCGTCACGGCCTGGTGGAGGAAGGGCAGGGAGTCCTGGGCTTGCATGGCCGCCATCCTGGTTGGGTGAGCGAAGTTCTCTCGCCGAACACAACCTATGGTGTCTTTCGGATTCGGGTCAAACAACTTGTTGCGCATTGCGGCAGGCAATCCGTCGCCGCGAGGGCCGGGCGCGGCGGGTCCGCCGCCGGCGCCGCGCCCCGGCCGGCACGGCGCCGCCGCGTCCGGCGGCGATCCGGCCCGGAGCAGCCTTCCCATGCCCCGGCGCGCGGAAGCCGCCCGATCCTTTCGCCTGGTCGCGCAGGTGGCTCCGGCCGCAGCCTGCGCTAGCGCGGCGCCAGCCGCAGCACCCGCCCGCGCGTATCGTCCGTCAGCAGATACAGCAGCCCGTCCGGCCCCGGCACCACCTGGCGCAGCCGGGGGCCGCCCTGCAGCAGCCTTTCCTCCCCCACGACCCGGTCGCCCTCGGTCGCCAGCCGCACCAGCCCGGGCGGGTTCAGCGCCGCGACGAAGAGGCTGCCGCGCCAGGCCGGGAAGGCGGCGCCGTCGTAGAAGGCGATGCCGGAGGGGCTGACCGAGGGCACCCACCAATGCACCGGCTCCTCCAGGTCGGGGCGGGAGGCGCCCTCGCCGATCCTGCTGCCGTCGTAGTCGACGCCCTTGGTCACCAGCGGCCAGCCGTAGTTGCGCCCGGGGCGGAGCAGGTTGATCTCGTCGCCGCCGCGTGCCCCGAACTCCGCCTGCCAGAGGCTGCCGGTCCAGGGGTTGAAGGCGAGCCCCTGCGGGTTGCGGTGGCCGAGGGTGAAGATCTCGGCGCGGGTGCCGGGGCGGTTGGCGAAGGGGTTGTCCGGCAGCGCCGCGCCGTTGCGGGCGAGGCGCAGCACCTTGCCGGCCAGGTCGTCCGGCCGCTGCGCCCGCAGCTTGGTCACGTAGCGGTCGCCGGTGGACAGGAAGAGCGCGCCATCCCGGGCGAAGGCGATCCGGCAGCCCCAGTGGTTGCGGCCCTGCTCCTGCGGCGGCGTGGCGTCGAGGATGGGGGTCGCCGCCTCCAGCGCCGCGGCGTCGGGCGAGAGCCGGGCGCGCACCAGCCGGGTCAGCGCGCCGCCCTGCACCGCCATGGCCTGGCAGAGGTAGAGCTCGCGGGTGCGGGCGAAATCCGGCGCGAGGGCGATGTCGAGCAGCCCGCCCTGGCCGCGCGCCTCGACCTCCGGCACCCCGGCGAGCGGCGCGGAAACCTGGCCGTCCCGGCCGACCAGCCGCAGCCGGCCGGGGCGTTCGGTCACCAGCAGGCGGCCATCAGGCAGGAAGGCGGCGCCCCAGGGATGGTCGAGCCCGGTGGCGAAGTCGGTGACGGTGAAGGGCTGGGCGCGGGCGGCGCCGGCGGCCAGCAGGAGGAGCAGGGCGAGGATGCTGCGGATCATGGCGGGCAAAGCGCGGGGAGGGAAAAGCGTTCCCGCGCCGAACCCCGGTCTTCTTTCTCGTGGGTCCGGCAGCCGCGGCGCGGCGGGCGCCGGCCCCAGGGCAAGGGACGAGGGATCCGGGGAGACGGCCGTCCCCCCGGCCTTGCCCTACCCGATCTGGCCCTGGATCCACTCCCGCAGCGGGCCCTTGGGCGAGGCGCCGACCTTGGTGTCCAGCAGCTTGCCGTCCTTGAAGAGCAGCATGGTCGGGATGCCGCGCACGGCGTATTCGTTCGGCGTCATCGGGTTCTCGTCGATGTTCACCTTGGCGATGGTCAGCTTGCCCTCGAATTCCGAGGCGAGCTCGTCGAGGATCGGCCCGACCATCCGGCAGGGGCCGCACCACTCGGCCCAGAAATCCACCAGCACGGCGCCGGAAGCGTCGAGCACGTCCTGCTTAAAGCTGTCGTCGGTGACGGCCTTGGTGAGTTCGCTCATCGGTGGTGCCTCGTCTGCCGGGGCGGGGTGCCCCTGTTCCGCCGCAAAGGTCGGGCGCCGGGGGCTCCGGGTCAAGGATGGCGAGATAGCAGGCCCGTCATGCGCGCGGCGCGGAGGCGGGGCTGCAGCGGTTTGCGCGCGAAGCTGAACGCGACACCACTGTAGGCCTTTGTCTTCCAAGCGGATTCAGGCGTCCGGGCGTTCACGCCCTCCGGCCATCCGCTTTACGCGGGCTCCACCGCCGCATGCTGGTCCAGCAAATCCCCCGGCAGCGGCATCAGCCGCGCGCCATAGGTCCAGACCAGCACGCAATCCACCGCCCGGCCGGGAAAGGCCTGGCGCAGCACCGCGCGGTAGGCCGCCATCTGCCTGAGGTAGAGCTCCGGCACCTGCCCGGCGGTCGCGGGCGGCGGCCGGTTGGTCTTGTAGTCCAGCACCACCACGCGCCTGGGTGTCACCACCAGCCGGTCCACCTGGCCGGCGACCAGCCGCCCGCCGACGCGGCCGGCGATCGGCGCCTCGGCCAGGCTGCCCGGGGCGAAGGCGGCCGCAGCATCGGGCGCCGAGAGCAGCGCCAGCACCTCGGCCGCGGTCTCCGCCTGCTCGGCCTCGCTCAGCCCATGGCCTGGCCGGGCGAGGAAGCGCCGCGCCGCCGCCTCTCGCTCCGCCTCCGGCCGCTCCGGCAGGTGCTGCAGCAGCGCATGGATCACCCGGCCGCGGCGGAACCGCCGCCCGCCCGGGTCGGCCTCGCCATGCGGCGCCGCGGCCGGCGTCTCGGTCTCGCCGGGCAGGGCGGAGGGCAGGATGGCCACCTCGGCGGCCTCGGGCGGGGCGGGGCGGGTGGCCCAGCCGGGCAGCGGGCCGGCGCTGTCCGCCGCGGCGGCGACCGCATCCGGCTGCGGCGCGGCCTCCTGGCCGCAGGCGGCGCGCCACAGCACCGCCTCGCCGAAGTCGCAGGCCGCGGGGGCGCCGAAGCCGGCATGGTCGAAGGGCGCCTCGGCGGCACGGCCCGCATCCGCCAGCCGCAGGAAGCCGGCCTTCACATGGGTGTACCACTCGCCGGGGTCCTTGCCCCAGCCGCAGACCAGCAGCCGGTCCTCGGCCCGGGTCAGCGCGACGTAGAGCAGGCGGTTCTCCTCCTGCTGCCGCTTCGCCTCGTCGCGCGCCTTGGCATCGAGGTAGGCCTGCGCATGGAAGGACTTGTTCGGCGCCCAGAGCGGCAGCGACAGGCCGTCCTGCTCCAGCCAGCGCAGCGTCTCCGGCGCCCGGCCGGGGCCGACATCGGCCAGGATGACGACCGGCGCCTGCAGCCCCTTGGCGTTGTGCACGGTCATGATCCGCACCGCGTCGCCGCTGCCCTCGGCCTCCCGCTTCACCTCGGCGCCGCCCTGGCGCAGCCAGTGCAGGAAGCCCTGCAGGCTCGGCGGGTGCTTGCGTTCGTAGGCCAGCGCGGCGTTCAGCAGCTCGTCCAGCACGTCCGCCGCCTCCGGCCCCAGCCGCGCCAGCAGCCGCGCCCGGCCGGGCCTGCCATCGGCCGAGGCCTCGCCCAGCACCTCCGCCAGCAGCGCATGCGGCGTCACCAGGTCGGCCCGGCCGGAGAGCCGCGCCAGCCAGGCCGCGGCCAGCGCCTCCGGCCCCTCGGCGGCTTCCGCCCGCCGCGCCATCAGCGCGCCCCAGAGCGAGCCGGGCCGGCCATGCGCGAGGCCGAGCAGCGCCTCCTCCGACAGCCCGACGAGCGGGCTCTTCAGCAGCGCCGCGAGCTGGAGATCATCCTCGGGCAGCAGCAGCACGTCGCAGAGCGCGAGCAGGTCCATGACCGCGATGTGCTCGACCAGCTTGACCCGCGTGACGCCGGCGACCGGCACCTGCCGCGCCTTCAGCGCGCGCACCAGCAGCGGGACGAGCGCGACGTTGGCCTGCTTGCGCAGCAGCACCAGCACGTCGCCGGCCCGCGCCGGGCGGCCGCGCGCCGCCAGCGGCTCGTGCCGGATCATGTGGTCGATGCGCGCGGCCAGGGCCTCGGCCATCAGCGCCTCGGCGCTGGCGACGCGCTCGGGCACCTTCGGCACCTGCCAGGGCTCGGGCGCCGGCGTCTCGGCCGGGCGCAGCAGCGGCCAGAGCTCCACGCAGCCGGCATGGCCGATGCGGTCGGGCACGTGCGACAGCGCCGCGCCGCCGCCGACCACGCCCTCGCAGGCCGGCCCCTCGGCGAAGACCGCGTCGACCAGCGCCAGCACCGGCGCGGTGGAGCGGAAGGAGACGTCGAGCTGCACCGGGCGGAACTCGCCGCCGCCATCGGCCACCTGCCGGCGGTAGTGCTCCGCCCAGGTGGCGAAGCCGGCGGAATCGGCGCCCTGGAAGCCGTAGATCGCCTGCTTGATGTCGCCGACCGCGAAGACGGTGCGGCGCGGCGCCTCCACCGCGGCGGCCGAGAGCGAGCGGGCGCGGGCGCGTTCCACCCCGCTGCCGGCGAAGAACTCGGCGGTCAGCGCGGCGGCGATGCCCCATTGCGCCGGGTTGCTGTCCTGCGCCTCGTCGAGCAGCACGTGGTCGAGCCCGCCGTCGAGCTTGTAGAGCACCCAGGCGCTGCCGGGGTCCTGCAGGATGCGGCGCACATGGTCGATCAGGTCGCCGTAGCCGAGCATGCCGGCCATGCCCTGCCGCGCGCGGTAGCGGGCGATGACCGGCGCGGCCAGCGCCAGCAGCGCGCCGGTCGCGGCGCCCAGCCGGCAGGCGGCGCGCCGGCGCTCGACCTCGAGCAGCCGCTCGCCCTCGGCCAGCAGCGCCGCCAGCACCTCCGCCTGCCGGGCGCCGACGCTTTTCGTCGCCAGGCCGCTCGCGGCGCGCACCGTGCCCTCCCTGGTGTGGAAGACGCTGCACCAGTCGGCGAATTGCGCGGCGCGCGACGCCCCGTCCGCCTCGATCCAGTCGATCAGGCGCCCGGCGCGCTTGCGGTCGTTCTCGTTCTTGCTCGCCCCCAGCAGGCTCGCCGCCAGGCGCAGCGGCGCTTCCTCCGGCGCGCAGGCCGCGGCGACCACGTCGGCCTCGTCCAGGCTGTCCGGCGCGCCGAGCGCGGCGGCGAGGCGGAGCCGCAGCCCGTCGATGCCGTTGCCGCCGTCGAGGCAGCGGGTCAGCCGCTCCCGCGCGGTGTCCTGCAGCAGGCCGCGGGTGACGTCGGAGAAGGTATCGGCCGAGGCGATGCCGGCCAGCAGGGCGAGCTCCCGCGTCACCGCCGCGGTCTGCGCCAGCACCGCCTCGCGCGCCTCGGCCAGCATCGCCGCGGCCTCCTGCTCCTCCAGCACCGTGAACTGCGGGGGCAGGTCGGCTTCCAGCGGGAAGCTGCGCAGCAGCGACTGGCAGAAGGCGTGGATCGTCGAGATCCGCATGCCGCCCGGCATCTCCAGCACCTCGACCAGCAGCCGGCGGGCGCGGCCGAGCAGCCGGTCGTCGGGATCGAGGCCGGTCAGCCCGCGGATCTGCGCGGCCAGCGTCGGCTCCTCCGCCACGGTCCATTCGCCGAGCCGGCGGCGGAGCCGCGTCTGCATCTCCGCCGCCGCGGCGCGGGTAAAGGTCAGGCAGAGGATGCGCCCCGGCACCTGGTCCGGATCGAGCAGCAGCCGCAGCACGCGGTCGATCAGCACCTTGGTCTTGCCGGAGCCCGCCGAGGCGCCGACCCAGGCGGAGACCGCCGGGTCGGAGGCGGCGCGCTGCTGCTGCTCGGCCCGGGTCCGGGCCGCGGCGGAGCCGCCGGTGAAGGCCGCTGGCCGGACCACCACGCCGCGCGGATCCCCGGGCGCGCTCATGCCGGCCCCCGCGCGTCCTCGGCCCCGGCCCATTCGGCCAGGCGCGAAAGGTGGTCGTAGTCGCTGCCGGCCGGCGCCCGCTTCGGATGCGGCCGGGCGACGAAGGCGCGGTCGCCGAGCAGGAAATCGCCGACCAGGCCGAGCAGCGCCGAGCGCGCATCGTCGGCGAGCTGGCGGACCAGCGGCGCGCCCTCGACGGCGCGCTTCTCCTCGCCCGGGACCGGCCCGCCGGAGAGCTTCCAGTAGACCAGCGCCGCGGCATCGGCGGGCGCGACGCCCTCGAAGCCGCCGGCCGCGGCGATCGCCGCCTCCAGCGTCAGTTGCGGCTTGCGGCCGTCCCGCACCGCCTCGCCGGTCGGCGGCTCGCCGGTCTTGTAGTCGAGCAGCCGCAGGCCCTGCGGCGTGACGTCGATGCGGTCGGCATAGGCGGTCAGCACCACCTCCCGCCCGTCGAGGCGGAGCGGCAGCTCGCCGCGCAGCTCGACGAGGCTCGGGACCGGCCCCTCGCCCTGGCGCATCGCCGCCTCCTGCTCGACCGCGAAGCCGCCGATGCGGTCGAGCCGCGGGGTCCAGAAGGCGGCGAGGCCGGGGCGGGGCGCCGCCTGCTCCAGCGCCTCCCGCGCCGCCTCGGCCCACCGGGCGCGGGCGGCGTCGGCACCGGGCCAGGGCCGGCCCGAGAGGCGGCGGACGAAGCCGGCCATCGCCGCATGCACCAGGTTGCCGTAGTCGAGCGCCCCGGCATCGGCATCGAGCGGGTCGAGCGCCCTGAGCCGCAGCACGTGCCGCGCATAGAAGGCGTAGGGGTCGGCGATCAGGGTCTCGACCTGGGTGACGGAGATGCGGGCCGGGCGCTGGTCCGGCCGCGGCCGCGGCGCCGGCCGACCGCAGGGCTCGGGCCGGTCGGTGCGGTCGAGCTGGCCGGCCCAGCCCATGGCCGGGCCCTGGTCCAGCGCCAGCCCGTCCTGGCCCTGCAGGAAGGTCTCGATCCGGGTCAGCCAGCGGGCCGGGACGGTCGGCGCGCCGCCGCGCCGGGCGGCGCGCGACAGCACCGCGACCGGGGCGGAACAGGCCGCCAGCAGGAAGTCGGCGCAGACCCGGCCGATCCGCGCCTCCGGCTCGGGCAGGCCGAAATCCTTCCGCATCGGCCGGCTCATCCAGGGGCCGGGATCGGTCGCCAGCGGCCAGACGGTCTCGTCGAGCGCGCCCAGCACCACGCGGTCGAAGGTCAGCAGCCGGGCTTCCAGCAGGCCGAGGATCTCGACCCGCGGATGCGCGCCGTGCTCGCGCCCGCGGGTCGCGCGGAGGCTCGGCGCCGCGGCGCCCGCCATCGCCGCGTCGAACAGCGCCGGCCAGGCGGCGGCGGCGACCGGCGGCATCGCCTCCATCGCCGGGTCCAGCGCTGCCAGGTGCGCGGCCAGCGCCTCGCCCTCCTCCCCGGCATAGAGCCTGAGCCCGCCGGCCACCAGCGCGGTCGCGGCCAGCGCCTCGGCGGCCGCCAGATGCGCCGCGAGCAGGTCGCGCGGCGGGCGGGTCACGCCCTCCGGCAGGCCGGTGAAGCCGCCGAGCGCCGTCTCCAGCACCCCGAGCAGGGCCATGACCTCGGCCAGCGCCGCGGCCTCGGCCTCCCGCGCCAGGCCGGCACGGGCCGCCGCGCGCAGGCCCTCGAGGCCAGGGCCCGGCCGCGCTCCGCGCAGCGCCGCCAGCTCGAGCCGCCGCACCGCGGCGGCCCAGCGCGGCCGGTCCCAGCCGCCGGCGCACAAGGGGTGCTTGAGCACCGCGAGCAGCGGCACCGGCGCCAGCTCGGTCGCGGCCAGCCGGGCGAGCAGCCGCAGGAAGGCGCCGGCCGGGGTCTCGCCCAGCGGCTCGCCGGCGCTGTCGTCGGCGGTCACGCCATGCCGCGCCAGCTCGGCCGAGACGCGCCGCGCCAGGTCGCGGTCCGGCGTCACCAGCGCGGCGCGCGCCTTCGGGTCCTCGAGCGCCTCGCGCAGGGTCAGCGCGATCGCCACCGCCTCGGCCTGGGCGTCGGGCGCGGTGAGCTGGCTGAGGCCCTCCAGCGCCGGCCGCCATTCGGAGGGGCGGCGGGACTGCCAGGCCGGCAGGCCGGCGGCCGGGCGCAGCGCCATGCCGAGCAGCGCCGGGCGGCGCTCGGGCACCGCGAGCGGCACCGCCTCGTCGGCCGGGCAGCCATGCCAGCGCTTCACGTCCTCCTGCCGCGCGCCGAGCCGCTGGAGCAGCCGGTGCTGGCCGCAGAAGGGATGCGTCGGGGCGTCGTGGATCGCCTCCCACATCCGCGGCTCCAGGCTGCCGGCGTCGAGGCCGTGCAGCACCACGCAGCCCTGCGGCAGCTCGGTGGCGACGACGCGCAGCAGCTCCTCGGCGGCCGGGATGGTGCCGCCGACGCCGATGCCGGCGGCGATCACCGGGTCGCGCGGCGGGTCCTGCTGCCAGGCGCGGGTCTGCGCCCTGAGCGCCTGGGCGCGGCGCATGCCGATGTCGAGCAGCCCCTCCCGCGCCAGCCAGTCCTGCCATTGCGCCATGACGCCGCGGACGAAGCGGAGGGTGATCTGCCAATGCGCCGCATGGGTGTCGGGCACCAGCTTCTCGAGCCGCTCGAGCCAGGCATCGTTCAGCGCCTCGGGCGGGCTGCCGGCCAGCAGGTCGAGGTCGGTCTCCTCCAGCGCGATCTCGTCGAGCAGGGTGGCGAGCGCCCCGGCCAGCGACCAGGCCTGCTCCGGCGTCGCCGGGCCGCCGCGGTCCTTCGGCAGGCGGGCGATGTAGCCGGCCAGCACCGCCTGGCGGCGCAGCGGGTCGACCGCCGGCGGCAGGTCGAGCAGCACGGGCAGGGCCAACTCGTCGGCATCCTCGGTCGAGAGCCCGGCCAGCGCCCGCATCCGCGGCAGCAGCAGGGCGCGGCCGTGTGCCGCGCGCAGGAAGGCGACCCGCAGCGCGCGGGCCGAGCGCCGCGTCGGCAGCAGGATGGTGACGCGGGAAAGGCGTTCCGGCGCATCCCCGGGAATCGACCGCAGCACGCCGGCCGCGAGGCAATCGAGGAAGGGAAGGTGGGCCGGGATGGCGTGCAGCCTCATCGGCGCGCTTCCCGCGGGGCGGGCGTCACGCCCGGCTCAGAACAGCGCCCGCACCAGCCCCGCCCGCACCGCGGCCTCGGCCCGTTCCAGATCCGGCGGCGTCGAGAGATGGAACCACACCCCGTCATGCACCAGGGCAAACAGCCGCCCCGAGTCGATGGCCCGATCATAGAGGATGTTCAGGCTGAAGGGGCCTTCCGGCACGTCCCGCACCAGGCCGGGCGAGAGGATCTGCACGCCGGCGAAGACATAGGGGGCCAACTCGCGCTCCTTCGGCCGCCTGACACGGCCGAGCGGGTCGAGGAAGAAGTCGCCGCGGCCGATCTCGCCGTCGACCTGGGCGGCGCGCACCACCAGCAGCATCCCGTCCATCTGCGCCGGATCGAAGGCGGCGGCCATGCGGCCGAGCGCCTGGCGCGGCCCGTCCAGCCAGACGCTGTCGCCATTGGCGACGACGAAGGGGGCCTCGCCCAGATGCGGCAGGGCGCGGGCGACGCCGCCGCCGGTCTCGAGCAGCAATTCCTCCCGCTGCAGGGACAGGCGCGGCGCGGCGCGGGCGGCGACCGCGGCGGCGACCTTCCCGGCCTGCCAATGGGCATTGACCACGGCCTGCTGCACCCCGGCGGCCTCCAGGCGGTCCAGCGCGTGGTCCAGCAGGCTGCGGCCGCCGAGGGTCAGCAGCGGCTTGGCGGTGGTCTCGGTCAGCGGCCGCATCCGCAGGCCGAGGCCGGCGGCGAGGACCATGCCATGGGTCAGCGTGATCACGCGGGGACAACTCCGGCTGCTGGGGCGGGGATCGTGGCGCCTTCCTACGACGCCGGGGCGCGGTACGGAAGCAGATCGGGACGACGGTATTCTCCCCGGACGCCTCTTCTGTTTCCGCGAAGCGGCAACCGCCCGGCGGCGGCGCCCGGCCCTGCGTTCGGAGCGGCTTCGGACGCCGGGGCGTCCGCGCCCGCCCGCCATCCGTTCTAGCCCGGCATGGGGTTGCGCCGCAGCGCCTCCGGCACGTGCGCGTCGAGGAAGTCCCGCAGCGGCGCGCAGGCCGGCTGCGACAAGGACCGTTGCAGCAGCGCCCAGCAGCGCGGCCCGTGCCTCAGGTAGCCCGGCTTGCCGTCCCGCCGGTCCAGCCGCACCCAGAGCGCGGCCACGCGCAGGTGCCGCTGCGCCCCGCAGGCCGCCATGGCGCCGAGGAAGCCGCCGCGGTCGAGTCCCGGCCGCGCCGCGAGATAGGCGGCGACCGCGGCCCGGCGGGTCGCCGCCTCGACGTCGCGCCGGGCATCCTCGACCAGCGAGATCAGGTCATAGGCGGGGTGGCCCAGCGCGCCGTCCTGGAAGTCGAGGATGCCGGTGCGGCGCGGGCCGCCGCGCGCCTCGAGGCGCATCAGGTTGGCCGGGAAGTAGTCGCGGTGGACGAAGCCCTGCGCCCCGGCGAAGGGCGCCAGCATGGCGTGGAGCGCGGCATCGAGTTCGGTGCGGACCGCGTCGGACGGGGCCGCGCCGAAGGCGGCCGGCCACCACCAGTCGAGAAAGGTCGCGGCCGTCGCGCGGGCCATCGCGGCGGCGTCCCAGG
Organism: Dankookia rubra; assembly: GCF_004355005.1. Taxonomy (GTDB): domain Bacteria; phylum Pseudomonadota; class Alphaproteobacteria; order Acetobacterales; family Acetobacteraceae; genus Paracraurococcus; species Paracraurococcus ruber_A. The sequence continues at coordinate 67,530 of NZ_SMSJ01000026.1, forward strand.
CCGGCAGGCCGGGCGGCACCGGGGCGGCGTGCAGCGCCGCCAGCGCCTCGGCCGCCTCGGTGTAGAGCGGCACCGGGTCGGCGCCGGCATCGAGCAGCGCGGCATGGGTCGCGTCGCCGAAATCCTCGATGAGGAGGAAGCCGGCCCCGGCATCCTCGGCGATGATCTCGGGCAGCGAGAGGCCGGCGGCGAGGAAGTGGCGGGCCAGCGCGGCGAAGGGGCGCACGTCCTCGGGCGGCGGCGCGTCCATCAGCAGCGCCGGGCGGGGGCCGCCGACCAGGCGCGTATAGGTGCGGAGGGAGGCATCGGCCGCGAGCGGGCGGCGCTCGGCGGCGGCATAGCCATGGGCGGCGAGGAAGGGATCGGGATATCGCATGTGGGGGCTGTCATGGACCGGCGGGGCGGGGATGTCAGCCGGGAAAGCGGGGCGGGGGGTGTAGCGGAGGTCGGCTGTCGACCCGGAGCGGACCCCTCTGCAGCCGTCGCCCTACCCCACAGGCGGACCACTCCTGAGGGGTCAGGTCAGTCACCGATGGTCGCCTCGCCCGATCCCGTGAACCGCAGCGCCGTCCGGATGCCAATCGGCGCCGAGTGGCCGCACCCCGCTCCGCCCTGACATCCAGCGGAGAACCGAATGGTATCCGCTGTCGGAAGGTAGCAGCGTAGTCGGACCCTGCCATCCGGGCCGATCGGATCAGGGTCTGCTTGATGCCGCGACATGCGCGAACAAATATAGAACTTAGCCGTTGGTTTCGGCGATCGACTCAGGATGGCTGGATAGGCAATCGCTGATGAGCACCGACCTCGACAAGCTGGTCGTAGAGGCCGAGGCCGACCGCCTCAGCGGGATCTACGTCCGGATCACGATGCTGGCTCGGGCCCAGCGCATCGACTTCATCCGGGCAGGCCGTGAGGCGGTCGCCGAGGGGCTGGTCAGCGCGGCGGACTGGCTGATGGTGCGGGAGGCCATGGGGAGGCAGTAAGGGCGTCCTCTCGGCGCCGACGCGGAAACGGCGGTGTTCCAGTTCGTCTTCGGTCAATCACTGCCCACACTGCTTGGGACAGGTCTCCCGGAGCCACTGGCTTTTCCAGCCGCTCGGTTGGCCCACCAAGTCCACGTAAGTCAGCCTCAGGAGATGAAAAGGAAAATCCAGTTACGACAACAACTGGAAGATGAGGTACTCGTTCGCGCAGACTGCGTATGACGCTGCGGCCGGACGCGCATTCTCGCAACCGAAGATCAACGACAGCGACCGTAAGATCATCAATCGGCATGGCTTCGACCTGTAATGGGCTCATCGCCAGAACACAGGTGAAGCCCTCAGCGACAAGTACATTCTCGATGTCCATCGCGATCAACACTTCATCCTCAACGATAAGGGCGAGTTGATCGCCTGCATGCCGCTTGTTCACTTGGCCTTTCATGCAAATATAATGCGCATGCACATTCAGAGTTGCTTAGTGCATTTCTGGTTTGGGCTTGACGCCACAGATTTTTGGAAAAGCGAGCAGACACTGTGGATCAGAAGCTCGCATGCAGAGTAGTACGACATCGTACAATACAACTTATGCGAGTAAATTGCTCGTGTGGGTTGGTTATATCTTCTTACCTTTCCAGCCATCCAGCGGCAGCATCAAACCAGCAGTGAAGCGGGGTCACCATGTGCGTGCTGCTGGTTGAGGACGATGTCCTTGTTCGCTTGACGTTGATTGAATTCCTGGAAGACGCAGGCTTAACAGTTATAGATGTCGGGGATGCTTCCACCGCACTTGATATCATGGAAGAGAAAGCCAGCGGTATCACGGTCATGATCACCGATTTAAATCTCGGCTTAGGAGATGATGGATTGATGTTGGCTGCCAAAGCGCGTTTGAACATGCCCGATTTGCGTGTTGTCTATGCGACTGGAAATCCTCGAATGCTGATGGGTCATATTCTTCAACCTTGGGAGCGAGCTTTCATCAAGCCGTTTGACGCGAGCAAACTGGTCTCGGAAGTTCTTACTCTCGATCAGGATTTGCGGTGTTCGATGGGATTATGATCTGCTGACTTCGTGTGTCTGTTCCAGCTTTGGCTACGCTGTGACCGCTTCCCTCCGCCGGCATCTGAACCGGTGTCCTCTCGCCATAGCGGATCACGGCTTCAGCAAGAGCCTTGTCGTCCATCAGCACGCTGCCTTCGGGAGTGGTGATGCGGAACGGGGTCCCTGTGCCACCTGATACCAACCTGTAAGCCTCTGCCACTGCCGCTTCGACGCTTTCCTGCGTGCTGCTTGGCAATGCGCGCCTGCCCCAGAAGTGCAGCACCGCAGGTGACGATGAAGTTTCCCGCCGCATGGCGCGGGCGATGGCCCCAAAGTCGTTGGCGAGGAAGTCAGCCGTCACCGGTCGTCCTCTTCCTTCGGGAGACGACGCGGTCAGCCCGAGCCGTGCCGCCTGCCGCCTGCCGCCCTCCAAGCGGCGATGGCGCTGGCATTCGCCGCACCAGGAGCTATCTGGGCCGTTATCCTTGCGGCTCCCAGCCCCCCTTGTCCGTTGGTGCCCCACCAAGACCAAGCAAGCCGTCGCGCGCGATCGATGTTACGGCCTGGTAGCGTGGATCCTCCGGGTTCTGCATAACACTCTGGAGGCCTTGGAACAGGGCTTGGTTGGCGACGAAGGGATCGATGACCAACCCAGCTCCTTCCTGTCCCAGTACGATCTCGTGTATCTTGGGATCCGCCAGCACGAGTTCGCCCAACCGCAATTCGGGCGTAACGTCCGGGACAGGCCTGTGGCCGACCACCTCGGTCTTCGTGTGGTCCGGTCGAGCGGCTAAGGGCCCAGCACGCATGTTGCCTGGAACCTGCACTACCTCTGTCTCCTTGGGGAGAGCCTCGACCGGCTGAAGCACCAGCTTGACCCTGTGAGTGCTCTGGTCGCCGACCTTGGCCCTCCCGGAGGCCTCGAAGATCGTCCAGGCCGTGACCTTCCCCCCCGCCTCGCCCTCACGGCTGAAAGCGATGGAAAGCTCGAGTTCCAGGTTCGCGGGCTTGAAGCGGATCCGTTGTCCCGCTCCCTCGGTCATCGCCGTCTCGAGTTGGCTTCGCAGTTCCCGAATCGCTTCGGCAATCGTGATTTTCTCAGACACCAGAACCTCCACTGAGACCTTGGCCGTGAGGCTTGCGCGACCTGCTCCTTGCCTGGAAACCCCCGAAATTCCGGGCAACCGGGCGGAAGCATCCGCTGGCGGTGTATGTTCCACCCAGATTGGACCGTTCGAAAGCTGGCCGAATGGCACCCCCGGTTCGGGCTTCACCGATAGGCATGACGCCGCAGATGCGGTTGCCGCGTGTGCAGCGAGCGAAGGGGGTTGCTGGAATCATCCTACTCATGACCGGCCCCCGCCGAGTGGTCCGCGGGAAATCTAGTGAACCATTGCTGCCGCGCCCTCTCCTGACCCGCTGCGCAGCCCTGCCATCGCGACGGGTTCTTGGGCGGGCGGTCGAGCAATGCTGACCGGTCCGCTGCCCGCCCAAAGCCGACTGCCCTTCTGTCACCCCACCTCACCCATCCGCCCATCCCACCCCGACAGCACCGCCACCCGTTCCTCCTCCCCCGCGCCATAGGCCAGCCGCACCACCAGCGCCCCCTCCGGCCGCAACCCGCCCAGCCGTTCCGGCCATTCGACGATCACCAGCCCGTCCCGCGCCTCCTCCCAGCCCAGCTCCGCCACCTCGGCCGGGCCGGACAGGCGATAAAGGTCGTAGTGATGCGCTTCCCACCCCCCCGGCAACTCGTAGCTCTGCACCAGGGTGAAGCTGGGGGAGGGGACCTCGAGGCCCGGGTCGCCCGCCAGCGCCCGCAGCAGGGCGCGGGCGAAGGCGCTCTTCCCCGCCCCCAGCGGCCCTTCCAGCAGCACCGCATCGCCCGGCCGCAGCCGCGGCGCCAGGCGCGCCGCCAGCCGCCCGGTGGCGGCGAGGTCGGGCAGGTGCAGGGTGATCGGGCCTGGCATGGTGCTCCCGGGCAGGGTTCGGGCTTGGTCGCGGCGCGCATGTCCTGTAGGACCCCCGGCTTCCTCGGGAAAGACGCCGATGGCGGCGGGAATGGATGGCATGCGGGCTTCAGGGGTGACTGTGGAGACGGACGTGGCGGTGATCGGCGCCGGGCCCGTCGGGCTCTTCGCGGTCTTCCAGTGCGGCATGCTGCGGATGCGCTGCGTGGTGGTCGATGCGCTGGACGCCATCGGCGGGCAATGCGCCGCGCTTTACCCGGAGAAGCCGATCTTCGACATCCCCGCGCATCCCGAGATCGAGGGCGGCGCCCTGATCCACAAGCTGGAGGCCCAGGCCGCCCCCTTCACCCCGCTCTACCTGCTGGGCCGCCGGGTCGAGACGCTGCGCGAGCTGGACGGGGAATGGCAGCTCGGCACCAGCGCCGGCGACACCATCAAGGCCCGCGCGGTGATCCTCGCGGCCGGGGCCGGCGCCTTCGGCCCGAACCGCCCGCCGCTCGAGGGCCTGCCGGGCTACGAGGCCTCGGGCGCCGTGCGCTACCTGGTGGCGCGGCGGGAGGACTTCCGCGGCAAGCGGGTGGTGATCGCCGGCGGCGGCGACAGCGCGGTGGACTGGGCGCTGAGCCTGAAGGAGGTCGCGGCCCATGTCACCGTGGTCCACCGCCGGCCGAAATTCCGCGCCGCGCCCGAAAGCAGCGCCCGGCTCGACGCCGCCGCGGCGCGCGGCGAGGTGGAGATGGCCATCCCCTACCAGCTGCACGGCCTCGAGGGCGACGGGTCGCGACTGACCGGGGTGGTGCTCTCGACCCTGAAGGGGGAGCAGAAGGCGGTCCCGGCCGACCACCTGCTGGCCTTCTACGGCCTGTCGATGGAGCTCGGCCCGATCGCCCATTGGGGCCTCGGCCTGTCCCACAGCCACGTCGCCGTGGCGCCGGCGACCTGCGAGACCAGCCTGCCCGGCATCCACGCGATCGGCGACATCGCCACCTATCCCGGCAAGCTGAAGCTGATCCTGCAGGGCTTCTCCGAGGCGGCGATGGCGGCCCATGCCATCCATCCCCGGGTCTTCCCCGGCGAGGCGCTGCATTTCGAGTACAGCACCAGCAAGGGCGTCCCGGCGGGCTGAACCGCGGCCATCCGACCTGACGCGGTTCTCCCACGCCGGCGCATGGCAGGTGTCTCCCGAGGCACTGGCGGGGGGGCGATCGCGGCCGTCGGGCCGGACTGGACGGGCGCCGGCCTCGGCGACGCCGACGCGACGGACGCGCCGGCATCCTCTGGCGCCAGGCCGGGACGGGCAGGATCGCGCCCTGGACGATGGACGGCACCAGCCATATCGGCGGCGGCGGGGTCGCCAGGTCGGGACGGATCGGCGGGTCGCCGGCATCGGCGGCCTGCCGCGCGCCATCCTTTGGCGCCAGGGCCGCGACGGGACGCTGCCGGATCGGCGGATAAACAGCACCGCCAGGATCGGCGGCGGCATGGCAGCGAGGGCGGGCGCCGGCTGACGGGTTGCCGGTGCCGGCGGCGCCGTTTCCGGCTTCGTCCGGCGGGAGGCCGGCGGCGCGCTGGTGATCCGGCAGGGGACCGGCACCGCCGTGGCCGCGACCCGCGACCCCGGCAATGCCCGCGGCACCTGGGTGCTGGCCTGACCGGCTGGCGGCGGCGCGCCGTGCCGCGTCAGGCCGGCGGCATCAGGCCTCCATCGCCCCGTGCTTGCGGAGCAGCCCGTCCATCCGCTCGCGGTCGGCCCGCGGCACCTCGAGCCGCATCATCACCCGGTCGTCGTCGAGGTCGATCGAGGCGCAGCGCCGGTCGATCGGCCCCTCCCGCACCGCGGCCTCGAGCGCCAGCTTCGCCGTCTCGCTGTCGGGAAAGCGCATCGAGAGCGTGACGCCGTCGTCGCAGGGCGCCGGCTTGCTGTCCGAGGCGTGCATCATCGCCTCGGGCCGCTCGGCCCGCGAGCCCTGGGACGTGGTCGCGGCGACCGGGTCGCTGGCCGGGAAGGTCTGCTCGACGCCGGATTCGAGGCTGGCCTCGGAGGTGTTCTCGGGGTGGTCGGCGCCCTGCTTCGGGCTGGTCTGGGTGGCCATGATGGAGGTGTCCCTCTCCGCTTGACCCGGGGGAACGCGCCGGTGGTGCCGGGGTTCGCCGGGATGTTGCGGGAGCGGCCGGGTTGTTGCTGGTTGAATTGAAACGATATTCCTGCTATGGGAATACCATCAAGGTCAGCGGTCCGCCCGGGCCGGGGCGGCAGCCGGCGCGCGGCGGCGCTTGAGAACCTCAAATCCACAATTCCTGAGGCCGGCCGGGCGGAAGGCCTGGGCGGGCCTTGCCTTCGCCGCGGAAGGACCGGAACGGCCTCAAGAATCCTGAGGCGGATTGTGCGGAATTGTGGGGTTTGGCCGCCTCAAATCCTCAAGCCGCGGCGGCCGGGGCCGCCATCGCCTCGAGCGGCCAGCGCGGCCGCGGCGCATGGCCGACCTCGTCGGTCAGGCCGCGCCGCAGCCGCTCGATCCCGGCCCAGGCGACCATGACGGCATTGTCGGTGCAGAGCCGGATGGGCGGCGCCACCAACGGCAGGCCGCGCTGCGCCGCCGCGCCGGCGAGCGCCGCGCGGACGCCCTGGTTGGCGGCGACGCCCCCGGCCACCACCAGCGCCGTCGCCCCCGGCAGCATGTCGAGCGCATGCCGCGCCCGGTCGGCCAGCACCGCGGCGACCGAGGCCTGGAAGGCGGCGGCGATGTCGGCCCGGTCCTGCCCGGTGCCGGCGCTGCGGGCGACCGCATGCGCCACCGCGGTCTTCAGGCCGGACCAGGAGAAGTCGCAGCCCGCCCGCCCCAGCAGCGGCCGCGGCAGCGGGATGCGCGCGGGGTCGCCCCGCGTCGCCAGCCGTTCCAGCGCCGGCCCGCCCGGCCAGGGCAGGCCGAGCAGCTTGGCCGACTTGTCGAAGGCCTCGCCCACCGCGTCGTCGAGCGTGGTGCCGAGCCGCCGGTAGCGGCCGACCTCCTCGACCGCCACGCATTGGCAATGCCCGCCCGAGAGCAGCATCAGCAGGTAGGGGAAGCGGATGGGGTCCGGCACCAGGCCCGGCAGGGTGGCGGTCAGCGCGTGGGCTTCCAGGTGGTTCACCGCGACGAAGGGCAGGCCGTGCGCGAGGGCGATCCCCTTGCCGAGGCTGCTGCCGACGATCAGCCCGCCGATCAGCCCCGGCCCCGCCGTGGCCGCGACGCCGGCCAGCCGCGGGTAGTCGAGCCCCGCCTCGGCCATCACCTGGGCGACCAGCCGCGGCAGGTGGTCGAGGTGGGCGCGGGCGGCGATCTCCGGCACCACGCCGCCATAGGGGGAGTGTTCCGCGAGCTGGCTCAGCACCGCCTCGGCCAGGATGCTGCCGTCGGCGCGCAGCACCGCCGCCGCGGTCTCGTCGCAGCTCGATTCCAGCCCCAGCACGGCGGCGTCGCGGTCCATCACGGCTTCCTCTGCTTCTCCGGCGGTTCTATGACGGCTGCATGCCTTCCGGCCAAACCCAAGCCGAGATCCCGCGCCACGGCGGCCTGCTGCCGCTGCGGGTCGGCACCCGCGGCTCGCCCCTCGCGCTGTGGCAGACGCGGCATTTCCTGTCGATCATCGGCGTGCTCTGCCCCGTGCTGCGCGCCGCGCAGGCCTTCGAGGAGCACGTGATCGCCACCTCCGGCGACCAGATCCTCGACCGCCGCCTGGCCGATATCGGCGGCAAGGGCCTCTTCGCCAAGGAGATCCACGAGGCGCTGCTGGACCGGCGGGTGGATTTCGCCGTCCACAGCCTGAAGGACCTCGAGACCGAGCTGCCGCCCGGCATCGTGCTCGCCTGCACCCTGAAGCGGGAGGATGCGCGGGACGCCATCATCCTCGGGCAGGGCTGCGGCGCGCCGGATCCGGCCGACCCCTACGGCTGCCTGCCCGCCGGCGCCGTGATCGGCACGGCCTCGGTCCGCCGCCAGAGCCAGATCCTGGCGGCCCGGCCCGACCTCCGCTGCGCGATGATCCGCGGCAACGTGCAGACCCGGCTGGGGCGGGTGCGCGGCGGGGAGTTCGCCGCCAGCCTGCTGGCGCTGGCCGGGCTGAAGCGGCTCGGCCTCGAGGCCGAGGCGGCGGTCGTCATCGACCCCGAGGCGATGGTCCCGGCCGCCGGCCAGGGCATCGTCGGCATCACCGTCCGCGCAGCCGACGAGGAGCTGCGCGAGCTGCTTTCGGCGATCGAGGACCGCACGGCGGCGGCGGTGAGCCGGGCGGAGCGCGCCTTCCTCGGCGCGCTCGACGGTTCCTGCCGCACCCCGATCGGCGGCCATGCCAGGCTGCTGCCGGATGGCAGCCTGCACCTGACCGGGCTGGTGGCGCGGCCGGACGGATCCTTCCTGTTGAAGCGGTCGCTGACCGGCCCGGCCACCGATGCGGTGCGGCTCGGCGCCGAGCTCGGCGACAGCCTGCGGGCCGACAGCCCCGCCGACCTCTTCGCCTGAGACCATGCCGGGCGGCGTCCTGATCACCCGGCCGGAGCCCGGCGCGGCCGAGACCGCGCGCCGGGTCGCGGCGCTGGGCTGGCGGCCGATCCTTGCCCCCGCCCTGGTCCTGGCGCCGCGGCCCTTCGCCGCGCCGGCGGCCCAGGCCCTGCTGCTGACCAGCCGCGCCGCGGCCCGCGCCCTGCCGCCCTGCGGCCTGCCGGT
>NZ_SMSJ01000270.1 GCF_004355005.1 Dankookia rubra
CCTAGCAGGCTGCTGAAAAGCGCGCAGGATCGACGGGTGCGGTAGGCTTGGGCGGACCTTCCATGCGCCCGCGTCGCGGGGCGGCTGCCAGAAACAGGTGTCCGGCGCCAGCGGCGCTCCCTTTGGGCGGACTCCAGGCGTCATGCGACTGCCAGCAGCTTCGGCAGGCCGATCAGGTTGTAGGCGGCCATGGCGAAGGTGAACTGCCAGTCGATCTTGGCCAGCCCGCGGTGGCGCGCCTTGCGCAGCCCGGCCACGGTTTTGGCCCAGCCGAACGCCTCCTCGATCCGCTTCCTGATCCGCAGGCTGACCGCATAGCCGGGGTGGCGCGTGGTGCGGCCATCGATAGCCGAAGGGCGCCCGTTGCTGGTGTTCTGCGCCATATGCGGGGTCACGTTGATCTCGCGCAGTTCGGCGACGAAGTCCTGGGTATCGAAGCCCTTGTCGCCGCCCAGCGTGACCCTTTGCGGCCGGTCGGCGTACGGCTCGACCAGATGCAGCGCTGCCAACCGCTCGGCATGGCCCGAGGCACGCGTGGCCACGGCGCCGACAATCAGCCCATTGCGGTTCTCCATGAGGGCATGCCCCATGAACGACAGCTTGGCCTCCTTACCGCGCCCCTTGCGATACAGCCGGGCATCCGGGTCGGTGGTCGAGGCATGCGTGTCGTTGCTGCGCTTCTGGCCATGGAAATCCTGCTCGCCGTTGCGCCCGGCATCGGGCGGCGGCCCGGAGCCATCCTTCGGTCGGAAGCTCTTGGTACTGGCCCAAGCCTCCAACAGCGTACCATCCACCGAGAAGTGCTCGGTGGAGAGCAAGGCCTTGACCTTCGGCTGGGCCAGTACCGTGGCGAGGAACTGCACCGCCATGTCGCCCGCCAACAGGCGGTCGCGGTTCTTGGTGAAGGTCGTGGCATCCCACACCGGATCGTCGACGCCGAGGCCGACGAACCAGCGGAACAGCAGGTCGAACTCGATCCGCTCCACAAGCTGGCGCTCCGAGCGGATTGAGTAGAAGGCTTGCAGCAGCAGGGCGCGCAACAGCCGCTCGGGCGGGATCGATTCCCTGCCGAATGGCGAGTAGAGCGTGTCGAACTTGGCCGATAAATCGCTCAGCACCGCATTGACGATGCCCCGGATCACCCGCAGCGGATGGTCGGCTCGGACCCGTTGTTCCAAATCCACGTAGCTGAACAGCGACCCAACCACCGCATCACTGCCACGCATCCCCACCCCGCTCGCTGCCAGGGGCAGGGAACCATGCAGGCGGCATCGTCACAACGAATTTCAGCAGCCTGCTAGAAGAGGACATGCGC
>NZ_SMSJ01000271.1 GCF_004355005.1 Dankookia rubra
CCTAGCAGGCTGCTGAAAAGCCTGCCTGCTGGGCGGGAGCGGGCTGCTGCTTGGTCTGGGTGGGCTCGTAAGGGGACGACGGCGCGGCGGGTAGGCCGCCCCTTTCCGGCCGTGGGCGTCCTGCGGGCGGTCTTCGGGCGTCGCGCTGCCGCGCCGAGCAGCTTCGGCAAGCGAACCAGGTTGTAGGCCGCCATCGCCAGGGTGAACTGCCAGTCGATTTTGGGCAGGCCACGGTGGCGAGCCTTGCGCAGCCCGGCGATGGTCTTGGCCCAGCCGAACGCCTCCTCGATCCGCTTGCGGATGCGCTGGCTGACGGCGTAGCCGGGATGGCGTGTGGCCCGCCCATCGATGGCGGACCGTCGCCCGCTGCTGTTCTGCGCCAGGTGCGGCGTGACGTTGACCTCGCGGAGCTCGGCGACGAAGTCGCGGGCGTCGAAGCCCTTGTCGGCGCCGAGCGTGACCTTGTTCGGGCGCTCGGCATAAGGCTCAATCAGGTGCAGCGCAGCCAGCCGCTCGGCATGGCCTGAGGCGCGGGTGGCGACGGCGCCGACGATCAGGCCGTTGCGGTTCTCCATCAGGGCGTGGCCCATGAAGCAGAGCTTGGCCTCCTTGCCCGGACCCTTGCGGAACAGCTTGGCGTCGGGATCGGTCGTTGAGGCATGCGTGTCGTTGCTGCGCGTCTGACCGCGGAAAGACTGCTCGCCGTTGCGCCCCGCGTCGGGTGGCGGGCCGGAGCCGTCTTGCGGCCGGAAGCTCTTGGTGCTGGCCCAGGCTTCCAGCAGCGTGCCGTCCACCGAGAAGTGCTCGCTTGAGAGCAAGCCGCGCACCTGCGGCTGCGCCAGCACGGTGACCAGGAAGCGCGCGGCGACCTTGCCGCCCAGCAGTCGGTCGCGGTTCTTGGTGAAGGTGGTGGCGTCCCAGACCGGGTCGTCCACGCCGAGGCCGACGAACCATCGGAACAGCAAGTCGAAGTCGATCCGCTCGACCAGCTGGCGTTCAGAACGGATCGAGTAGAAGGCCTGTAGCAGTAGCGCCCGCAGCAGCCGCTCGGGCGGGATCGAGTCCCGGCCTGTCGGCGGGTAGAGCGCGTCGAACTCCGCCGACATCTCGGCCAGGGTGGCGTTGACGATGGTGCGGATCAGGCGCAGCGGGTGGTCGGGACGGATCCGCTGCTCCAGGTCGACGTAGCTGAACAGCGATCCCCGAACCTCGTCCTTGCCGCGCATCCTGACCTCGCCCCCCGACAGGGGCGAGCGAATCACGATCCAGCGCCAGTCACGAGAGGGAATTTCAGCAGCCTGCTAGGCGATCG
>NZ_SMSJ01000272.1 GCF_004355005.1 Dankookia rubra
TGAGATGGTCCCCATCCGTAGGACAGTTTGACGGCCTGGATAAGCTCAGTTCTGGTTGTCGTCAGGCCGCCAACTTCGTCACCTCGTTCGCCGCGTAGGCCTCGTCGGGGGTCTGCCCCGCCAATGCGCTATGGGGGCGTCCGGCATTGTAGTAGCCGATCCACTTCGAAAGCCCGGCCCGCACCTCCGAGCCGGTCTCGAAGGCATGCAGATAGACGCACTCGTACTTCAGGCTGCGCCACAGCCGCTCGATGAACACGTTGTCCATCCAGCGGCCGCGGCCGTCCATGGAGATCCGCACCCCGGCCTGCTGCAGCAGGCCGGTGAACCGCGGCGAGGTGAACTGGCTGCCCTGATCCGTATTGAAGATCTCGGGCCGCCCGAACCGCGCCATGGCCTCCTCGAGCACCTCCAGGCAGAACTCCACCTCCATGGTGTTCGACACCCGCCAGGCCAGCACCTTGCGCGTCGCCCAGTCCATCACCGCGACCAGGTAGAGGAAGCCACGGCGCATTGGCAGGTAGGTAATGTCGGCGCACCAAACCTGGTTCGGACGGTCGATCACCAGATCCCGCAGCAGGTAGGGAAAGGTCCGGTGCTCGGGGTTCGGCACCGTCGTTCGCGGTCGTTGGTAGATCGGCGCCAGGCCCATCTTCGCCATCAGCCGCCGGATCCGCTTGCGGCCGACCACATAACCTTCGCGCCGCAGGTGCCGCGCCATCTGCCGCGAGCCGTACCAGGGCGTCTCCAGGAACTGCGTGTCGATCAGCCGCATCAGCTCGAGGTTCAGCGCCGTCTTCCCCGCAGGCCGGTGGTAGAACCCCGACCGGCTGATCGAGACCAGCTCGCACTGCCGCACCACCGACAGCTGAGAGTGCTCCGGCTCGATCATCTGGCGCCGCCGCTCCAGGCTCATCGACCGGACGCTTTGGCCAAAAAATCCCGTTCCACCAGGAGTTGGCCAATTTTGGCGTGCAGCTTCTCGACCTCCGCCTCGGCCGCCTTCGCGCTTTCCGGCGCCGCTGCCTTGCCGGAGAACACCGCCGTCAGCCCCTCCATGGCCTGCCGCTTCCACTCACCCACCATCGTCTGGTGAATGCCGTGCTTCGCCGCCAACTGCGCCGTCGTCAGTTCACCCCGCAGAGCCTCCAGCGCCACTTTCGCCTTGAAGTCTGCCGAATACCGCGTCCGCTTGCCCGTCATCCGGGTTCGTCCTTCTCACAGGCGAACCGAGCTTACCCACCTGTCCGAAATCTAGGGACCATCTCA
>NZ_SMSJ01000273.1 GCF_004355005.1 Dankookia rubra
GTGACGCTGTCCTTGCCCGAGCCGAAGGTGACGTCGGCGACCGAATAGCGACCGTCATAGCTGCCGTTGTAGAGGCTGCCGTTGTCGGTGCGGTCATAATCGGCGAGCGAGGAAAGCCCGGCCGCGGTCACCTTGACCACGTCATCGCCCGCCCCCGTTTTGATGGTCATGGTGTTGAGCGCGGCCCCGGTGCCGTTGCTGTGCGCCACCCAGGTGAGGTGGTCGTTGCCGTCAGCCAGCGTCATCGCGCCGCGCTTGGCGCTGACCAGCATGACATCGAGCGCCTGGGTACCGGCCGCATGCAGGTCGATATTGGCCTGCACGAAGTTGTCGAAGGCGAGCTTGCTGGCGAAGCCTGCATTCCAGGCCGCCGGTGCCATCAGCACCGCCGGGGTGTTGTTCCAGGCGCCGGTGGCGCCGAAGGTGTGGTAGTCGGCGCCGCCGAAGGTGGTGTGGCCTTCCCAGGCGGTCTTGGCATAGCTGCCCACATAGCCGAACTTCGCCGCGGGAGCGATGTCGCCGGGAGTGGTGTTGGCGCCGCCGCCGTTGCTGCCGCCACCGCTTCCGCCCGTGCCGCCGGTGTAGGTGCCGTTCGCAGCGGCGTACTGGACGTCATACAGGGTAATGGTGTTGTCGTAGCCGCTGCCGTGCTGGGCATCGGTCGACCACCAGGTCTGCATGCCGATGCCCGGCGCCTCGTTCTCGCCGCCATGCGCGGCGTCGGCCGGGACGTGTTCCGTTGTCGTCCACTTCTGGACGCCGTCGACATACATGGACAGCCGGCCGGCCTGCCAGTCGAGCGAGTAGGTGTGGGTCTGCTTAACGTCGACACCGTCCAGGTTATAGGACTGGAACTGGTTGGAGCCGTCGGCACCCTTCCAGTGGATGGTTGAGTAGGCTTGGCCGCCCGGCAGGAGTTCGACCAGGTCGAGCTCCGGCCCCGGCCACACGTCGGTGCCCGGCCAGAGCAGGGCATAGGGGCCCGGCGCATCGCCCTGGCCCATGGAGAAGGTGAAGCTGAACAGGCCGTAGCCATAGCCCGCCTCCGGCGCTCCCCAGGGCGGGACCATGGTGCCACTGTCCTGGTTGTCGGGCGTGCTGCGGATGGTGATCTGGCCGGCAACGCTGGTGTCGATCCCGGGACCCCAGTTGCGGGAGAGCATGCCCGTGCCGTTGTCGAAGCTTTCGTCCCAGACGGTGTTGAACTGGGTCAGGTCAAGGGTAGCGGCCATGGTC
>NZ_SMSJ01000274.1 GCF_004355005.1 Dankookia rubra
GTCTCCACCGTGTCGTTGACCAGCGCCTCGTCCTCCGCCTCGGCCATGACGCGGATCACCGGCTCGGTGCCGCTGGCGCGGATCAGGATGCGGCCGCGCTCGCCGAGCTTCTCCTCATGCGTGGCGATCTCGCGCTGCACCTCGGCATGCTTCAGCGGCGAGGCGCCGGAGAAGCGCACGTTCACCAAGCGCTGCGGCAGCGGGCGGAAGCAGCGGCAGACCTCGCTGGCGGGGCGGCGGCCCTCGACCAGTACCGCCAGCACCTGCAGCGCCGCGATCAGCCCGTCCCCGGTGGTGCCGAAATCGGTCATGATCATGTGGCCGGACTGCTCGCCGCCGAGGTTGCAGCCGGCCTCGCGCATCCTCTCGCCGACATAGCGGTCGCCGACATTGGTCCGCAGCAGGCCGAGCCCGCGCTCCCGCAGGTAGCGCTCGAGCCCCATGTTCGACATCACGGTGGCGACCACGTTGCCGCCGCGCAGCCGCTCCTGCGCGTGCCAGAAGCCGGCGATCAGGGCGAGGATCTGGTCGCCGTCGATGATCGACCCGGCCTCGTCCACCAGCACCAGCCGGTCGGCATCGCCGTCGAGCGCGATGCCGATATCGGCGCGGCGCTCGCGCACGATCTCGGCCAGCCGCCCCGGCGCGGTGGAGCCGACGCCGTTGTTGATGTTGAACCCGTCCGGCGCGACGCCGACCGGCACCACCTCCGCCCCGAGTTCCCACAGCACCGTCGGCGCCACCTTGTAGGCGGCGCCATGCGCGCAATCCACGACGATCCGCAGCTTCTCGAGCGTCAGGCCGCGCGGGAAGGACTGCTTCGCTGCCTCGATGTAGCGGCCCGGCGCATCCTCCATCCGGCTGGCGCGGCCGAGCCTGGCCGGTGCCACCAGGGCGGCGACGAGGTCGCCGTCCATCAGCGCCTCGATCGCCGCCTCCTGCGCGTCCGAGAGCTTCAAGCCGTCGGGCCCGAACAGCTTGATGCCGTTGTCCTCGTAGGGGTTGTGGCTGGCGCTGATCATCACGCCGAGATCGGCCCGCAGGCTTCGGGTCAGCAGGGCGATCGCCGGAGTCGGCAGCGGCCCGACCAGCACCACGTCCATCCCTGCGCCGATGAAGCCCGCGGTCAGCGCCGGCTCCAGCATGTAGCCCGAGATGCGGGTGTCCTTGCCGATGACGACGCGGTGGCGATGGGTGCCGCGGTTGAAGAAGCGCCCGGCCGCCTGGCCGAGGCG
>NZ_SMSJ01000275.1 GCF_004355005.1 Dankookia rubra
CGAGGTCGCCGAGGCGATGGTCACCCTCGCCATGATCCGTCTCATGCTCCACCGTCTCGCTCACCCGAACCGCAAGCGACTTCCTGCCCCGTAGCTTTCAAAACAGCCTTTGAGGAAGTTGGAGCCGCCGAACGCAGTGCCCTCGCGGCAGGTGGCCAAGGAAGCAGGGATTGCCGAGGCAACGCTGCACAGCTGGCGCCGCGATGCCCGCAGCAAGGGGCGCCTCTTGTCCGATGCCGACGCCGGCCCGCAGGGTTGGACGTCACGCGACAAGTTCGCCGTCGTCCTGGAGACCGCCGCCCTGAATGAGGCCGATCTCGCCGCCTATTGCCGCCAGCGCAGTCTCTTCCCTGAGAAGATCCAGGCCTGGCGGGCTGCCTGCGAGCAGGCCAACGATTGGGAGCGTGCCAGCAGCCAGCGGCTCGGCCAGGCGACCAAGGAGGAAAAGAAGCGCATCAATGCCATCGAGAGGCACCTGGCCCGCAAAGAAAAGGCGCTGGCCGAGGCGGAGGCGCTGCTGGTGCTGCGAAAAAACGCCGTGGCGATCCGAGTCGTGTTGCGCCGCAAGCTCAGCCGCGGCGATGTGCTCCCATTTTTCATGAGCCAACCCGAGGTTCTGATGGGCATCGAAGCGTGCGGTACAGGGCACTACTACGCTCGTGAAGTTGCCGCTTTAGGCCACGAGGTGAAGCTGCTACCGCCCACCTACGTCAAACCATACGTTAAGCACGGCAAGATCGATGCCGCCGACGCCGAAGCCATTTGCGAAGCGGTCACCCGGCCCAACATGCACTTCGTGCTGATCAAAACGCCCGAACAGCAGGCGGCGCTGATGATGCATCGGTCCCGTGAGCTGCTGGTCGGGCAGCGAACGGCTCTGGTGAATGCGCTTCGAGGTCACCTGGCCGAACTGGGCATTGTCGCTGCCAAGGGGATGGGTGGCGTCGTCGATCTCACGGCAGAGTTGATCGACGCGGACGAAACCAGAACACCACCGCTCGCCAAATCATCGCTCAACTACCTCACCGCACATTTAAAGGCGGTGGAGGTGCAGATCGACAAACTTGAGGCGCTGATCCTGGAATGGCAGAAGGGCAATGAGGTGTATTAATGATCCGGCCTGAGAGTCTGAACGCGAAATAAGCTGGGCGCTTTGGAGCGGCTTCGAGACGTAGGGCAGTGCGTCGGCGTCGCCTCACCATGTTGGGCCGATGTCTCGCACCAGCCTACGCAG
>NZ_SMSJ01000276.1 GCF_004355005.1 Dankookia rubra
TGTGGACAGTATGGCTCGGCTCGCCACAGTCCGGGCAGCGGCCGCTCCGCTGCCGAGCCTCAGCAGCGATCTGGATGTTGCTCGCGTCCGGGCGGGTGATCTCCCGGATGCGGCATCCTGGCAGGAGGTGAAGGTCCTTCATCCCGCATGTTACTACTGGGCCAGCCAAGCCGCAGCGCACTTGGCAGCATCAACCACGCTTCCTGCGGAAGAGCCCTCGGTGGACATCAACGAAGCTTTCGCGTGAGGATCGAGCTGGTCCGTGCCGGACGCGACCCGGTCGACCTTGCCCGCGAGTTCGAACCCTCCGCCCAGGCCATTCGGAACTGGGTGGCTTCTGCCGACCGGCAGGAGGATCGGCGTGAGGTGAAACCTGCTCCCGCCGAGGCCGGCCTGAATGCCACCGAGCGCGAGGAGCTCGCGCGGCTCAGGCGCGAGAACAAGCAGCTGCGCCAGGAGCGCGACATTCTCTCTCGAGCGGCCGCCTGGTTTGCCCGGGGTTGAAGGCATTGCCTTCAACGGGACGATCCCGTCCGGGTCTTCGAGTTTATGAAGGCAAACCAGGCCTCCTTCCCGATCGCCCCGATGGCCCGCCTGCTCGGCGTCTCGCGCGCCGGCTACTACGCCTGGCTCGATCGGCCTCTGTCGGTCCGCGCCGAGGCGGATGCGGCGCTGCTGCGACGGATCCGCACCGTGCACGCGACCTCGCGCCAGACCTACGGCGCGCCGCGGGTGCATGCCGCCCTGCGCTCTGCCGGTGCCCGGCACGGCCTCAAGCGCATTGCACGGCTCATGCGCAGCACCGGGCTGGTCGGTGTCAGCCATCGCCGCGGCGGATCGGTGACGACCCGCCGTGACGACAGCAGCAGGCCGGCGCCGGACCTGGTGGACCGCAACTTCACGGCCAGCGGTCCCAACCAGCTATGGGTCGCGGACATTACGTTCGTTCCCACAGCAGCCGGCTTCCTCTACCTCGCCGTCGTGCTCGATGTCTGGAGCCGCAAGGTCGTTGGCTGGGCTACCGCCAACCATCTCCGCACCGAGCTGGTTCTCGATGCACTCGACATGGCCGTCGGCCAACGCCGGCCGCGCGGCGTCTTTCACCACTCGGATCAAGGGTCACAAGGCGGATTCAACTGATCGTCGCAACACCGGATGAGGAGTGGTGCGATGGCGGGTCGGCGGCGGTCGGATCGAGCTCTCCGGGCGAAGGTGCGGTCACCGGGGCGACCG
>NZ_SMSJ01000277.1 GCF_004355005.1 Dankookia rubra
ATGCCAGCTCTCCCCCAAGCATCCGGGCCCCCATCGCGGTGACAGGGCACCCTAGAACCTGGGTCAGATTTCAACCGGCGACCGGGTCAGTTTCACTCCGGCGGCTACACCGCCCCCACACACAGCATCACAGGCCGCCTCCGGGCACGCTACCCAGGCCTGGCTCCATCCCCCCGGATCCCGACAAGAGCATTTCAAGTTACAACCGCGCTGCCCCATGGTCTGGGAGGTCTGCGATGCCGCATGGCTGTAACCAACCGTGGAGTTGCTGGAAAAGCCAAATTCAGGGACCAGACGAGCAGAGAGCAGGGGCGACCAGAGCCGTCGCATCACGACGAGAAGCTTAGGAAGGAGTCGCGCTCGCCTGCTGTCCATATGAGAAGATCATGGACCACACCCGCCACCTCAGGTCCATGCGCGGCTATGTCCGCCGCGCCCAACTGCTGTGCAAGAAGCCGATCAAGACGCTCGGGCTATGAGGGCTGCGGACAGGACAGGGAAGGGCGATGCATCCGCCGCGGAGGACGGGATCCCCGTCCCGCCGCACACGGACTGGTTGTTCAGCCAGTTCGCAAGTGACAGGTTCAACCCTGTTTTCCCCATTGAGGTTTTTATAATTAAGTGGAATTGCATTTTTGGTTGTGATGTATGCCCTTCTTGGCGTCTGGCCGATTGCCGAAGACGGGGATGTGGATCTCATCGATGCGTACATCTTTGCTTAATCAGCTAGCAATGTTCTTGGCTTCGTCCCTGAGAACTGCCGCTCTGGCTGCATGTGCAAACCTGACACTTGCATTGTTTGCGCCTCATATTGGCCAAGCCGATCCTCGTATAGAACTCAACGTGGTCGGAGGCCTCGGCGGCGTGCAGCAATACGACGCGCATGAGGCACCATTCTGGACCCATCGCGTGCCGGAGATCACGGCCGGTCAGGTGCAGGTGCAGATCGTGCCCTTCGACCGCAGCGGCATCCGCGGCCAGGAGATGCTGCAGCTGCTGCGGCTCGGCGTGGTCTCCTTCGGCAATGTCCTGCTCGGCCTGGCAGCGGCCGAGGAGCCGGAGCTCAACGTGATCGACCTGCCGCTGCTGAGCCCCGACATGCCGGCGCTGCGCCGCACCGTCGCGCTGTGGCGCCCGCGCCTCGAGGCGCTGCTGCGGGAGCGCTACGGTCTCGTTCTGCTCGCGGCCTATACCTATCCGCCACAGGTGGTGTTCTGCCGGAAGGCCTTC
>NZ_SMSJ01000278.1 GCF_004355005.1 Dankookia rubra
CCGCCGGCGCCCCCTCGGGCTTGTCGCTGTAGTTCTGGTCCATCGGTCTGACCTCCGGTTGCGGTGATCTCTACCGCAGCCGGCTGTCTCATCGAACCGTGCCGCACCCCACAAGGTGCGCGTTCCCATGCGCGATGGAGCCACAGTGGTACCAGTCGTCGCAACCATGACAGGCGCACGCGGCGTTCCAATGCTCTCTGGTACCATGCGGCACCACGAGGCGGCGGAAAAGTCTCGGTTATTTTGCACAAGAAACTTGTACAAGTCAGGATGAGGCGGTAGTCTCAGGTCAACAAGCCCAGGCAACCGACCTAGAGACCCGGTCATGACTCAGGCCCCTAAGATCAAGGCGATACGTGCCAAGCGCGACACGCTCTGCGCCGCATTCGACAACTTCCGCGCTGTCCGCGAGCAGCTGCACGAAGGCCGCGCCTCTGCCTCGGATGCCGCCGTGGCTGCCTTCGACCTGATTAGGGCCTATTGGGCCCGCGAGGTGGCGGTATCTGACAGTGACGCGCAAACCATCCTGGTCGCTATGAGGCTGACGCGCGGCACCACGCGCCAGCGAGCCACTGAGACGGCTGCCTTCCTCTCTCGTATCAACGCGGATGCCTGAGCCGTGGCGATAACTTCCGGCCTCCGTGAGTCTCTCGACCAGTTTGCGGCCTTGGTCGAAAACGGAGCGTCGACCACGCGCATGCTCCCGTCGGCCAGGCGCGTGATGACGGAGTACCAGCTCACTCTCCCGGTGCTGATAGGGGTCGACGCGAGGACACTGCAGCGCGCCCTAGCGCTTACGCTGCAGGCGGACGGAGCACCCGAGCACCGCTGGGCCTTCGCGGAGGCACGCGCCAACTTCACCGACCTCCTGCGCGGCGCGGCAGACGGCCAACCGCAGCTGGTGGTTCACCGGGATCTGGGGGAATTTATAGTCCTCCAGCGCATAGCCCCCTGATTCCTTCGGGCCTGTAGCTCAATGGCAGAGCGCACGACTCATAATCGCAGGGTTCTCGGTTCGAGTCCGGGCGGGCCCACCAACGATAAAGGCCGCCGGGGATCGCTCCCCAGGCGGCCTTTCCTTTATCCCTGGGGCAGGCAGTGGCATCGCTTTACTGGGGTGCGGCACGGTTCGATGAGACAGCCGGCTGCGGTAGAGATCACCGCAACCGGAGGTCAGACCGATGGACCAGAACTACAGCGACAAGCCCGAGGGGGCGCCGGCGG
>NZ_SMSJ01000279.1 GCF_004355005.1 Dankookia rubra
CGCCGGCCCGCCCCGCCGGGGTGGTCCCGGCCGCGGCGCCCGGCGGCACGCCGGTGCAGCTGCCGCCCGGTTTCCCGGGCGTCCCGGGGACGCCGGGCCGGTGAGGCGCCTCGCCCCGGTCCTGGCGCTGCTGGCCGCCGCCTGCGTGCCGCCGCCGGAGAAGCCGGTGCTGCAGCCCCTGCCGTCGGTCAGCGGCGCGGGGGCCGTCGCTTCCCCGCGCATCAGCGGGCGGATCGACGCGCCGCTGCCGGTGCCCGCGGTGGCGACCAACATGGCGTTGCCCTCCACCCTGCCGGGCCCGGGCGGCGGCGCGGCGCGGCAGGGCGGCGGCGAGTATTCGCTCGACTTCGCCGATACCGACATCCGCGAAGTGGTGGCGCAGGTGCTCGGCGGCATGCTGCGCGCCAACTACGCGATCGACCCGGCGGTGCGCGGCAGCGTCACGCTGCGCACCGCGGTGCCGCTGACCCGGGCGCAGCTGCTGCCGACGCTGCAGGCGCTGCTGGCGCAGAACGGTGCCGCGGTGATCGAAGCCGGCGGGCTCTACCGCGTGCTGCCGCAGGCCGCCGCCGCCGCCGCCTCGGGCGTCGCCGGGGCGGAGGCCCTGACCGGCGCCGGCAACCGCGTGCTGCCGCTGCGCTATGCCTCGGCCGAGGAGCTGGCCAAGGTGCTGACGCCCTTCGCCGGGCCGGGCGGCCGGGTCGCCGCCGATCCCGGCCGCAACGCGCTGATCCTCGGCGGCGACCCGCAGGCGCGGGAGGCGCTGGCGCAGCTTGCCGCCACTTTCGACGTCGACGTGCTGGCCAACCAGTCCTATGCGCTGCTGCCGATCCCCTCCGGCGATGCGCGCGACATGGCGACCGCGCTGCAGGAGGCCTTGCGGGCGCAGCAGGGCGGCGCGATGGCGGCGCAGATCCGCGTGGTGCCGATGACCCGGATCAATGCCGTGCTGGTGACGGCGGCGCAGCCGCAGCTGATCGACAGCGCCCGGCGGATTTTCGGCCTGGTGGAGAATGCGCGCCGCCGCACCGTGCGGTCCTGGCATGTCTTCTACCTGCAGAACGGCCGCAGCAACGATGTGGCCTACCTGCTCCAGCAGGCCTTCACGCCGGACAGCGTGACGGCGCAGCCGACCGCGCCGGGCGGCACCGCGCCGGGCCTCGGCCAGCGGACCGTGGGCGCGGGCGGCGGCTTCGGCGGCGGCGGCGGCGGGATCGGCGCC
>NZ_SMSJ01000027.1 GCF_004355005.1 Dankookia rubra
GCTGGCGCGCAGCCTGCTCTCGGCCACGGCGAAGGATCTCGAGCCGCTGCTGCGCGAGGTGGCCGGGGCGGTCGGCGTGCCGGTGCTGGGGGTGGTCAGCGACGGGCAGACATCGATCCGTCGGGCGGTCGAGCGGGCCCTGCCGGGAGTGCCGCACCAGCTCTGCCAGTTTCACTTCCTGCGCGAGGCGGCGCATCCGGTCTTCGAGGCCGACCGGCATGCCAAGGTACGGCTGAAAGCCGAGGTGCGCGGGGTCCGGCCGATCGAGCGGGCGCTGGAGGGGCAGGACGACACGACGGCCGAGGTGGCCCGCGGCTACTGCGCCGCGGTGCGCAGCGCCATCACCGATGATGGCCGCCCGCCGCTGGCCGCCTCGGGGCTGCGGCTCAAGGCTCGGCTCGAGGCGGTGGCGGACAGCCTGGACCGGGTGAGGGAAAAAGGGGCGGCTCGGCGCCGCTCACGCAGTTGCGCCAACTGATCGGCCGCGGCCTGGAGCGCACGGCCGAGCTCTGGCCGGACATCGCGTGCGCCTATGACTGGGTGCACCGGGCGGCGCACATCCTGGGCAACGAGGCCGGCGAGGATGCCACCAAGGTCCAGCGCCGCTTTGACGGCCTGGTCGCCGCCATGGCCCGCCATCGCGCCAAGGCTGGAAGCCTGGCTGGGGCGATCGAGCACTTCGGCAAGGTCACCCGCAGCTACCGGCCGGGGCTGTTCCACTGCTACGCCATCCCCGACCTGCCGCGGACCGACAATGGCCTCGAGCAGCTGTTTGGCTCACAGCGCTACCACGAGCGCCGCGCCACAGGGCGCAAGACGGCCTCGCCTGCCATCGTGCTGCGCGGCGAGGTCCGGGTGATCTCGGCTATCGCAACGCGGCTGCATCCGCCCACCGCCCGCGAACTCGGGCGCGCCAATCGAACGCGATGGGCCGACCTCCAGCGCCGGCTCGCGCCACGGCATCAGGCACGAATCCTACGCACCCGCTTTCGGCGCGACCCCAAGGCCTACCTCGCCGAGCTGGAGCAGAAAGCCTGCCAGCCAGCTTTGCCAGCCTAGTTTTTTTCTCCGCCACCCTGCCTCGCCCCGCCGCGCAGGCTTGCGCCGGGTGGTCAGGGCGGGCGAGGCTGCACCGAGGAGATGCGCCCATGAGCCAGGCCCCCCTATTCCCGCCCGCCCGCGTGGTGCCGCTCGGCGGCGGGGCGAAGCTGATCTTTTGTTCCGGCGTCACCGCGCGCGGCAGCGCCGCCGCCGGCCGGCCGGTGCAGGACCAGGCGCGGGAATGCCTGGCCCGGCTGGAACGCGCCCTGGCCGGGGAGGGCGCCGAGCTGTCGCACCTGCTGAAGGTCACCACCTGGCTCTCCGACATGCGGCACTACGACGGCTTCAACGAGGTCCGCCGCGCCGCCTTCGCCGCCCTGGCAACGCCTCCCGCCAGCACCTGCGTCGGCGGCGCGCAATTCACCACCACCGATGTCTGCATCGAGATCGAGGGCATCGCCGTGGTGCCCGCGCTTGCGTGACCCTTCCCGCATGACCCTCATCGAGCATATCCGCGCGGAATCCGCCCGCCTCGCCGGGCTCTGCACCGCCTGCGGGGGCTGCGTGCGCGCCTGCCCGATGACGCCCTATGCCGCGGGCGTCGGGGCCGCCGATCCCGCTGCGGTCGCCTTCGGCATGCGCGACCTGCTGCGCGACGGGCCCGGCACGCCGGCGGCGCTCGCCTGGGTCGCCGCCTGCACCCGCAGCGGCATCTGCACGCCGGCCTGCCCCGAGCAGATCGACGCCGCCTTCATGCTGCGCCTGGCACAGTGGCGGGCGAAGGGCGCGCTGGGCGAGGCGCCGCGCATACCGGTGAAGGAGGACACGCAGTTCTCCCCCAAGGTGAAGGCCTTCGCGCGCCTGACGCTGACCGAGCAGGAGCAGGCCGAATGGCTGTAGACCATGCCGTCTTCTGGTACGGCTGCAACATGACGCGGCACGGCGAGGTCATCCGCGCCACCACCCGCATCCTCGAGCTGGTCGGGATGGATGCCGCGCCGGCCGGCGGCCCGGCCAGTTGCTGCGGCAGCCCGAAAGAGGCCAGCGCCCGCATCAGCGAAGGCATGGCGCGCCGCACCGTCACGCAGTTCAACGAGTCGGGCCGCGGCCAGGTCGTCACCTGGTGCCCTTCCTGCCACATGAACATGCAGGACAGCATGGCGCCGGTGACGCCCACGAAGTTCGAGACGGTCCACGTCACCGAGGCGCTCTGGGCCCGCCGCGACCGCCTCGCGCCGCTGCTGACGCAGCGGGTCGAAGCGCGCGTGCTGCTCCATGCGCATCACGGCTTCAACGGTCGCGTCGCGGTGAACGACCTCGTCCCCGCCCTGCTGCGGCTGATCCCCGGCGTCACGGTGGCCGAGCATCCATATCGGTCGCCTGGTCACATGTGCTCCTCCCTCGCCGCGGTGCCCGGTGCGCTGGCCGACGCGCATCGCGCGACGCTCTCCGCCATGTCGGAGACCGGCACCGGCACGCTCTGCACCATCTTCCATTCCTGTCACCGCGAGGCCGTGGCGCTGGAACGCCACGGGATACGGGTGCGCAACTGGATCCATCTGCTGGCCGAAAGCCTCGGGATCGAAGCCGAGGACGAGTACAAGGCCTGGCGCAACGCCGCCGATCCGCGCGCGGCGATCGGCGAGGACCGTATCCTGGCCGCCGGGGAGGTCGCCTTCGCCCGGCTGCTGGAGCCCGAGCTGCGCAAGCCGCCCGCCGTCTGAGGCAGCGTCCGGCCGGCGGCGGTTGCGCGGCTTTGTAACGGCAATCCATGATGCGGCGTCAGGCCGGGACCGCCGCATGCTCCGCTGGATCGAAGCCCACCTCGCGCGCAGCGTCCTGCTCGCCCTGGCCGGGGCCTTCGCGGCCTACGAGGCCTCGGCGCTCTTCCTCGCCTATTCCGCCGACGCCTATGTCACCACCGATGTCGTGCTGGTCGCGCCCGAGGTCGCCGGCCCGATCGCCGAGCTGCCGGTGCGGGAGAACCAGCGCGTCGCGGCCGGCACGCCGCTGCTGGCGATCGAGCCGCGGCCCTTCGCGCTGGCGCTCGCCTCCGCTCAGGCCGCGGTCGAGCTGGCGCAGCAGCAGCAGGCCCTGGCCGCCGATGCTGTGGCGGAAGCCGAGGCCGGCATCGCCGCCGCGGAGGCGGTGGCGCGCGATGCCGGCGCGGTGCTTGACCGCGAGCGCAGCCTCCTGCGCAGCGCCGACATCAGCGCTCAGCGGGTGGACGACGCCCGCCGCGACCTCGACGTCGCATCGGCGCAATTGCGCCGCGCTATGGCGGTCGCCAGCGTGGCGCGACGCCAGGTGGCGGTGCGCGCGGCCGAGGTCGCGGTAGCCGAGGCGGCGCGCGACCGTGCCCGCTACGACCTCGACCGCACGCGCCTCGCGGCGCCGGCCGCAGGCCGCATCGCCGCCTTCGAGCGCCGCGCCGGCGACTGGCTGGAAGCCGGTCAGGCGGTCTTCGCCGTGATCACCGACCAGGACTGGCGCGTGGTCGCCAACGTCACCGAACGCCATCTCGGCCGCATCGCCCCGGGGCAGCGCGCCTGGGTGCGGCTCGGCAGCGATCCCTGGCGGCTGCACGAGGGGCGGGTGCGCAGCCTCGGGCCGGCCATCGCGCGGTCGGCCATGCCGCAGGGCGTCATGCCCTATGTCCCGCCGCAGACCGATTGGGTCCGGCTGCCCCGGCGCTTCCCGGTCGAGATCACGCTGCCCGGCCTGGTGGGGCGCATCCCGGCCTTCCGCGGCGGCAATGCCAGCGTGCTGGTGCTCCATTGACCGCGCCGGGAAGGCTGACCCGGACCGGGCTGGTCGGTGCGCTCAGCGTGGTGTTCGCGGTGCTGGTGGCCCTGCGGCTCGGCCTGGACGATCCCTGGTGGGCGGCGATATCGGCCTGGATCGTTTCCAGCCCGGACCGGCGGCAGTTGCTGTCGAAGGCGGCGCAGCGGACCGGCGGCACGCTGCTGGGCGCGGTCGGGGGCCTCGGCGCAAGCGCGGCCTCGGCAGGGCAGCCGGTGCTGCAGGCCGTCCTGCTCTTCGGCATCGGTGCCTACGGCACCCGGGCGCGGTTCGGCCCGTCCCGCTTCGCCTATGCCTGGTTCTACGCCGCCATCACCGCGACGCTGGTGCTGGTGCAGAGCCTCGGCCCGGCCGGCGACCTCGATGCCTTCGCCCGTGCCCGCTGCCTGGAGATCGTCTGCGGCGTCGTGGTGGCGACGCTCTGCGACGCGGTGCTGGGCGGACCGCCGGAAGCGGCAGCGCCGGCCCCGGCCGGCGCGGCACCGGCCGCCGATCTCGACCGCCTCGGCCTGGTCGGCGGGCTGGTGCTGGCGCTGGTGCCGCTGCTCTGGGCGCAGTTCGAGCTGCCCTCGGTCGTGCAGGGCGCGATCACCGCGCTGGTGGTGCTGGACCGCGACATCGGCGCCGCCCGGGTGCGCGGGAGGCAGCGCATGCTGGGCTGCGTCCTGGGCGGAGGGCTCGGCGCGCTGCTGCTGGCGCTCGGCCCTGATGCCCTGTCGCTCTGGCTGGCGGCCTTCGGCGGCGGGCTCCTGGTCTTCGCCCGGCTGCACCATGGCGGCGGGCCGGACGCCTATGTCGGCACCCAGGGAGGGGTCGCGCTGATCATGGCCATGGCTTCCGGCAATGGCCCTCCGGACACGCTGCAGCCGGCGCTGGACCGGCTGGCGGGCGTCGTGCTCGGCACCGCGCTGGTGGTCGGCGTGTCGCTGCTGCTCGCGGCCGGTGCCCGCGCCCGTGCCGCCGGGGCTCAACCCGTGGCGTAAAGGTCGAGGCTCGCCGCCAGCTCCTCCCATTGCCGCAGGGTGCGGATCACCGACTGGCGGAAGGTCGCCGGGTCCTCGTAGCCCGGCGCGGTGTCGATGGCGCGCAGCCGGCGGACCATCTCCGGGCTGGTCGCCACGGTGCGGAAGGCGGTGGCCAGGCGGTCGAGGATCGGCGGCGGGACGCGCGCCGGGGCGAAGAGACCGGTGAAGCCGGTGAAGTCGAAGCGGCGGGAATAGCCGAGCTCGAGCAGCGTCGGCACCTCTGCCGCCAGCGACGGCACGCGGTCCGGACCGCCGGTCGCCAGCGGCCGGATGCGCCTGGCGCGGATCATCTCGCCCGAGGCCGGCATGCCGTGGAAGCCGCCGTGGAAGCTGCCGGAGAGCAGGTCCTGCAGCATCGGCGCCTCTCCCCGGTAGGCGACCTGCGTCACCCGCAGCCCGGCCTCCTGCGCCAGCAGCAGGGCATAGGCGTGGCCGGTCGAGCCCTGGCCGTAATTGCCGAAGGCGAGGTCGCGGTTGCGGCCCCATGCGACGAACTCCGCCAGGGTGGTGACCGCGGCCGGCACGGTCGGCC
This sequence comes from Dankookia rubra, assembly GCF_004355005.1. Taxonomy (GTDB): domain Bacteria; phylum Pseudomonadota; class Alphaproteobacteria; order Acetobacterales; family Acetobacteraceae; genus Paracraurococcus; species Paracraurococcus ruber_A. The sequence continues at coordinate 5,401 of NZ_SMSJ01000027.1, forward strand.
CGACGCAAAAGGTGATGGCGGTGGTGCCGAGCCGCCCGAGCGGGAAGAAATCCCCCACCGGGTCATAGGGGAAGCGGCGGAAGGTGACTGGCGCCTGGACATGGGTGGTGATGTTGTAGAGCAGCGTGTAGCCGTCCGGCGCCGCCTTGGCCGCCGCTTCGGTGCCGACCATCCCGCCGGCCCCGGCGCGGTTCTCGATCAGGATGGGCTGGCCGAGCTCGGCCTGCATCGCCTCCGCCACCATGCGGGCCCAGACATCGGTGCCGCCGCCGGGCGGAAAGGGGACGATGAAGCGGACCGGGCGGTCGGGGTAGCGGGTCGGGGTCCGCTCCTGCGCGATGGCGGGGGCGGCGAGCGCCTGGGCGGCAAGGCCCAGGAGGGGGCGGCGGCGCATCTGGTGATCCTCCCGTGCGGCCGCTCTGCGGCGGCTGCGCGGGACTAGCTTGGATCATGCCCGGGCCGGCGGAGCGGAGCGGAATCCGTCCGCTCCAAGGATCGTGAGCCGCGCGTCACCCCTCGGCGGTGATCCCCAGCCGGTCCACCAGCCCCTGCCAGAAGGCCAGGTAGTTCTCGACATCGGCGCGGAAGGCGGCCGGCGGCAGGTACTGCGCGATGGTGTCGGTCTCCGCCATGCGGCGCAGCACCTCGGGCCGCGCCATGGTCTCGCGGAAGGCGTCCTCCAGCGCGCCCAGGATCGGCTCCGGCGTGCGCACCGGCGCGAAGAGGCCGATGAAGCCCGAATTGCCGAAGTAGTCGGGATAGCCGAGCGAGACGAAGGTCGGCACCGCCGGCAGGCTGGGGATGCCGCCGCGGCCGAGGGTCGCCAGCGGCCGCAGCCTGCCGCTGCGGATCTGCTCGCCGGAGGCGGTCATCGAATGAAAGGCGCAGCTGACCCGGCCGCCCAGCATGTCCTGCAGCAGCGGCGCCTCGCCGCGGTAGTGCACCGCGGTCATGTCGAGGCGCTCGAGGTCGGAGAAGGCCTGGGCAAGGGCATGGCCGGAGGAGCCGGGCGAATAGGTCCCGAAGGCGAGCTGCTTCCCCTTCGCCCAGGCGACGAACTCCTTCAGGGTCTTCGCCGGGTTGTCCTCGCGCACGCAGAGCGGCAGCGGCGTGGTGCCGAACTTGCCGAGGAAGGCGAAATCATCGAGCTGATAGGGCCAGCGCCGCAGCACGACCGGCGTCTGCACGAAATTGGCGATGTGGAACAGGATGGTATGGCCGTCCGCCGGAGCGTTCTTCACCGCCTCGGTGCCGATCAGGCCGCCGGCGCCGGCGCGGTTCTCGATCACCACGGGCTGGCCGAGAATGCCGGCCATGGGCTCGGCGACGAGCCGGGCCCAGATATCGGTGGCGCCACCGGCCGGCAGCGGCACGACCATGCGGATGGGCCGGTTGGGATAGGGTGCCTGGGCGAGCGCCGGGGTGGCGAGCAGTCCGGCGGTGAGCGTGGTGAATGCGCGGCGGCGCATATGTATCCTCTCCTGGTGGGTTTTGCCCGAGGCTATAGCGGTTTGCCGACGGAGGTGAACGCGGCATCGCCGGTGCCAGAGGCTTTCGGCGACGGCGAACCGCCTCCGGCCGGGCCGTCCCGCCTGGGCGCGACTGGCTGCGGCACGGCCGGAGACAGTCGCGGATCCATACGGCCCGTTTCCCCTGGCGAGTCGGCACGTCCCGCGGCGGCCCCTGATCCGCATTGCGGAATCACTATTTCGGGTTGATAGATTTACTTTCCGGAACCGCTTCACGGTATAGGGATCGTGCCGGCCACCCGGCGTTCCCCTCGCTCCCGTTCCATTCCCGAGGTCGCCATGGTCACGCCAAGCCGCGCCGGTCCCGCCGCGGGTCCAGTGCTCGTGCTCCTCGACACCTCCTTCGCGCTGATCGCGTGGCCGCTGGCGCTCTGGCTCGCCCTGTCCGGCCTGGCGAGGGCCCCATGGCCCGGCATGCCGGCGGCGGCGCTGCACCCGCTGGCCTGCGTGCTGTTCCTTTATGCGCTCGGCCTCTACCGGCGCGACGCGCTGCAGCAGACCCGCCGCTCGCTCGGCCGGGCGCCCTTCGCGGTGCTGCTCGGCAGCGCCGGGGCCTCCATCCTTGCCACCCTGCTGCCGCCGCCCTTCGGCGCGCCCCAGGCCGGGCTGCTCTTCGCGGCGGCCGTCCCATGCTTCACCCTGACGGCCTTCGCCGCCCGCGTGGCGCTGCTCCTCTTGCGGAATCGGGGCGCCTTTCGCCGCCGGCTCATCATCGTCGGTGCCGGGGAACGGGCCTTCGACCTGACCGTGCTGCTGCGCCGCGAGGGCGGCACGCTGGGCTACGATGTCGGGCTGATCCGCCACCCCGCCGATGCCGCGGTCGATTCCCGGCTGGCCCGCGACCCCAATTGCGTGGTGCTGCCGGCCGAGGGCGGCATCCTCGCGGCCGTACGGGCATTCGGCGCCGACCAGATCGTCGTCGCCCCGGACGACCGCCGCGGCCTGCCGATGGAGGCGCTGCTGGCCTGCCGCACCTCGGGCTACCCGGTGCACGAATACCTGCCCTTCCTCGAGAACGAGATCGGCCGCATCGACATCAAGCGGATCGAGCTCGGCTGGCTGCTCTATGCCGACGGCTTCCATTTCCGCCCGCTGGATCTCGCCCTGAAGCGCGCCCTGGACGTCGCCGCGGCGGCGCTGCTGCTGGTGCTGTCCGGCCCGGTGCTGCTGGCCGCGGCACTGGCGGTGCGGCTGGAGGACGGCGGGCCGGCGCTGTACCGGCAGTCCCGGGTGACCCAGGGCGGCCGGGTCTTCCGCATCATGAAGCTGCGGACCATGCGGATGGATGCGGAGAAGGCCGGCGCGGTCTATGCCCAGGCGCGCGACCCACGCATCACCCGGATCGGCAACTTCCTCCGCCGCACGCGGATCGACGAGCTTCCGCAGCTGCTGAACGTGCTGGGCGGCGACATGAGCTTCGTCGGGCCGCGGCCGGAGCGGCCGGAATTCACCGCCGATCTCGGCCATAAGCTGCCGCTGTACGAGGAGCGGCACCTGGTGCGGGCCGGGCTGACCGGCTGAGCGCAGGTGAACTACCCCTACGGCGCGTCACTCGACGACAGCCGCTCGAAGCTCAGCTACGACCTGTTCTACGTGAAGAATTTCGGCGTGCTCTTCGACCTGCTGATCATCCTGCAGACCCTGCGGGTGGTGCTCTGGCCGGGCAACACGGTGCGCTGAAGGCCCTACCGGTCGGGATAGTCCCGGCCCAGCCGCGGCCTGTAGGCGGGCAGGGACCAGCCGCGCCGGATCGCCACGGCGCGGATGCCGAAGGCGACCGCCATGCCGGCCAGCAGCGCCGGGTCGCGCCAAACGCCCTCGACCCGCAGCAGCACGTAGACGGCGGCACCGGCCAGCGCCGCGAGCGCATAGATTTCCTTCCGCAGCAGCAGCGGGATCTCGTTGCAGATCACGTCGCGGGCGACGCCGCCGAAGGTCGCGGTGACGACGCCGAGCAGCACCGCCGCCCAGGGCCTGGCGCCGGCCAGCAGGGCAATCTCCGCCCCCAGCACGGCGAAGAGCGCGAGGCCGACCGCATCGGCCCAGAGCAGCGCGCGGAAGCGGCTCTCGATCCGGTGGGCGGTGAAGAAGACCGCCACGGCCACGCTGCTGGCCACCGCCAGCCAGGTCGGGTCGCGCAGCCAGAAGGGCGGGGTGCGGCCGAGCAGCAGGTCGCGCAGCGTGCCGCCGCCGAAGCCGGTGACCGCGGCGATCAGGATGAAGCCGACCGCATCCATCCGCTTGCGCGAGGCGACCAGCGCACCGGAGGCGGCGAAGACCGCGATGCCCGCGAGGTCCAGCCAGCGCAGCAGGGCGTCGAGCGCGGTCACCTCAATCCCGCAGCGCCCGCCGTGCCGTCCGCGCCCGCCACCACATCGCCAGGCCGAAATAGCCGAGCGCCAGCGGCAGCAGTCCGAGCAGCACCACGAAGATGCGGTGCGGCAGGCCGAAGGCGGTGCCGGCATGCAGCGCGGTGAACCAGGCGCCGAGCCGCCCGGCCGGATGCGGCAGCGCGACGGTCAGGGCGCCGGTCGCGGTCTCCACCGTCACGACCTGCTCCTCGCCCGGCCAGGCCTTTGGCGGTGCGAAGGCCATGGTGACCCGGCCCGTCTCGCCCGGCGGGTCGAGCCAGACCAGGTGCCAGCCGGGCCGCGCCGCCTCGGCAAGGGCGAGCGCCCCGGCCAGGTCCACCCGGCCGTCGCCCGGCACCGGCGGCGGCTGCGGCGTGGCGTGGGTGACGCGGTAGAGCAGCCGCTGGGTGGTTTGCGGGAAGGACAGCGCCAGTCCGGTGCCGACCGCGACCAGCAGGGGCAGCAGGGCGCGCAGGGCGAGCGCGGTGTGCAGGTTGGCCAGCCGCCGCCGGCCGCGCAGCCCGGCCCTGGAGAAGACCCTCTCCCGCCAGGAGACCACGGAGGGCCAGGCGGCGAGGACCAGCCCCGCCAGCAGCAGCCCCAGCACCGGCAGGCCGAGGAAGCCGACGAAGCGCTCGCCGTTCCGGATCAGCAGGTTGCGGTGCAAATTGTAGGCGGTGTGGATCAGTTGCCCGCCCCAGCGTACCTCGCCCAGCACGGCGCCGGTGGCTGGGTCGAGGTGCAGGCTGGTGCGGCCGCCTGTCGCCAAGCGGAAATCGGCGCGGAAGCTCTCGCCCGGGGCGGTCGGCGGATGGACGCGGAGCGGGCCGCCATCGGCCTCGGGCAGCGCTGCCGCGGCGGCCTCGACCAGGGCGGGTAGCGGCAGGAAGGGACCACCGGTAGGCGCGGCGACATGCCGCGTTTCGATCTCCGGCATGAAGGCCATGAGCGCGCCGGTCAGGCCGAGCAGGACGAACCAGGCGCCGACGCCCAGCCCGAGCCAGCGGTGCAGGCGCCGCAGGAGCTTCGCCATGCAGCCCTACTCGGCCGGAACCGCTTCCGGCGCCCGTGCCGCACGGGCCGATCCCTGGGCGCTGCCGGCGCAAAGCAGCGAGAGCCCGAGCAGCCCGGCCACCACCGGCAGCACCAGCCCGGGATGCCCCATGTCGATGAGGAAGCCGAGCGGCACCGGGGTGATGGCGGAACCCAGGGGAAGGCCGGAGGAAACGAAGCCGAAGACCTTCCCGATCTGCCCGGGCGGGCAGGCATCTTTCAGCATGACGTCGCGCGGGGTGCGGGAGGTGCCGAGCGCCAGGCCAGCGCAGATCGCGACGACCGGCAGCGCGGCCTCCGGCAGGGGCATCAGGCCGGGCAGCAGCAGCAGCGCCATGGCGACGAGGGTCAGCACGCTGACCATGCCGAAGAGGTTGCGCTTCGACTTGTCGGCGATCCAGCCGCCGACCAGCGTGCCGCAGGTGGCGCCGATCATGTAGCCGGTGAGCGCCGCGGAGGCGACCAGCACCGGCGTGCCCCAGAGCTTGCCGAGGACGGTGACAAGCCAGGACTGAATGCCCGAGCCGGCCATCGAGGAAAGCAGGAAGAAGGCGAAGAACAGCAGCATGGGACGGCTGAGCAGCAATTCCCGCCCGCCCGGCCCGTCCTCCTTCATCCTATGCTTGGCCTGGTCGCGCAGCACGCCGCTCTGCAGCAGGATGGCGGCGACCACGGGGATGCCGAGCAGCCCGACGGTCAGCAGCGCCATGCGCCAGTCCATCAGCGTGAGCAGCAGGGCGATGACTGGCGGGGCGAGGGCGAAGCCGAGATTGCCGGTGAAGGTGTGCAGCGCGAAGGCGCGGCCGAGGAAGCCCTTGCTGATGCTGCCGGCCATGATGGCGTAGTCGGCGGGGTGGATGACGCTGTTGCCGATGCCGGACAGCACGGCCAGCGGCAGGATCATCCAGAAGGCCGGCGCGAAGGCCATGGCGGAGACCGAGAGCGCCATCAGCAGGGTGCCGCCGACGAGGAAGGGCCGCGCGCCCCAGCGGTCCACCCAGAAGCCGACCGGGGTCTGCAGCAGGGCGGTGGTGCCGCTCATCAGCGCGACGGAAAGGCCGAGCGTGGCGTAGGAGACATCGAATTCCTGGCGCCACACCAGGAAGAGCGGCGGCAGGCACAGCATGTAGAAGTGCGAGAGGAAATGGCCGGTGCCGATCAGCGCGACGATGCGCGCGTCGCGGGCGGGCGGCGGCTCAGGCGGCATGCCGGGCGGGGCTCCGTGGTCTGCGATGACGCGAAACTGCGCCGCCGGCCGGACGGGGTCAATGCGAAGCTGGCACCGCTCGCGCGGAGGTTGGGTCAGGTGGTGAGCGGCGGCGGGAACCAGTTCTCGGCCAGGACCTCGGTGTTGAGGTCAACATAAGGCCCGGCGGGGTCGGGCAGCAGCGCCATCACCGACGGGCTATCGAACTGATCGAGGTCTAGGTCCCGCCGCAGGGATCCCGCTGCACGGGACCGAAGGGGTCGCCGGCGAGCTCGGTCCGGGCGGCCCGGAAGGAGGGGTTCTCCGCAAAGACATCGCGGAGTTGGTCGCGGAAGCCGTTCACTTCCTTCTTCCAGCGGCGCTCGGACTGGCGGTCGGGATGCAGGCGCAGCTTCAGCAGATGCTGGATCACATGCAGCGGCAGGCTGCGGGCGGCGCGCCGCTGAAACTCGCCCGAGTCCTCGATCTCCTCGGCGAGGTGGTTGAGGTCGAGCGCATTCGGACGCAGCGCCTCCGGCCAGGCGCGTAGAAGGGCCGCCCGGTCCTGGGTGCAGGCATAGAAGTCGCATTCGTGGAGCCAGGCGGCCTCGGACATGGAAAAGACGACAGGCATGCCGCGGGCCGATTTCCGCGCTCACGCCGCGGCGGCCAGGTCGGCGGCCGAGAGGCTCTCCCGCAGGAAGCGCATCAGCGGCTCGGCCAGCGGGTTCTGTCCAGCCGCGTCGCCGAAGAGGCACATCTCGACCGTCCCGAGCGCCGGCAGGCCCGGCACCTCGGCGAGCCCCGGCGGCAGCCCGCCGCGGCCGAGCACGGTCAGCGCGAAGCCGGCCTGCGCGGCGGCCGCGACGCCGAGAAGGCTGGCCGAGGTATAGACGACCTCGAAGGCGAGACCTGCCCGGGCCAGCGCCGCCAGCGCGCGGTCGCGGAACATGCAGCCGGGGGGCAGCATCGCCAGGGGCAGGGGGCGCTCCTCCGGCGCCTGCCAGTCCGGGGCGGCAACCCAGACCACGCTCTCGGTCCAGATCGGCCGGCCGGCCGTCTCGCCGTCCCGCCGCTTGCCGAGCACCAGGTCGAGCGCGCCCTTCTCCTGCGCCGACCGCAGTTCGTGGCTGCGGCCGACCTCCACCTCCAGCCGCACCTCCGGCCAGGTGCGGGCGAAGCGGGCGAGCAGGGGGGCCAGGTTGCGCGGGACGAAATGGTCGGCGACGCCCAGCCGGAACCGCCCGGCAACCGGCGGTGCCACCAGCCGGCGCACCGCCTCGTCGTTCAGCGCCAGGATGCGGCGGGCGTAGGCCAGCAGGGTCTCGCCGTCGCGGGTCAGGGCGATCGAGCGGCTGGTGCGTTCGAAAACCCGGCGCTGCACCAGATCCTCGAGCCGCTTCACCTTCAGGCTGACGGCGGACTGGGTGAGGCCGAGCGCCTGGCCGGCAGCGGTGAAGCCGCCGCGTTCCGCCACGGCGACGAAGCCGCGGAGCAGGTCGAGGTCGAGGTCGGGAATGCGCATGGCATGAGGATCGCTCATGCCATGCGCGGGTTCAAGAAGCGGTCGCTATGGATTAGACGTCCTCGTCGTCGAACCCGCCGCCCGAGGCGTCGTCATAGCCGGCATTGCCGGTATCGAAGCCGCCATTGTCGAAGCCGCCGCCGGTCGCGTCGTCGGGCAAGGCACTGGCATCCTGCCCGCCGCCGCCCCAGCCCTGGTCGGCCGCCGCGGTGCCGGGATCGGTCCAGGGGGAGGAGGTCGGCACGGCTTCCTGGCCGAAGCCGCCGGCGCCCTCAAAGCCTGCCGCCTGAGCGGCGCCGCCATGGCCCGACAGGGCGCCCATCAGCATGTTGCCGAGCACCATGCCGCCGGCGACGCCGGCCGCGGTGGTCAGCGCGGTGCCGAGGAAGCCCGAGCCGCCACGTCCCTGCTGCAGCATCCCCGGATTGTAGCCCGGCGGGTAGACCGGCTGCGGCGGCGGTGCCATGCGCGGCTGCGGCCGGGCGCCGCCGCCGAACATGCCGCCGAAGAGCCCGCCGCGCGACTGCTGCGAGGCCTGCGCCTGGGACTGGGCGTTCTGCACCTCCCATTCCAGCTGGCGGATGCGGTTCTGCGCCTCGACCAGCGCCGCTTCCTGCACGAAGGCGGTCTGGGTGATGCGGTAGCGCGCCTCGGGGTAGCGGTTGAAAAGGTCGTTGATCAGCGTATCCGCCTCGCGGTCGACCGGCGGCAGCGGCGGCCGGGCCTGGGTGGCCGGCACGCTGCTGCTACCCCAGGGGCTGGCGGCGGCGGGGGCGGGCGCCGCGCCGGCAACCCGTTCGACATACTGGGTGATGATGCGGCGCTCTTCGTCGTTCATGGGTCCTCGGTCTCCCCTTGGCCGGGCGGGGCGGAGCGGATCACCGGAAGGTCCCGCCGGCCATGCGCCCGCGACGTGGCCCGGCGCGCTCCGGCTTTCAAGCTGGTCGCGGGGGTAAAATGAATTTCAGGCAATCTTTGCCGGCAGGCCAAGCCGGCGCCACTCGATCACCGGGCAACGGTCCTGCACGAAGCGCAGCCCCGCGGCGCGCGCCCGCGCCCCCGCCGCGTCGTCGACGACGCCGAGCTGCAACCAGACCGTGCGGGCGCCGAGGCGGATCGCCTCGTCCACCACGGCGCCGGCCTCCTCGCTGCGGCGGAAGACGTCGACCATGTCGAGCGGCGCGGCGTCCTCCAGCGCGGCCACCACCGGCGCGCCGTGCAGGCTGCGCCCGGCGATGCCCGGATTGACCGGGGTGATGGCATAGCCGCGGTCCACAAGGAAGCCGCTGACGCCATGACTTGGCCGCACCGGCCGGTCGGAGGCACCGACCACGGCGATGCGCCGGGTGGTCAGCAGGATGTCGCGGATCTCATCATCGGTCATGGCAAAGGTTCCTCTCCGTCGGCGCCAACGCGCCAGGGCCGCAACGGGTCAGAATTCTTCCAGCAGCCGGTCGGCGATGCCGTTGGCCCGGAGCGCATGCCAGCAGGTCGCGGCATTGATGGCGATCACCGACTTCGATGTCGCGCACCACGCCGAAGCCCATCTCGCCGAAATACCGCGCGACCTCGGCATTCATCACCGGCCAGTAGGGCGACAGCACGGCGATCCGCTTCACCCCGCCATAGGCGTGCAGCGCGGCGGTGCAGGCATGGCTGCCGAGGCTGATGCCGAGGCCGGAGACCTCCCCGACCGAGCGGCTGAAGGCATCCGCCCCCATGCGCCGCCGAAGAAGGTGACCGCCGGTATGCCCATGACGAGGTAGTCGGGCGCGCAGGTCATCACGCTGCGGACCGCGTCGAGCACGTTGCCGCCGATGACCTCGATCCCGGCGCGGAAGCTCTCGTCGCTGACCGCATCGGCATTCCGGGTGTAGATGCGGCTGTAGTGGTTGGTCACGCCGACCGGCCGCAGCGCGTCGAAGTCCGGCTGCACGATGGTGTTGGTGGAGGGGCCCATAACGCCGGATTTCCGCCGCCAGCCCAGCATGTCGCGCATCGGCCCGATCCCCTTCGCCCGGCGGCGGCATCCTGCCATGGGCGGGGAAACCAGCTAGCGGGCACTTGCAGGGGGGGGGGGCACTCGCAGGGGACGCTTGCCAGCGCGCGCGCCAATGGGCATCACACGCCCATGGGCCTGTAGCTCAATGGTCAGAGCGGACCGCTCATAACGGTTTGGTTGCAGGTTCGAGTCCTGCCGGGCCCATGTTCCTTGTCTGCCGGGCGAGTCGGTCCAGGCCTCCGCGGCACCTGTCACGTGAACTGCATGCCGCCATTCACCTGGACCGTCTGCCCCGTCATGAAGGCATTGCCGGCGACCATCAGCACGGCCTGCGCCACCTCCTCGGCAGTGCCGAGCCGGCCCATCGGAACCTTCCTCGCGTAGTCCTCCGAGCCCGCGCGGACCATGTCGGTCTCGATGAGGGACGGCGCCACGGCGTTCACCGTGATGCCGGCCTGCACCAGCCGCGCGGCATAGCCCCGCGTCAGCCCCTCCATCCCCGCCTTCGAGGCATTGTAGTGCACCCCGATCACCCCGCTGCCACGCGCGGCGCCGGAGGAGATGTTGACCACCCGGCCCCAGCCGCGCGCCCGCATCCCGGGCAGCACCGCCTGGGTGCAGAGCCAGGCGGATTTCAGGTTCACCGCCAGGGTGCGATCGAACTCCGCCTCGGTCAGCGCCTCGATGTCGCGGCGGAGCGCGATGCCGGCGTTGTTGACCAGCAGGTCGATCGGGCCGAGCCCGGCCTCGATCCGGGCCATCATGGCGGTGACGGCGGCGCCCTCGGCGACATCGGCGGCGACCGCGAGCGCGCGGCGGCCCAGGCCGCGGATGGCGGCGGCGGCCGCCTCGGCTTCCGCCGCGCGCTCGCGGTAGTTCACCGCGACATCGGCCCCCGCTTCGGCCAGGGCCAGCGCCACGGCGCGGCCGATCCCGCGGGAGGCGCCGGTGACGAGGGCGACGCGCCCGGCGAGGTCGGGTCCGGTTGCCATGGCGTCAGCCCTCCTGCGCCGCGAGCCAGGCGCGGATCTCCGCGTCATGCTCGCCGAGATCGGGGGCGCGGCGGCGGATGGTGGCGGGCGTCCCCTCCAGCCGCACCGGCGGCGCCAGGTGCGGCAGGCTGCCGCGTTCGCCATCCTCGAAAGGCACCACCAGGCCGCGCGCCCGGCCCTGCGGATGTGCCAGCGCCTCGTCGTAGGAGAGCACCGGCTCGGAGGGGATGCCGGCCGCGCCGAAGGCCTCCAGCCATTGCGCGCTCGGCCGTTGCGCCAGCGCCGCCTGCAGGATCCCGACCAGCGCGGCATTGTTGGCGACGCGGTCGGCATTCGTCCGGAATCGCGCATCCTCCGTCAGCTCCGGCCGGCCGACGATGCCGCAGAGCGCCCGCCAGAACTTCTCCTTCGAGGCGCCGAGCGTCAGGTAGCCGTCCTGCGTGCGGAAGACGCGGTAGGGCGCCGAGCCGCGGTGCAGTTGCCCGAGCCGCTGCGGCCGCGTGCCATGGGCGAAGACATGCGCGGCCTCGTAGACGCCGAGCGAGACCCCGGCCTCGAACAGCGACTGGTCGATCCGCTGGCCCAGTCCCGTGCGGTGCCGCGCCTGCACCGCGCCGAGCACGGCGACCGCGGCATACATCCCGGCCGTGACATCGGTGATGGCGATCGGCAGGCGGTATGGCTCGCCCTCCGCCGGACCGTTGCCGGCCATCAGCCCCGACATGCCCTGCGCCATCATGTCGAGCCCGCCATGCTCCGCCCACGGCCCGGTCTGGCCGAAGCCGGAGATCGAGCACCAGATCAGCCGCGGGTTCGCGGCATGCAGCGCCTCCCAGCCGAGGCCGAGCCGGTCCAGCGTGCCGGGGCGGAAATTCTCGACCAGAATATCGGCCCGCGCCGCGAGCCGCCGGACAAAGCCGACGTCCTCGGCCTGCTTCAGGTCGGCGGTGGCGCTGCGCTTGTTGCGGTTCCAGACGGCGAAGGGCTGGCTGCGTCCTTCCACGAAGGGCGGCATGCGGCGGGCATCGTCGCCGCCATCCGGCCGCTCCACCTTGATGACCTCGGCGCCCATGTCGCCGAGCAGCATGGTGCAGTAGGGGCCGGAGAGAAAATTCGTCAGGTCGAGCACCACCAGCCCGTCGAGCGCCGCCTGCATCGGACCCTTCCCCATTTTGCCGCAGGGTCGGGGCCACGGTGCGGGGCTGTCAAGCCGGGCGCCCTCCGCGCCCGCGGTCATCGGCATGCCGCATCGCGCCGGGCCGGACCGGGACCCCTGCGGTGCCGGCCTGACCTGCGCCGCGGATGCGCTATGCTGTGTCGGTCATCGCAGCCGCCACCGGAAGGACAGCACGCCGATGGATACGCATCCCAGCAGCAGCCTCGCCGATCCTCGGCTCGACCGCCTGGCGGAACTCGCCGTCCGGGTCGGCCTCAACCTGGCCCCGGGGCAGGAACTGGTGATGACCGCGCCGGTCGAGGCGATCGACCTGTCCCGCCGCATCACCGAGCAGGCCTATCGCGCCGGGGCCTCTCTGGTGACGACCTTCTTCTCGGACGACCAGGCGGCGCTGGCCCGCTACCGCCATGCGCCGGAGGAAAGCTTCGATGCCGCGCCCGGCTGGCTCTATGACGGGATGGCGAAGGCCTTCCGGCGCGGCGCGGCGCGGCTGGCCATTGTCGGCGACGACCCGACACTGCTGGCCGGCCAGGACCCGGACAAGGTGGCCCGCGCCAACCGCGCCCGCTCCGCGGCCTATCGCCCGGCGCTGGAACTGATCACCGCCACCGCCATCAACTGGACCCTGGTCGCCGCCGCCACGCCGGCCTGGGCCGCCGCCGTCTTCCCCGACCTGCCCGAGGCCGAGGCCGTCGCGCGCCTGTGGGACGCGATCCTCGCGGCTTCCCGCGCCGACCAGCCGGACCCGGTCGGTGCCTGGGCGGCGCACAACGCGGCGCTGATGGCGCGGCGGGTGATGCTGAACGAGCGGCGTTACGCCGCCCTTCGCTTCCGCGGCCCGGGCACCGACCTGAAGGTCGGGCTGGCCGCGGGCCATGCCTGGATGGGCGGGCTCTCCACCGCGAAGAACGGCATCACCGGCAACCCGAACATCCCGACCGAGGAGGTCTTCACCACCCCCGATGCACGGGTGACGGAGGGCGTGGTCGCCGCCACCAAGCCGCTCGCCTACCAGGGCACGCTGATTCGGGACATCCGCGTCCGCTTCGAGGCCGGGCGGATCACCGAGGCCAGCGCCAGCACCGGCCAGGCGGTGCTCGAGCGGATGATCTCCACCGACGAGGGCGCGCGGATGCTGGGAGAGGTGGCGCTGGTCCCGGCCTCCAACCCCATCGCCGGCAGCGGGCTGCTGTTCTTCAACACCCTCTTCGACGAGAACGCCGCCAGCCACATCGCCCTCGGCCAGGCCTATTCGCGCTGCTTCGTCGACAAGGCGCTGTCGCCCGAGGCGCTGGACGCGGCCGGTGCCAACCGCAGCCTGATCCATGTCGACTGGATGATCGGCTCGGCCGAGACCGAGGTGGACGGGCTGGATGCCGAGGGCCGGGCCGAGCCGCTGATGCGCCGGGGCGAATGGGTCCGCTAGGGGCGTTCCGGCGGGCGTGCGAGTCGGCCCGACTCGGTGCTATGCTTCCGGGATGGATCACGCCGCCGAGTCGCCGTCCGCCGAACCCGCGCAGATGCCGTGGGACTTCCATCCGGCCCTGACCGAGGACCGCCTGCGCATCTGCGGCCGCATGCTCGCCAATGCCCGGCGCGACGCGCTGGCCATGGCGAGCTACGAACTCGGCGACGATCCCTGGTCGGTCGGCTGCCGCGCCTTCGCCTTCGGCCGCCACCGGCTGAAGCGCGCGGCGCAGTCGGGCGAGTATCCCTGGCTCGAGGTGCTGGACGACAGCGCGCATTTCGTCTTCGTCATCGGCTCGAACGGGCAGGGCGTGCCGGTGCGCTTCTACCGCGGCGCCGCGGACGAACCGACCGAGCGCACGCTGAAGCGTCAGGAGATGGAGGCCGAGCAGCTCTGCCTCGCGCTCGGCGAGGAAGCCGCCGAGGGCCTGGTCTTCCGCTTCGCGGTCGAGACCGGGGAGGGCGGCCGGGTCGAGCGCGTGGTCTTCCTGGCGCTGCGGGGCGAGGACCGGGTCGAGTGCTTCTGGCCGGTTCCGCTGGACCTGCCGGCAGCCTCTGCCGGCGCGGCGGAGCAGCTGCGGCTCATCGCCGATGACGGCTATGCCGGCCCGGCGCCGCATGTGCCGGGCGGCCCGCCGCCGGCCGTGCCGGCGCTGCCGCGGCGCAAGCCGGCCTCCCCGCTGCAACGGCGCCAGGCGGGGCTGTTCTGACCGGGCTTTCCTGAGCCCGGGCAGGGCGCGACGGGCCCTTGTCTGCCCGTGCCGGCACGCCATCTCCGCCGGTCGGAACGATTCCGCGGCACGGCGCGGCGGGGCGGACTGGCAGGAGGACGCGCGGGGCATGGCTGGGAAGGCCGCGATGCCGCAGGGCATCACGCCGGGCGAACGCGGGCTGGAACAATCCTTCGGCCGCGCCACCGCGATCCTCGATGCGCTGGCGGCCGCCGGCGGCACCGGGCTGCGCTTCGTCGACGTCGTGCGGCTCTCCGGCCTCAGCCAGACCACCGCCCACAGGATGATCGCCGCGCTCTCGGCGCATGGCTTCGTCGAGCAGGATGGTCCCGGCGCCCGCTACGTGCTGGGCATGCGGCTCGCCGGCTGGGCCTTTGCCGCCGGCAACCGCTTCGGCCTGGCAGAGGTGGCGCGGCCGGTCATGCATGCGCTTTGCGATGCGACCGGGGATACCGTCTACCTCACGCTGCGCTCCGGCGACATGGCGATATGCGTCGCCCGCATCGAGGGCGCCCACCCCGTCCGTGCCCTGGTGGTGAAGCCGGGGGACCGGCGGGTGCTGGGGCTCGGCGCCGGCAGCGTCGCGCTGCTCGCCTTCCTGCGCGACCGGGCGGAGATCGAGCGGCTGCTGGCCTTGCCCGAGCAGCAGGCCGGCCGCACCGCGCGCGGGGTGGACGAGGCGCGGGTGCGGCAATGGATCGAGGCCTCCCGCCGCGACGGTTATACCCTGGTGCACGACCTGGTGCCTGGCACCAGCGGCATCGGCCTGCCGATCTTCGGCCGGGATGGCGACCCGGTGGCGGCGCTCAGCCTCGCGGCCGTCCCGAGCCGCCTGGCGCCGCCGCGGCTGGCCGAGGTACTGCGGCTGGTGCGATCCGCAACTGCCGAAATCGAGGGCAGGATGCGCCCCATCCTTGCCATTCGTGCTGCGGAATGAAGCAGGGGCTTGACCCGGCGTTGAGCGCGTGGTCCCCTTGAGCGGAAGATAATTTCCGGTCAACGGAAAAATCGGTCGTGCAACCGCAAGCGGCCGCGTAGGGAGTGAGTATGTTCCGCCTTCGGGCGCCGGGCCGCGGCGATCGTGCCGCGGCCCGGTTCGCCTTCCCGAATTCCGCCCCGATAGCGCAGGAGCCCGCGTCATGACGCTCGGCGGCAAGGCGGCCGTGACCGGCATCGGTGAAACCGACTACACGCGCGACGCCGGCGGCCGCGGCGTGCTGACCTTGCAGCTCGAAGCCTCCCTCGCGGCGATCGCCGATGCCGGCCTGCGGCCCGCCGAGATCGACGGCATTGTCATGCCGATCGGGCTCGGCGCCACGGTCGCCGAGGATTTCGTCACCAATCTCGGCATCCCCGACCTGCGCTTCTCAACCACCACGCCGCTCGGCGGCGCCGGCGCGGTGGCGGCGGTGCAGTGCGCCGCGGCGGCGGTCGCGGCCGGGCTCTGCCGGCACGTGCTGCTGCCGCTCGGCCGCACCGGGCGCACCGGCAGCCGGATCGGCGCCCGCATCCACCAGATGCCGCAATTCCGCACGGTCGGCGAGTTCGAGGCGCCGGTCGGCGCCCTGGCCCCGGCGCAGTACTATGCGCCGATGGCGCGGCGGCACATGGAGCTGTTCGGCACCACCAGCCGGCAACTGGCGGAGATCGCCGTCACCACGCGGCAGCACGCCATCCTCAACGGCAATGCGACCATGACCGCGCCTATGACGATCGAGGACCACCAGGCCTCGCGCATGATCGCCGACCCGCTGCGGCTGCTGGATTGCAGCCTGGAGAGCGACGGCGCCGCCGCGGTGGTGGTCAGCAAGGCGGATGCCGCCGGCGACCTGCGCCAGCCGCGCGTTCTGCTGACCGGCCTGGCCGAGGGGCATCCGGACAGCCCGAGCACCATCACCCAGCGGCCCGACATGACGCGGCTCGGCCTCGCCAAGGCGGCGCCGCGCGCCTTCGCCATGGCGGGCGTGACCCCGGCCGATATCGACGTCGCCGAGATCTACGACTGCTTCACCTATATCGTGCTGTGCCAGCTGGAGGACCTCGGCTTCTGCGGCAAGGGGGAGGGTGGCGCCTTTGTCGAGGGCGGCGCGCTCGGCCTCGGCGGCCGGCTGCCGGTGAACACCCATGGCGGGCTGCTCTCGCAGTCGCACATGGCGGGCATGAACCATGTGGTCGAGCTGGTGCGGCAGCTGCGCGGCCAGGCCGGGCGGGCGCAGGTGGCGGATGCGGAGGTCGGGCTGGTGACCGGCTATGGCGACCTCGGCGACGGCACCATCGCCATCATGGCGAGGGCCTGATGATCACCGCCATGCCGAGCAAGCCGGTGCCCGAGCCGACGCCGGAGAGCCGTCCCTATTGGCAGGGCCTGGCCGAGGGGCGACTGGTGCTGCAGCGCTGCGCCGATTGCGGCCGGGTGCGGCATTATCCGCGGCCGCTCTGCGATGCCTGCCACTCCTTCGCCGCCGACTGGGTCGAGGCGAGCGGCGCGGCGACCCTGCATAGCTGGACCGTGGCGCACCATCCCTACCACCCCGCTTTCCGCGCCGAGCTGCCCTATGTGCTGGCGACCGCCGATCTCGCGGAGGGCGTACGGCTGGTGGCGCAGTTGCGCGGTGCGGCGGTGCTGCGGCTCGGCCTGCCGCTGCGTATCGGCTTCGAGCCGGCGGGCGAGGGACTGGTGCTGCCGGTGCTGCGACCCGCCGGCTGAAGAAGGCCGGTGAGAAGGTTTTCTCCCCGGACACCTCATCTCTTTCTGTGAATCTGGCACTCGCCGCGCGACGAGCGCCGGCTCACACAAAGGAATGGAGGGGCTCGGGGAGGAAACACTTGTTCCTCCCGACCTTCTTGCCTCGCGCTCAGGCCGCCGCCCGGGTCGGCGCCGCCGGACCCCAGGATTTCAGCACCGGCAGCACTTCCTTCGCAAATAGCCGCAAGCCCCGTTCCGCGACCTCGAAGGGCGTGCCGCCGAAGCGGAAGGCGACGTTCAGCTCGAACTCGCCGATCACCCGGCGGCGCTCCTCGAGCCCGCGCAGGATGCGATCGGGCGTGCCCCAGCTCGCGGCCTGCATGAACCCCTTCACCGCGCCGGCGAGCCCGGCCTGGCGGGCGATCTCAGCCTTCTGCTGGTAGGAGTCATAGCCCTTCACCGTGCGGAAATGCTCGCCCAGGAATTCATAGTGGTAGAAGTTGCTCTCGACGAACTTGCCCTGGTACTGCAGCGCCTCGGCCTCGGTCGCCGCCAGGTCGGTGCCGCAGACCACGAACTCGGTCATCATCAGCGCCGGTTGCTCATTGCCGTGGTATTGCCGGTGCAGCTGCCGGCCGCGCTCGATCACCGGCAGCCGCATCTCCCAGGGCCGGTCGGCGAACATCACCATGTGGGCGCCGAGCTTGGCGGCGGAATGGACGGAATCCTCGCTCGACGCCACGGCATACAGGCGACCGTCGAAGCTGCGCTCCGGCCGCGGCCGGATCTCGACGCGCGGCTGCCTGTAGTGCTTGCCATTGCCTTCCATGAAGCCGGTGCGCAGCGCCTCGATGATCATCGGCGCGGCTTCGTCGAAGCGTTCGCGGGATTCGTCCATGCTGATGCGGAAGGCCTCGAATTCCCGCCGCGCCAGGCCGCGCCCCAGGCCGAGCCGCAGCCGGCCATTGCTCAGCAGATCGAGCACGGCGGCATTCTCGGCGACGCGCAGCGGGTCGTGCCAGGGCAGGATGACGGCGGCGGTGCCGATGTCGACATCGGGGCAGACCGCGGCCAGGTGCGTCATCAATTGGATGTTGTCGGGCACGAAGGAGTAGTCGGCGAAATGGTGCTCGGCCGACCAGAGGCAGTCGAAGCCGCTGTCGGCGGCGATCCGCGCCAAGCGCAGTTCCTCCTGCCAGACCTGGCTGTCCTTGATGTTGTCCCAGCCATAGCTGCTGAACAGCAGCATCATGCCGACATCCATGGCGTCGCTCCCTTGTTCGTTCGGCGCGGGGGCTGTCGATGCCGCCGCGCCATTGCCGCGACGCTACCGCCCTTGCCGGGCAGGCTTCAACCATCGCCATTCCGGCACCCCTGGCCCTGCTGGCGAACCGGTCTATCCTGGCCGCCGGGAAACGCCCCGAGGAGAGACCCGCCCATGACCGCACCCGAGCGCCTGCGCGCCCTGCTGGCCGAGCCCGGCTTCATCGTCATGCCCGCGGTCTGGGATGGGCTGAGCGCCAAGATGACGGCTGCCGCTGGGTTCAGGACAGCCTTCCTCTCCGGCTCCTGCTGCGCCGCAAGCCGGCTCGGCGGGGCGGATCTCGACCTGATCTCCTTCGGCGAGATGTTCGACAGCTTCGTCATGGTGCACCGGGCCGCGCCGGACCTGCTGGTGCTGGCCGATGGCGACCACGGCTATGGCAACGCGATGAACGTGCAGCGCACGGTGCGCGCCTATGGCCAGGCCGGCGCCGCCGCCATCCTGATCGAGGACAAGATCACCCCCCGCGCCCTGACCAGCGCCGGCAAGCCCTGCCTGCCGCGCGAGGAGGCGCGGATGAAGATCCGCGCCGCGGTGCAGGCGGCGAAGGACAGCGGCATCCTGGTCCTCGCGCGGACCGATTGCCGGCCGACCCAAGGGATCGACGAGGCAGTGGCGCGGATCGAGATCTTCGCCGCCGAGGGCGCCGACATCTTCCTGCTCGACAGCCCGGCCGACGACGACGAGATGCGCCGCGCGGTGGCGGCGACCGGCGGCAAGCCATCCTTCTCCGTGCTCTCGCCCGGCGGCGCCCGGGCGACCCCGACCTCGGCTGAGGCCGCGGCGCTCGGCTTCAAGATCGGCACCTTCCCGACCGGGATGCTCTCCCCCGCGGCCGCCGGCATGCAGGCGGGCCTTGAGGCGCTGCGCGCCGGGCAATCCGCCGCGGCCGGGGCCATGCCGCCGGCCGCCCTGCGCGACCTGCTCGGCTATGGCGACTACGACGCCGCGGCGAAGCCCTTCATCCTCGGCGGCTGAGCGCACCGGGTCGGGCGGCAAGCAGGGCGACGGAGCCGCCCGTCCGGGCCGAAACGGTCCGTGCCCCTGCCTTTGCCGGGCTTGCTGGTGCAGGCCTCTCCCGAGCACCATTCCGGCCCGCCGGCATCGCCCGGCGGCAGGCCCGGGCAGGCGCGCGGGCACCGTTACTTCTTGGCGAGAAACGCCTTTGATGCTAACGTAAAAGCTTCTGTGCAGTCGCGACGTCGCGCGCAATCCATTCGGGCACCGGCTACCGATGCAATCGCAGATGCGACCTGTAGCCTGCCAAGCGGAGACCCGACCGGACCCCGCCCGGCCT
Source organism: Dankookia rubra (assembly GCF_004355005.1). GTDB lineage: Bacteria > Pseudomonadota > Alphaproteobacteria > Acetobacterales > Acetobacteraceae > Paracraurococcus > Paracraurococcus ruber_A. The sequence continues at coordinate 24,721 of NZ_SMSJ01000027.1, forward strand.
CCGGCCGACGGAGCCCTGGCGCAGCGACCGGCGAGCCATGCCGCCGACGAGCCCGGTTTCGACCCCGTTGGCGTCGCCGACGAGGCACCCACCCTGATCTGGGCGACCGATGCGGACGGCGCGCCGGTCTATGCCAACCGCCGCTTCGAGACCGTCTTCGGCATTACCGCCGCCGAGCTGCGCGATGGTGGCTGGGGCCGCATCCTGGTGCCCGAGGCCCTGGATGGCTTCCGCGCCCGGCTCGCCCGCTGCATCGCCGGACGCCTGACCTTCCACGCCGATCTGCGGGTCCGCACTGTCGGCGGGCAACTCCGCTGGCACCGCTGCGAGGCGACGCCGAAGATCGGCCCGCTCGGCGGGCTGGTCGGCTATGTCGGCTGCAACCTCGATATCACCGAGGGCAAGCAGGCCGAGGCCGCGCTGCGCGAGCTGAACGCCACGCTCGAGCGCCGCGTCGCCGAGCGCACCACCCAGCTCGCCGCCGAGGCGGCGGCCCGTTCGGCGGCGCAGGACCGGCTGCGCCATACTCAGAAGCTGGAAGCGCTCGGCCAGCTGTCGGGCGGTGTGGCGCACGACTTCAACAATGCCTCGGCCGCCGTCCTGGCCGGCATCGCCCTGCTGGAGAAGCGGCATGGCACGGCGCTCGCCGCGGCCGTGCCCGGCGCGTCCCGGCTGCTGGCCGGGCTGCGCGAGGCGGCCGAGCGCGGCGCCGCCATCTCGCGCCGCATGCTGGCCTTCGCCCGGCGGGAGGAGCTGCGCGCCACGGAAGTCGATCCCACCGAGCTGCTCCGCAACCTGCGTGCCGTTCTGGCCAATGCAATCGGGCCGGGGGTGCGGGTCGCGGTCGATTCGCCGGCGGCATTGCCGGCGCTGCGGGTCGACCGGGCACAGCTTGAGACCACGCTGATCAACCTCTCGGTCAACGCGCGTGACGCCATGCCGGACGGCGGCACGGTGACGCTCGGCGCAGCGGTCGAGGAGGTTGCGGCAGGCCCGGCGGGGATGGCCGGGGGGCCGCCGGTCAGCTTGGCGCCCGGCCAGTATGTCCGCCTCTGGGTCGCCGACACCGGCATGGGGATGGATCCCGCGACCCTGACCCGCGCCGCCGAGCCCTACTTCACCACCAAGCCGCGCGACAAGGGCACCGGGCTCGGCCTTTCCATGGCCGATGGCTTCGCCTCCCAATCCGGCGGGGCCATGCGGATCGGCAGCGCGCCGGGGCGCGGCACCACCGTGTCGCTCTGGCTGCCCTGCGCGGTGGAACAGCGAGTCACCGACGCGGCGCTGCCCGCCACGCGCGGGCGGGTGCTGGTCGTCGACGATCAGCCGATGATGCGACGCTTCCTGGCGGAATGCCTGGGGTTCGAGGGCTGGGAGGTGCAGGAGGCCGAGGATGGCGGCCAGGCCCTGGTCTACCTCGATGCCGGCAAGCCCTGCGATCTGCTGATCTCCGACCTGACCATGCCAGGGATGGACGGCGCCGCGCTGATCCAGACCGCCCGGCAGAGGCGTCCCGACCTGCCCGCCGTGCTCTTGACCGGCACCGGGCGGATGGCGGATCTGGCGCCGATGGCCGCGCGGGGAGGCTATGCCCTGCTACGGAAGCCGGTCTCGCCGTCCGAGCTCTCCGAATGCCTGGCCGGGCTTGCCGTTCCGCCGGGCGGCGCCAGGGCCGAGGGCGGCGCTCCTGCCGTGGCTGGCCAATGACCCTGCGCCGGAGATCCGGCGCTATGCTGCCGCAGGCCGCGGCCCGCCCCGGGAGGGATCCTGTTTGATCAGCGTCGGTTATGCCAAACACTCGGATCCTGCCACCGCGGTCAGGACCTGCGTCTCCGCCCTGGGGACCGGCAACCCGCACCTGCTGCTCGCCTTTTGCGGCGGCAAGCACGACCCGCATGCGGTGCGGGCCGCCCTGCGCGCCGCCTTCGGCGAGGTGCCGGTCTTCGGCGGCTCGGCGGCCGGCGCCGTCGGCCGCAATGGGTTCGGCTATAGCGGGTTCGAGCTCGGTCTGGTCGCCTTCTTCGATCCCGCGGTGACGCCGCAGGCGGTGGTGACGCGCCAGCTCCTGGCCGATGAGCGGGCTGCCGGCCAGGAACTCGGCGCCGGCGCGGCGCGGATTGCCCGGGACGGCGACCTAGTGATGCTGTTCTTCGACAGCGTCGCCACCACCTCGCCCTTGCGGCTGCATCCGGCCAGCTCGATCGTCGACGGCTTCCATGCTGGCTTCGGCCCGCGGCCAGTCTGCCTGCTGGGCGGCGGGCTGCTGACCGACATGAACCTCGCCGGCGGCTGGGTGTTCGACGGCGACGACGTGGTCAAGCATGCCGCCATCGCCCTGGTCTTCCCGCCGTCGCTGCAGGCCGAGACGGTGATCATGCATGGCTGCCGGCCGGTCAGCACCTTCATGGAGATCACCCGCATCGACGGCGCCGAGGTCTACGAGCTGGACGGCCGGCCGGCGCTGACGGTGATCGAGCGCATGCTGGGCCTGCCGCTCGGCGGTTCGCGCGGGCATGAGCTGACGCTGACCGCGACGCTCGGGGAGAAGCAGGGCGACCCCTTCGCGCCGTATGACGAGAATGCCTATGTCAACCGGCTGATCCTGCGCGCCAATCCCGAGACCGGCTCGGTGACGCTGTTCGAGCAGGATTTCGCCCGCGGCACGCGGGTGCAGATCATGAGCCGCGACAACTCCCTGATGCTGGAATCGGTGAAGCGCGGCGTCGAGGAGATGAACCGGGCGGTTGCCGGGACGCAATCGCTGCTCGGCCTCTATATCGACTGCGCCGGGCGCGGCAGCGCCCGCAGCGGAGCCCCGGTCGAGGAGGCGGAGCTGGTGCAGAAGGGGCTGCACGCCTCGATCCCGCTGCTCGGCTTCTATTCCGGCGTCGAGGTCGCTCCCTTCGCCGGCGGGCTGAGCCGGCCGCTCGACTGGACCGGCGTGCTGACCGTCCTGCGGAGGCGCGCCTGATGTCGGAGAACGCGCAGGGGCTGCTGGTCGGCCAGCTCGAGCGCGAGCTGGCCTACTACCGGCGCGAGTGCAACGACCTTGGTGCCCGGCTGCTGCGGCTGCAGGAGGAGCAGAGCCAGACCTTCCGCGAGGCGCGCCGCAGCCGCACCGTGGCCAAGCTGATCCGCGAGGCCTACCGGCTGGCCGACGGCGACTGGACGCCGAACGACATCGGCGTGCCGATGCTCGAGATCATCATCGAGAACGCGCTCTGCGACGGCGCGGCGCTGCTGCGGGAGGACGAGGGCGGCGAATCCTTCCGGGTCATCCACGCCATCGGTGCCGGCGCGGATGCGACCAAGCAGCCGATCATGATCCCCTCGCCGCCGGAGTTCTTCTTCACCACGGCGCGGACGCCGATCGAGCCGCTGGCCTACGAACTCACCAGCATCCTGCGGCTGCCCTACCTGCTCTGGGCCTATGACAAGCCGACCGGGCGGGCGCTGATCCTCGGCAGCCGGTCCGAGAGCAACGTCAGCCGGCCCTTCGAGGCCGGCGACCAGGAATTCATCGAGGGTGCGCTCTCGGTCTATATCGACATCGTACTCCGCAAGCAGGCGGAAATGGAACTGCGCGCCGCCAAGGCGGTGGCGGAACGGGCAAGCGCCGCCCGCGCGCGTTTCCTGGCAACGCTGACGCACGAGCTCCGCACCCCGCTGAACGCGGTGGTCGGCTATTCCGAAATGATGGTTCCCGGCTCGCGCTACGACCCGAGCCCGGCCGACCGCGGGCGTTATTCGGCGCTGATCCTGGAAGCCGCGCAGTACCTGCTGAAGCTGGCGGACGGCATCCTTGACTATTCCTACCTGGAGCAGGCGCTGCCCTCGCTGGCGCCGGAATGGCTCTCGGCGGACCAGCTGCTGGCCAGCACGGTGGCGCTCGCCTCGGGCGAAAGCCACAGCCGGCAGGTGGAGATCCGGGTGATGCCGGTGGACCCGGCGCTCGAGATCTGCATCGATCCGGTGCGGTTCCGCCAGGTGCTGCACAACCTGCTCGGCAATGCGGTGAAGTTCTCGCTGCCCGGCCAGCTGGTGGAGGTCACTGCGGAGCGGGCGGAGGACGGGACCGCGGCGGTGACGGTGCGCGACACCGGGGTCGGCATGCGGCCGGAGGACATCCCCCGCGCGCTGGAGCCTTTCCAGCAACTCGATCCCTCGGCGGTCCGGGCCTTCGGCGGGGCGGGCCTCGGCCTGCCCATCGCCAAGCGGCTGCTGGAAGCGCATGGCGGCGAACTGACGATCGAGAGCATGCCCGGCAAGGGAACCACAGTGGTGGCGCGGCTGCCGGCCGAGCGGGTGCGCGAGCGGCTCGATACCTAGGACGGACCGCACCAGGGCACGACCGCCCTGACGCGACCAGCGGCTTGGAAAGCACGCGCCGCGGCGGACCGGCGTCCAGGCATGGACGCCAACCCGCCGGCGAGGTCGGCCGGGGGTGCGCGTGGCGGGACCGGCCCGGCGGCCGCGCCCGGGCCCGGGGCGGCCAGCCGGGCCTGGGACGACGCAGGCCTGCAAAGCTGCCGTGCCTTAACGGCCCAGCGCCTCCGGCCGCGTGGCGGCAAGGCTGTCAAGATTGTGGTCTATCGCGGCGAAGAGCCCCCAGTTCTCGAAATACCCGGCCGGAAAGCCCGGTGAGCCGGCATCGAGGTCCTGCTGCCGGGCATGGATATAGTCGGCCCAGCGGCGGGTCGCCGGCTTGCGGTGGTGGAAGTCGTGGCAGGGCGCATCGCCGACCAGCACGAAGAGCCGGACGAAGAGCTGCACGGTCAGCATCTCGGCCCACCAGGCGGTCCAGCGCAGGGCGCCTTTCAGGGTGGTGGCGTAGAGGTCTGGCGGGGCGCTGCCCGGGAAGACGCCGGCGGTCGCGTGGCAGACGAAATTGCGGTCGCGCAGGCAGATGACCTGCGGCTCGGGGAAACGGTGCTCGCAGAGAATGCGGAAGACCGTAGCCACCTGCAGCAGCACGGTGACCGGCAGCACCCAGGCGACCAGGAAGGCCGGCAGCATGCCGGTGACAGCCGCCAGGGCGAAGGCGCCGATCCAGGCCCCGCGGCTCATCCGGTCGTGCGCGCGGTCGCCGGTGAACATGCTGGCCCGCATCCGGCGCTGCAGGAAGCGCGCATGGAAGACCGGGGAGGCGCAGTTGACGAGCACCCGGCGCCACAGCTCGCGCTTCGGCACGCCGGGCTCGAGGCCGCACATGCCCATGACGAAGTCGGCGAACTCGTCCTCCTCCGTCAGCAGCTTGTTGGGGCTATGGTGCATCATGTGCTCGCGCTGGTAGTCCTCGAAGCGCTTGAACAGCAGCAGGGCGGAGATCAGCCGGCCGGCGCGGCGGTTGGCCTCGCGCGTCTTCAGCACCGTGCCGTGCGAGCAATGATGGAAGACCACCACCTGGAACAGGCCGAGGCCGCAGCAGGTCGCCAGCAGTCCCAGCGGCAGCAGCAGCCAGGCGAGCAGCGGCGGGTTGGCCAGGGCCAGCGGCAGGGCGGACAGCAGGCAGCCGCCGAAGGTCCAGGCGAGCGCGCCCAGGATGAAGGCGGTGGCGGAGCGGCCCGGTGCCGCTTCGCCCGGGGCCGGCTTCGCGGTCAGCCAGGTCAGGAAGGGCTGGACGAAGGCGGGAAGTCGCGCCGCCATGCGGGTCCGTGGATCGGCCGGCGCGCCAATGGAGACGAGCGGCGACTCCGCTATCGTGTATGCATTTAGTACGGTCACTGTGCATTCTCCTTCGTGCCGCAGAGGCGCGATGCCTCCGCCACACGAACGAGTAGCAACAAATCTCAATCGTTTGTTGTAGCCATCCTGGTCAAACCGGATCCTGATCGCGCCGCCGCCGCAATTGTCTGCCTCGCGTCACGCGAACGACTCGGGATGGCTGCTGTGTTGACTGCGGCGGAGGCTTCGGTTGGCGGTTATTGGCTATCGAAACGGCTCAAAAAACATCCCTTGTATTGATTCGAGTGAATGCACCGCCTTGTGGTTGCAGGAGACGGCGTGCCATCCTGGAGCGGCGATTCGCAAGGCCGAAATACTTCCGAAGATGAACGCGGCACCGTTCCGGCCCTGGGCGTTCCAGGACCGATTCCTCCCTCCGGGCGACCGCGCGCCCGCGATCCGCCCTATGCCATGTATTGCGGTATCGGCGTGAGACTGCGCGGTGCCCCCGGCAGCCGCAGGTCGAGCCGCAGCAGCGCCGGCCGCAGCAGCGGCAAGAGCCAGGGCAAGTCGCGCCGCAGCAGCGCCCAAGGCCAGCCGCTATCGGCCAAGGCGAGGCCGAGCCGGTGCCGCGCCGCGCGACGCGGCAGCGCCGCGAACAACCTGCCCAAGGTCAGCGGCGCCGGGCTCCCGACCGAGCCGCCGGTACCAAAGCTCTCGTCGCGCTCGCAGCCGAGATAGAGCGCCGCCAGCGCCTCCGAGGGATGTTCGAGGACCCGCAGCACGTCGCGAAGGGCCACGTCCGGCGTGCTCGGCGCCCCGGTCGCCACCTCCGCCAGCGCCGCGCGGAAGCCGGCGAGATGGTCGGCAATCGCGGCCGGCTGCCGGGGCGGCGGCGCTTCGACCGGGGTCACGCCGGCATCCCCGGCGCGGTAGCCGGTGACGCTGCCATGCGGGCTGCCCACCGCAAGCTCGAGCGGCGCCCCGAAGCGGAGCCGCCGCGCCGTCGCCGCATCCGGGGCCAGGAAGCTCTGCCGCGTGCTGTCGGGAGCGGCGGCGACGAATGGCGCGAGCAGCAGGAAGTAGCAGCCATGCAGCCTCGCCCGCGGCAGCAGCCGGGAAAGGTTGTCCTGGATCGATCCGCGCCAGCCGATATCGGCGACCAGCGCTTCGCCCCCGGCGGAGAGGCCCTGCTGCGCCAGGTAGCGCAGGAGGAGCCCGCGCTGTTCCTGCCGGCGCAGCTCAACCCGGCGCATCAGCGCGGTGCAGGCGAAGGCCCGCGGCGCCTGTTCGGCCCAGGGCCGGGCTGCGTGCAGGCCGAAGCCGGAGAGCTCCGCCGCCGGGCAGGCGACGCCAAGGCTGGCGAGCACCGCGCCGAGGCTGGCCCGGGTGTATTGCGCCAGCAGTGGCGCCAGCGAGGCCGGGTCGCAGGTCTCGAGGCTGGCGAGGAAGCTGGCCTGCCGGCTGATCGGCAGGTGCCGCGCCGGTGGAATGCGCATGGCGTCGGGGGAGGCAGCGCGGATGCGCGCATAGGTGGCGGCAAACCAGCGCCCCTCGCTCGAAAGAAAATGCACGGAAGGTGCCCCGCGTGCCCGCGCGGTTTCGGCGACAGCCCGCAGGAAGCCACCGAAGGCGCCGCCGAGGCGCCGCGCATCCGCCGCCAGCCCGGGCCCCAGCAGGCTCATATCCGGGTCCGCGCCCGCGGCAGCGTGCGTTCCTCCAGCAGCCGGGCGCGCCAGGTGAGCAGGCGTTGGAAGAAGCCGGGCGAACGGCGAGCGAGGCCCTGCAGCCGGCCCGCGGCGCGATGCGCGGCGCGTATCCAGGGGGTTCGCCGCCGCGCGGCCTGCAGCGCCTGCTCGGCGCGGACGTACTGGCTGAAGAACTCGGCGGTCGAGAGCCGCAGGCGGTCGCGGTCGATCGCCGGCGGCGCCGCGGCGATGGCCTGCAGCGCGGCGGCGAAGCCGGGGCTGGTCGCGCCCCAGTCCGGCCATTCGGCGGCGGTGCGGGCCGCGCCGGCGGTCAGGCGCGCCAGCAGGCCGGGCTCCTGCGCCAGGCGGTGCAGGGCGGCGACGACGCCAGCCTCGTCGCCGGTGGCGACCACCAGCGCATTCGCCTCGTGCTCGATGTATTCGTCGTGGCCGGTGACGTCGTAAACCACGGCCGTGCCGCCGCAATGGAACATCTCAAGCGGCGGGCCGAACATCCCTTCCACCATGCTGAGCTTCAGCAGCACGTCGCAGGACCGGTAGACCGCGGCGCAATCCGCCGCCGGGATGCGCGAGAAGACCCGGGCGACGCCGGGATACCGCGCGACGGGCGAGGAGGTCAGCAGCCAGATCTCGCCGATGCCGGCACGGCGCGCGAGCGCAATGGTCCGCGCGACATTCTTGAAGTCGACGCCGAGCGGGCCTTCCACCAGGATGCGCAGCCGGCCGGGCTCGCGCGGCGCGACGCAGGGACCCGCCGGCGCATAGAGCGCCTTGCTGCAGCCGTTCGGGACCAGGTTGTAGGCGTGGCCGAAGCGGCTGCGGAGGTGGTCGCGGATCCAGCGCGCCTCGGTGATGCCGGGCAGCGGCAGCAAATAGGTGGCATTCACCAGGTTGCGCACCGCGACATCGCTGTCCGGGTAGAACCAGCTTTCGATCGACTGCACGAAATAGGCGTAGCGGCCGGCATCGATCCGGTGCAGCTCGTAGACCGTCTTCCACCAGGTGGCGAGCGCCAGGTCGAAGCGCTCCTCCGCCACGGCTTCGAAGCTGACGAAGCGCAGCCGCGCCAGGGCGCGGTGCCATGGCACCGGGCGGTCGGGCAGGGGATCCAGCGTGACGACGGTCACCGCGACGCCCGCCTCGGCCAGGTGCAGGCAATGCTCAAAGATCACGTAGCTGCCCCCGCTGATGTCGGCGGAGCCCATCAGCACGCAGAGCTTCATGCCCTTTGCGCCCGCCGGCGCTGCCGCCAGGCATAGGCTTCCGCCAGCAGGCGCCCGGAGCGGAGGTATAGGGTCAGGGCCGGCCAGAAGGAGCTTTCGAGCGCCTGGCGCGGCCGGACCAGCACGCCCGCCGAATAGCGCATCCGCGCCAGCAGCGGCGGCGCCGCGCCAGCGGTGAAGCCGGAGAGGCGGAAGACGCCGAAATTCTCCCGGTGCTTCGCCCGCAGCAGCCAGCCGGCGGCGGCATCCCAGGGGCGGAAGACCAGCCCGGCATGGCGGTCCAGCACGAAGTCCAGCCAGTGGCGGTCCGCCACCGCGTAGCGAAGCCGCGCCCGCAGCAGCGCTTCGGCGGCGCGAAGGACACGATCCGCCACCGGCGCGACCTGATCGCGGAGATAGGCGGCTTCCTCCGGCGCCTCTTCCAGCCGCGGGACGATGCCGCCATCCTGGCTGCGGTCGTAGGAAAGCGCGCTGCCATGGTCGGCGCAGAGCAGGATCTCGAAGAGGCTGCGGTTTTCCGCCAGCACGCGGAAGCCGGCGCTCTGGCCGCCGGCATCGGAGAAGAGCAGCCCCTGCTTGCCGGCCAGCGGCTGTCCCGCCGCCAGCAGGCCGAGGTAGTAGCCCAGCACCGGCACCGCTGGCCCGAGTGCCGCGGCGATGAAATCCTGGATCGTGCCCTTCCAGCCGACATCGACCAGGGCCAGGCCGTCCCGCGCCGGATCGGTGCCGAAGCTGGCCAGGTAGGTCCGCAGGTTGTCGCGCTGCGTCCGGCGGAGCGCCTCGAAGTCATCGGCGAAGGCCGGCAGCGCGCGTAGGCGCGCGTAGCAGCCGCTGGTCGGGAAATCGGCTTCGACCCGATCGAGGGTGGTGCCGAGCGCCGCCGCGATGCGCGCCGCCGCATCCTCCGGGATCCGCAGGCTGGCGAGGAATTCGCCGAGCGAGATGCGCCGGTACTGGCGGAACAGGCCGGCGAAATCCTCGTCCGGCAGAGGCCGCAGGGAGGCGATGAAACAGGCGCGGCGCGAGGCCAGCAGGTAATGGCAGGCGATGCGGTCCGGCCCTTCCAGGCCGAGCAGGTCCTGGTAGCGCTCGAACAGGCGCAGCAGCGGCTGGCCTTCCCGTGCCAGGAAAAACAACTCCCGCCGCCCGTCGCGGCGCGCGGCGGCATAAAGGCGTTCGATGAAGAGCACCAGGCTCGGCGCCGCCAGCAGCAGGCCGCGCTCCCGCAGCGGGGCGTCCCAGGCCTGCCTGGCAACGGCCGGGGCGGTCGCACCCGCTTCCGCCCGCGCATAGAAGGCGTGCTGCGCCGCGGCATCGACCAGCAGGCTGCGGCAACCGGCGGCCAGCGCCATGACGCCGTCCGAATGCGGATTGTCGCCCACCATCAGCAGGTCCGCACCGCAGATGCCGAGCTCCTGCAGCACCGCGGCATAGAGCCGGCCGCTGCGCTTTGACGCCATGCGGTCGCAGGATACGAACAATGGCACCGCGTCCAGCGCGATGCCGCAGCCCGCCAGCAGGCGGCGCAGCGAAGCCCCGGGCAGGTAGAAGTCGCTGACCACGGCGATACGCCGGCCGCGCTGCCGCAGGTGGTCCAGCGCCGCGACCGCCTCGGGCACCGGCTGCAGCACTTCCGCCTCGACCGCCATCTCGCAGGCCAGAAGGGCGGCGGCGAAGCCGGCGGCATCCTCCGGCAGGCCGAGGGTCCCGGCGGCGCGGAGCTCGGCGTGCAGCGCCCGCGCCATGTCGTCGTGGCGGAATTCCAGCTCGCCGTGCCGGTCCGCATTGGCGCGGCACAGCTCCGCTTCGATCCGGTGGCGCAGCGCATAGAGCGCGGCGGCATCCAGCGGCAAGGCGAGGCGGCGGGCGAGCCGGTCGAGCGCCAGGCGCTTGACGTGCTCCGGCGTCACGGTGCGGCGCAGCAGCGTGTCGAAGATATCGAAGGCGATGACCGGCGCTTCGTCCGCATCCAGCCTTGTTGCCAGCTCGGCGAAGGGCAGGGCTTCAGTGGCCGGGGGACGCGGGGCGGCGGCCCGGCGCAGCCGGTGGCGGATGCGCCAGCCCAGGTCGACGCGACGCCGCGGCGCCGCTTCCGTCGTCGCGGACATGCCGGCTATTCCGCCGCCGCCAGGGCCATCGGCGCAGGCTCGGCCGGATGGCTGTCCATCAGGCCGCGATAGGCCGGGCTGACATGGACGTTGACGCCGAGCGCCGCGCCGCGCCGCAGCGCCTCGCGCAGCTGGGGCACCAGAAGGTCCGGATAGAGCACCAGGTTGTCCTCGGACTGCACCACCTCATCGCCGTCGATCAGATGGATGATGTTGACGTGCCGTACCTGCAACGCTGCGGCGAGGTCGATGAAATCGGCGATCTCGGCGACGTTCCGCCGCTGCGAGACGAAGTTGAAGTAGAGCTCGGGCGTCGCCTTGCCGCGCTCGGCCTTCACCGCCTGCAGCACGCGGATATTCTCCAGCACCCGGTCGAAGCGGCTGCGACGCATGATCGCCTCTGCCGTTGCCGCGGTTGCGCCATGCAGCGAGATCGACATCATGTCGAGCCCGGCATCGACCAGCCGCTCGGCGAAGCTGCGCGACAGCGGCATCGCATTGGTGGTGATGGCGGTGAACATGCCGCGGTCATGCGCGCGCCGGACCAGCGCGAAGATCTCCTTGTTCAGCAGCGGTTCGGCATAGGCGCCGACGAAATGCGCCGAGGTGACGTTGAGCCCGCCGGTGAAGGCCTCGAACTCCGGCAATGTCAGCCGGTAATAGGGATCGCGCCGCTCGCCAAGGTCGTCGTGCCTGATCGCCGGCGGACACATGAGGCAGGAGACGTTGCAGCGGTTCAGCGTATTCAGGTCGACATAGATCGGCAGGTCCTTGCCATCGACCAGCGCCTCCGGCACCCGCAGCGGCGTGCCTGGTGGCGACGGCAGGGCGGCTTCGAGCTCCGGCAGCGGCAGCACCTGCAGGCGCAGCGCCGGCGCCTGCTCGGCATATTCGGCATAGCGCGGCGCGCGCCGCTGCAGCAGCTCGAGCAGCTCGGGGCTTCGCAGCCCGGCGCCCCAGGCATGCAGCGCCAGGTGGAGCTGGAACAGCCAGGCCGGTCCCTCGCTGCGGTATTCGCAGGCCTGGCAGTAAGGCGTCAGCGCTTCGCCCGTGGCCAGGGTGCGGCGGATATGCCGATACTTCTCGCCGCGCCAGACCGCCTCCAGGCCCTGCTCACGGGCATTGCCCATGTTGGTCTCGGCCCGGTAGTCGAAGATGCTGGAGGCGGAGCAGAGCCGGATGCTGCCGTCCGGCTCCATGCTCGGCGTGGTGAAGGGCAGCATGCACATCTTGGTCCGCCGCTCGCCGAGGCCGGTGGCGCGCTGGTCCAGCATGGCGGCGAAGAAGCGGTCGAATTTCCCGGCCTTGGACTCCCAGGTCCAGTCGGCGATGCGCGCCAGGTTCTCCCGCGAGAGGCGGGCGAAGAGGGCGGGCTCGGCCAGCAGGCGGCGCAGCGCCGCGGCCAGCGCGTCGACGCTGCGCTCGGCCAGGATGAAGCGGCGCTGTTCCGGCCCGAAGACCTCCGGCACCACGCCGACATCGGTGGTCACCACCGGCACGCCGCAGGCCATCGCTTCCAGCACCGGGTTCGGCGTGCCCTCGATCTCCGATGTGCAGACGTAGGCGTCGATCGTCGCGTAGTAGCCGACCATCCGGTCGTGCGGGATGAAGCCCGCCTGCCGGTCGGCGAGCTCCAGCCGGACGGGCAGGCCCTCGGCGCGCAGCCGCTCGACCGCCGGGATCAGGATCGAATGGACGCCCTTCTTGTCGCCGAGCGAGGCGGCCCATTGGCTGTTGCCGACCCAGCCGAGGACGACCTCGCGCCCGCCGATCGTGTCGAACCGGTCGAGGCCGATCGGGTGGAAGAGCTCGGGCGAGACCCCGTCCTCGATCACCGCGGCCGGGGCGCGCAGCCCTTCGAAGCCGCGATAGAGCCGGTCGAGCCGAGCGGAGGAGACGGTATAGCCGGCCGTGAGCTCGTTGAAGACCGGCCGCCGCTCGGCGATCGCCTCCGGCGTCGAGTGCAGGTGGTCGTAGACGCTGGTGGTGATGCAGGCGCGGCGGACGAAGTCGCGCTCGTACTCGGCATAGGAGAGGCCGAGCCGGCCGGCATAGTCCGCCAGGGCGGCGGAGCCGATCAGCGTCAGGTATTCGCGCCAGAAGACATGCACCAGGTCGTAGTCGGGGGCGACCAGCAGCAGCTGGTTGATGCCGGACCCGCCGCCCGGCACGTAGCTCCCGGCCCGCCCGCGCTCCAGCCAGCGCGCCTCCTCGATCCCGCCCAGCTCGGTCATCGGGATCAGGTCGAATTCGTATCTGTGGCCGAGATGGCGGATGATCTGGCGGGCGATATTGGCAAAGGCCCAATCGCCGGTATCGGTCACCAGGGCGATGCGCGGCCGGCGCGCCGGCGAGGCCTCCGCGGGGCCGCTCCCTGCCGCCGCGTCGGTGCCGGGGATCTGCTGCTGCCGCTCGCGCGCCGTCAGCCAGTTCTCCACCTCCTCGCCCCAGACCCGGAAGCCGTGCTTGGCTTCCAGGTGCCGCGCCGCGTCGTGCAGCTTGCGGCGGGAAAAGCGGGCGCGCTCGTAGCTGCGGTCGCTCTCCGCCTCGGCCGCCGGATGGTCGTGCACGAAGCAGGCCAGGGCGGCCGAGCCGACCTTCATCCCGCCGCGCCATAGCCGCAGCGAGAAGTCGATATCCTCGAAGCCGATGAACATGCCCTCGTCGAAGCCGCCCAGCGCCGCGAAGCTGTCGCGCCGCAGTAGGCTGGCCCCGCCGAACAGGAAGGAACAGAGGAAGCCGTCACCCGCCGGCCGCATCTCATGCGCCGCGGAGAGCGGCGCACCGGGCGGCAGCAGGGTGGCGATTGTCAGGCGCGGCTGGCCGTCCTGGATCAGGGTCTGCAACTGGCCGCCGAAGGCAAAAAAGCTGGCCTGGTCCGGGTTCAGCAAGGGCACGCTGAGGAAGTGGCAGCCCAGCACCGACAGGTCGCGCTGCAGGGTGGGGAAGGGGTCCGCCGTCAGGTAGATGTCGTTGTCGAGCGAGAGGATCCAGTCGGTCGTCACTTCCCGGAAGGCGCGGTTGCGGCCGCCGGCGACGCCGAGGTTCTCGCCGAAGCGCAGGATGCGCCAGCGGCAGCGCAGCCCGGCCTGGCAGAAGGCTTCCAGCGCCGCCAGTTCGGCGGCGTCCGAGCCGTTGTCGGCGACCAGCACCTCGCCCGCGAAATGCGGCACCTGCTCAGCCAGCGAGCGCAGCAGGCGGATCGACAGGGCGGCGCGGTTCATCGACAGGAAGACGAGGGTGAGGTTCCGCCCGTCGGCGCCGAGATTGGCCTGGCCGGTGCGCGGCACGTCGCCGTCGAACCAGTCGTAGCGCGGGTCACTGTGGAAGCTGGTCTGGTGCATCGCCTTGATTTCCGCAGCGTCAGGATTGCGCGGCGATGCGGCGCAGCACCGGGCCGGCCACCCGACGCATGCCGCGTCGCATGGGCGAGGGGATCATCTGCGCGACGCGCCAGACCGGCCGCATGCGGGCGAAGATCCGCTCCCGCTCGGCGAGCAGGAAGGCGCGTTCCTCCAGCAGGGCGGCATGGGCGGCGAACAGCCTGTCATGCGCGCCCTGGCGGTCGAGAAGGGCATCGGTGAGCTGCCGGGACCGGTCGCGCTCGGCCTCCAGCGCCGCGGCATGCTGGCTGGCCGCGTCCAGCAGCGCCGCGGATTGCTGCTGCGCCTCGGTGGCGGCCGCCTGCAGCCGAGCGACCGAAGCCGCCAGGATGCCGTTCTCCTTCCGCAGCGCATGCAGCTGGACCCGGGCGAGGCGGCGCTCCTGCTCGGCCCGCCGGCCCGCCTCATCCAGCCGGACTTCCGCCTGGCGCAGCGCCTCCGTGCTGCGGGCCAGCGCGGCTTCTGCCCCGGCGAGTTGCGCGGCGTGCTCCCGCTGCGCCTGGGCGCGCTGGTCCGCCGCCAGCTGCTGCTGGCCGCGCAGCGCGGCATCGGCCGTGGCCAGCGCCGCCTGCAGCCGCTCGCGCGCCGCCGCCTCGGTCGCCAGGTGCCCGGAGAGGTCGCCGGTCCGCAGCATCGCGGCATAGCGGTCCATCGACAAAGGAAAGAGCGCCGCCCCCTGCACTTCGGGCGCATCGGGCCCCCAGGCGCCCAGGAAATAGCTCGCGCGGTCGAGCGTCACCGCGTCCTCCCGCCCCGGCCGGCACAGGAAGGCGGCGCGCGCCTGCCGCGCATCGGCATGGTCGAGTCCCGTCAGCCCGGCCGCCGGACCCTCGATCGGCAGCGTGGCGAAGCCGAGGGCAGCCGTGCCGAAGTACCAGGCGCCCTCGCCGAGGCATTCCTCGGCAAGGGCGCGGAACTCGGCGAAGCTGTACTTGCGGACGTGATACGGATTCTGCTGCGCCGGTGCGTAGTACCAGTGGTCGTTGGGGCAGGAGACGACGATCGTGCCGCCCGGGGCGCAGCGCCGCCGCAGCGCCTGCAGGAAGCCGACGGGGTCGCCGAGGTGCTCTACGGTTTCGAGCGAGACGATGAGGTCGAACTGCGCCTCGCCCAGCAGGCCGTCCAGCGCGGCCGCGTCGCCGGCCAGGAGCTGCAGCCTGGGATGCGGGAAATTCGCCGCCGCAGCCTTCACCGCCTCGGCACTGACATCGATGCCCAGCACCGCGGCGGCGCCGGCTTCCGCCATGAGATAGGCGCCATAGCCCTCGCCGCAGGCGATATCCAGCACCCGCTTGCCCGGGCAGAGCGCGAGAGCGCCGGCGTAGCGGCTGACATGGATGGCGGCTTCGATCGGCTGGTAGGTCGCCGCGGCGGAACAGGCAAGGCGTTCCATGGAGTCGTCACCTTTCGGTCGCGGAGGGCGCGCGGTCGGCCCTCGGGCGGAATGCCGCCGGCAGTCGTGTCACGGTGTGGTCATGCCATGGTGGCGCGGGCGTGGACCGGCGGCACCGCTGGCGCTCGGGATCAGGTCCCGGTAGAGCTGCTGATACTTCGCCGTCGTCGCGGCGATAGCATACTCGGCGGCCAGCGCCAGTCGCTTGTTGACCGCCGAGGCCCGGCGCCGCTCGCCCGGCAGCGCGGGCCAGGCGGCCGCGATGGCATCCGCGAGCGCCGCCGGGTCGCCCGGCGCCGCGAGGCAGGCGGCATCCAGGACCAGCGGCTCGACCGAGCCCACCCGCGTGGCCACCACCGGCAGGTCATTGGCCACCGCTTCCAGGGCCACCATCGGCAGGGCCTCGCCGAAGGCCGAGCCGATCACCAGCAGGTCCAGCGCCGACAGGATCGCCGGCATGTCGCCGCGCGGGCCGAGCGGCAGCGTCCGCAGGTCCGGCCCCGCGCGGTCGAGGATCCTGCCGAGCGCGGGGTTGCCGGCGTCGCACCCGCTGCCGGCAAGTACCCAGACGGCGTCGCGCCGGCCCAACCGGGCCAGCGCGGCGGCGATGCCGGCGTGGTCCTTCTGCGGGTTCAGGCGGCCGATCGTGCCGATGGCGACCTGCTCCTCGGTCAGGTTCCAGGCGGCGCGCAGCTTGGCGCGGGCGGCGAGGTCGAAGGCGAAAGCGGGGAAATCCACCCCGTTGCCGATCACCCGGCCGCGCCGCGCCGCATAGCCGAGCCGCTGCTCATGCCAGGCGCGGGCGCTGTCCGAGCAGTAGACGATGGTGTCGGGCGAGACGCGCGAGAGCGGCCCGCCCAATCGAGCCACCAGCCTGGTCAGCGGCTTGGTTCCGGCGCAGGGCAGGTCTGTATTGTGGACGGACCAGACCAGCGGCGTGCCGCGCAAGCCCATCAGGCTGCCGGCCAGGTTGCCGTGATAAAGCCAGCACTGGACGAGGTCCGGCGCGAAGGCCCGCGCCGCGGCCCGGGCCCGCTGCAGCGCGGCGAGCGAGACCTGGCCGCGCGCGAGGCCGAGCGGCACGACCTCCGCGGCGCCGAAATCGAAGAAGGCGGGCTGGTCGGTCAGGCTGACGATGCGGTGGGTGAGCAGGCGCCGGGTGTGGCGGACCAGTTCTGCCAGCAACCGCTCCGCGCCACCCTGGCCGAGCGCCGGGACGACGTGCAGGACGCGGAGCGGCCGCCCTGCCGAAAAGCCGGGTTCAGCCGGGTGGTGGTCCGCACGCGGCAGCCTCGGCGATAACAGCCGCCCGGCCGCGACACTGCCGACAAGCGCGTTCACGAACCACGAGCCGGAAGGGCTTCGCCCTCGGTGGCCGTTAATATTCCATTAAGAAAGACGCGAAGATTGAGCATGGCGTCACAAGTCTTGGTTGATTGTGCCCGTCTATGATGCTCAGCAAAATTTGTGGAATGAGAACATCGTGATCTGCAACTGGCGCAGTGTCCACGTGGTCCGGGCGGCACGGCTGCCGCTTTCCCCGTCAACCGGCTGTTCCCGGCCTTGTGCCGGACTGGCCGGCGCCTGTCTGGGTTGTCACCGCAGGGTCGCCCCGGCACCTGGAATGGCCACGGCTTGACGCTCTGACGCCAGGCCCGGCAGCCTTCTGCACCAGCCGTCCGGATGAAGGCGGCGTCGATGTCCCGGGGGATCGGTGCCATGAGCCATCTTCGTCGCCGCCTCGGCCGGCGGGCCGCTTTCGCGCTGCTGGCCGGCACCGGCGCAGCGGCGGCCCAGCCTGCCACGCCCTGGCCCTCGCGCGCCATACGCCTCGTGGTGCCCTTCGCCCCGGGCGGGCCGACCGACGTGATGGCCCGGGTCCTGGCGCCGGGGCTGGGCGCGGCGCTGGGCCAGCCCGTGGTGGTCGACAACCGCCCCGGCGGCGGCGGCAATATCGGCGTGGCGCATGTCGCGCGCAGCGCGCCGGACGGCACCACGCTGCTGGTCACCTCGACCGGCTTCGTGGTCAACCCGAGCCTGTTCCGCAATCCGGGCTACGACCCGGTGCAAGATTTCGCGCCGATCTCAGAACTCGGCGCCTCGCCCAACGTCATCCTGGCGCGGCCGGACAGCGGGATCGGCTCGATCGCCGAACTGGTCGAGCGGGCGAGGGCGACGCCGGGCGGGCTGAACCTGGCCAACCCCGGCACCGGCTCGACGCCGCACCTGACGGCGGAGCTGCTGCGGCTGCGCGCCGGCATCCCATTTGTGCAGATCCCGCACAACAGCGCGGCGCTGGCGGTGCAGTCGCTGCTGTCCGGCACCACGGCGGTGGGCGTCACAGCACTGCCGCCGGCGCACGCCCAGATCAAGGCCGGGACGCTGCGCGCCCTGGCGTTGACCGGGGAGACGCGCTGGCCCGACCTGCCGGAGGTGCCGACCATGCTGGAAATCGGCTGGCCCGGATTCGTCTCCGAAACCTTCCAGGGCTTTCTGGCCCCGGCCGGCACCCCGGCGCCGATCATCCTGCGGCTGGCCAGGGAGGCCGCCGCGGTGCTGGGCGACCCGGCGGTCCGGGCCCGGCTGCTGGCCGCCGGCTTCGCCCTGCGCGCCAACGGGCCGGAGCCGCTGGCCGCGCGCATCGCCGCCGAGGTACCGCTCTGGCGCGCGCTGATCGACCAGGCCGGTCTGCAGCGCGAATGACGCGGTGCGGCCGGGCCGGCATCTCGCCGCGCATCGGGACGCATGCGATGCTGCGGCAGCCGATAGGAGGGGGAGTGGAATGAGCATCAAGGGCAAGGCCTATATCGCGGGGGCTTTCGAGCACCCGACGCGATTGGCCAAGGACAAGAGCGTCGCGCAGCTGCATGCCGAAAGCGCGCTGGGTGCGCTGCGGGATGCCGGGCTGACCAGGTCGGACGTGGACGGCTACTTCTGCGCCGGCGATGCGCCCGGACTCGGCCCGCTGGCCATGGCCGACTACATGAACCTGACCCTGCGGCACCTGGACAGCACCGATGTCGGCGGCTGCTCCTACCTCGCGCACGTGGCCCATGCGGCCGAGGCGATCGCCGCCGGCAAATGCTCCGTCGCCCTGATCACCCTGGCGGGCCGGCCCCGGTCCGAGGGGCATTCCGGCGCGGTGCCGCGGGTGCGCGGCGCCGATGCCCCCGACACGCAGTGGGAATTCCCGACCGGCATCGCCACGGTGAATGCCTATGCGATGTGCGCGGCGCGGCACATGTACGAGTTCGGCACCACCTCCGAGCAGCTCGCCTGGATCAAGGTCGCCGCCAGCCACCATGCGCAGCACAACCCGCATGCCATGCTGCGCGACGTGGTGACGGTGGAGCAGGTGGTCGAGAGCCCGCTGATCGCCACGCCGCTGCATCGGATGGATTGCTGCGTCGTCTCCGATGGTGGCGGCGCCCTGATCGTCACCTCGCCGGAGATCGCCCGCAGCCTCAAGCGCCCGCTGGTCAAGGTGATCGGCGCCGGGGAGAGCATGAAGGGCCAGATGGGCGGGGCGGTCGACCTGACCTATTCCGCCGCGGTCCGCAGCGGCCCCGCGGCCTTCGCCGAGGCCGGGGTGAAGCCGTACGACATCAAGTACGCCAGCATCTACGACAGCTTCACCATCACCGTGCTGATGCAGCTGGAAGACCTCGGCTTCTGCGAAAAGGGCCAGGGCGGCAAGTTCGTCTCGGACGGCAACCTGATCAGCGGCGTCGGCAAGCTGCCCTTCAACACCGATGGCGGCGGGCTCTGCAACAACCATCCGGCCAATCGCGGCGGCATCACCAAGGTGATCGAGGCGGTGCGGCAGTTGCGCGGGGAAGCGCATCCGGCGGTCCAGGTGAAGAATTGCGACGTGGCGCTGGCGCATGGCACCGGCGGGCTGCTCGGCAGCCGACACGGCGGCGCGACGCTGATCATGGAACGGGAGTGAGAGACATGGCGAAGGAACGCTCGATCCCCGCGCCGCTGACCAATCCGGAGACCGAGCCCTTCTGGGCGGCGGCGCGGGAAGGCAGATTCCTCATCCGCGCCTGCACCGATTGCGGCAAGGCGCATTGGTACCCGCGCGCCATCTGCCCGCATTGCTTCAGCGACAAGACGGAGTGGAAGGAAGGCTCCGGCCGCGGCACCATCTACAGCGTCAGCGTGATGAAGCGCGCGCCGGAGGTCTACGCGGTGGCCTATGTGACGTTGGAGGAAGGGCCGACGATGATGACCAACATCGTCGACTGCGACTTCGACACCGTGGCGATCGGCCAGAAGGTGACGGTCACCTGGCGGCCGACCAAGGATGACGGGCCGCCCTATCCGCAGTTCAAGCCGGCCTGAAGGAAGATCGGGGAGGGAAAAGTGTTCCCTCCCCGAACCCCTCCCTTCCTTTTTGTGGGCTTGGCATCCGACGCGCGGCGAGTGCCGACTGACAGAAATAAATGAGGGGACCGGGGAGAATACCGTCTCCCCGGCCTTTTCTCATTTGTTGAGCACGAAGCCTTCGTACCCCTTGGCCGCGACCTCGTTGCAGATCTCGCGGTAGCGCGCCATCCCGCCGGCATAGGGCATGAACACGCGCGGCTTGCCCGGCACATTGGCCCCGAGATACCAGGAATGCCCGGCCTGCGGCAGCAGCGTGGCATTCGCCGCCTCGTTCACATGCTCCACCCAGCGGTCCACCGCCGCCGGCTCCGGCTCCATCCGCGCCACGCCCTTCTCGCGCAGGGCCGCGATGCAGTCGGCGATCCACTCCGCATGCTGCTCGATGCAGACGGGCATGTTGCAGAGCACGGAGGGGCTGCCGGGGCCGGTGATGGTGAAGAGGTTGGGGAAGCCCACCGCCTGCAGCCCGAGATAGGTGCGCGGCCCGGCTGCCCAGGCCTCCTTCAGCGCCAAGCCGTCGCGGCCGGTGATGTTCAGCCGCAGCAGCGGCCCGGTCATCGCGTCGAAGCCGGTGGCGAAGACGATGATGTCCAGCTTGTGCTCGGTGCCGTCGCGCAACTGGATGCCGTCCGGCGTGATGCGCTCGATCGGGTTGGCGCGGACATCGACCAGCGCGACGTTGTCGCGGTTGAAGGCCTCGAAGTAGTCGGTGTCTATCGGCGGGCGCTTGGCGGCATAGGGATGGTCGATATCGGCCAGCTTCGCCGCCGTCGCCGGATCCTTGACGATGCTGCGGATCTTGGCCTTCAGGAATTCCGCCGCGGTGTCGTTGGCCGCCTTGTCCTGCAGCAGGTCGCGGAAGGTGGCGCGGAACTGCAGCCCGCCCTTCTCCCAGGCCGCCTCATACAGCGCCCGGCGCTCCTCCTCCGTCACGTCCCAGGTGGAGCGGTCGGCGATGACGAAGGGATGCCCGTTCGGCGTCGACTGCGTCGTCGTGCGGATCGCCTCGTAGTTCTGCCGCACCCAATCCTTGAACTCGGCATCCAGCGGGCCGTTGCGCGCCGGCACGCTGTAGTTGGCGGTGCGCTGGAAGACGGTCAGGTGCTTCGCCGCCGCGGCGATGACCGGCACCGCCTGGATGCCGGTGGAGCCGGTGCCGACCTGGCCGACCCGCTGGCCGGTGAAGTCCACCCCCTCATGCGGCCATTGCCCGGTGTGGTACCAGCGGCCCTTGAAGTCCTCGAGCCCAGGGATCTTCGGCACGTTGGCGGTCGAGAGGCAGCCGACCGCGGTGATCAGCCAGGTCGCCGTCAGCGTCTCGCCCGCCTCGGTGGCCACCTGCCAGCGGTTGCTCGCTTCGTCGTAGCGGGCGCCGGTGACGCGGGTGTCGAAGGCGATGTCGCGCTTGAGGTCCAGCCGGTCGGCGACCCAGTTCATGTAGCGCATGATCTCGGGCTGGCCGGGATAGCGCTCGGTCCATTCCCATTCCCGGTAGAGCTCGGGGGAGAAGGTGAAGCAGTAGGAATGGCTTTCGGAGTCGCAGCGGGCGCCGGGATAGCGGTTCCAGTACCAGGTGCCGCCGACGCCGCCGCCCTGTTCCAACACCCGGACCGAAAGGCCGAGGCGGTCGCGCAGCAGGTGCAGTTGGTACATGCCGGAGAAACCGGCGCCAATGATCACGGCGTCGTATGTGCCGCTCCCCGCGCCGCTGCGGGGAGCCTCCCGGGTCAGGCTGTCGGGCATCGTTACCTCCGTCGCTTTGCCCGGACTCTAGCAACGCCGCCGGCGGCTTGCACCCCGCCCGCTACTGGCCCCTCCTTTATTGAATCGTGTAGCCGCCATCCACCACCAGGTCGTGGCCCTGGATGAAGCTTCCCGCCGCGGTGGCGAGGAAGGCAATGGCCTCGGCCACCTCGGCCGGCTGCCCCATGCGGCCGAGCGGCACGCGGGCGGTCATCTGCTCGGTCCGGCCGGGGATGCGGCCATAGGAGACGATGTTGTATTCGGTCGCGATCGGGCCGGGGCTGACCGAGTTCACCTGGATGCCCTCCCGCGCCAGCTCGAAAGCCATGTTCTTCGCCAGCTGGATCAGCGCCGCCTTGGACATCCCGTAGAGCGCGTTGTCCTCCGCCGCGACCCGGCCCATCTGGCTGGCGACATGGATGATCCGGCCACCCCCTTGGGCCCGCATGGCCGGCAGCACCGCTTGGCTGGCGAAGAAGGCGGCGGCCAGGTTGACCTCGAGCAGCCCGGTGAAGTCGGCCCGGGTGAAGGTGCCGAAGGGCTTGCGGCACCGGATGCCGGCATTGTTGACCAGTACGTCCACCCGGCCGAAGCGGGCCAGGGCGGCGGCGACCATCGCCTCCGCCGCGCCGGGGGTGCCGAGGTCGAAGGTGGCACTCGCCGCCTCCGGCGCGCCGGCAGCGCGGCACTCGGTCCCGGCCGAGGCCAGTTCCTCCGCCGTGCCCTCCGCCACCAGGAACAGCGCCAGGCCCTTGGCCGCGAGGGCGAGCGCCGTCTCCCGCCCGATCCCGCGCGAGGCGCCGGTCACCAGCGCGACCCTCATTCCACCGTCACCCCGGTCTCCCGCACGATCTCCACCCAATTCCGCCGGTCCTCCATCCAATAGCCGTGCATCGCCTCGGGCGGGCCTGCCAGGCTGTCGTGCCCGGCCTCGTCCATCCGGCGGCGGATATCCGGGCTCAGCAGCCAGCGATTGGCCTCGGCATTGACCCCTTCGACGAAGGGGCGGGGCAGGCCGGCGGCGCCCCAGAGGCCGAACCAGACATCCTCGTTCATGCCGGGAAAGCCCTCCTCGGCCAGGGTCGGGACCTGCGGCATCCGTCGCGGCCGGCTGCGGCCGGTGGCCGAAAGGCCGCGCAGCCGGCCCTCCCGCATGAAGGTGCCTGAATTGCCGATATTGTCGAAGATGTAGTCGCTCTCGCCCTGCGACACCGCCAGCACCGCGGAGGGGCCGCCGCGATAGGGAATGTGCTCCCGCCGGAAGCCGGCGCGCAGGTGGAAGCGCTCTGCCATCATGTGGCCGACGCTGCCGATGCCGACGCTGGCCATGTTGACGCCCTGCGGCCGCGCCTTGGCCCAGGCGACGAACTCCGCCGTGGTCCGTGCCGGGATGGCCGGGTTGATGATGAGCAGCATCGGGTAGTGATAGAGCCCGGCGATGGCGACGAAGTCGCGGACGGGGTCGTAGGACAGGCCGCGCAGCACCAGCGGCGCCACGACGTGGGAGGTGTTGGAGGTGAACATCAGCGTCCAGCCATCCGGCGGGGCCTGGGCGACGGCGGCGGTGCCGATGGTGCCGGTGCCGCCGACCCGGTTCTCCACCACGAAGGTGCCGCCGAAGGCCTTGGTGAAATGCTCGGCCAGCAGGCGGGCATAGACATCGGCCGGGCTGCCGGCCTGGCTCGGCTGGATGATCCGCACCGGCCGGCTGCCCGGCCAGTCGCCCTGCGCCCGGGCGACGGCCGGCGCGGCGAAGGCCAGGCCGGCGATCAGCGACCGCCGCCGCACGGCCGCCTCAGCCACCGAGGAAGGCGCGGAACTGCGCCACCGCGAAATCCGGCCGCTCCCGCACCGAGGCATGGCCGGCCACAGGCACCTCGACCACGCCCTGGCTGCCGGGGATGTTGGCATGCATCCAGGCCGCCGCTTCCTTGAAGGCGGCGCGCTCCTCGGAGCCCAGCATGACCAGGGTCGGCGCGGTGATGCGCTTGGCCTGTTCGCGCGCATCGACCATGGCGAGCCATTCGCAGGCCAGCGCATAGCCCTCGCCGCTGCAGGCCTCGAAGACCTCCCGCACGTGACGGACATTGGGCCCGTCCTCGGCAACGCTGCCGGGGGTGAAGAAGACGCCCATCAGCATGGGGATGAGGGCGGCGACGCCCTTCTCCCGCGCGATGGCGGCGCGAACCGGCCAGTTGGCGCGGCTCTCCTCGTTGTAGAGGGGCGTGCAGTCGCAAAGGATGAGCCGGTCCACCATCTCCGGATGGGTGCCGGCGAAATGCTGCACCAGGCTGCCGCCCATGGATATGCCGGCGAGGTGCGCCTTGGCGATCCCCTCCCGCTCCATCAGCGCCTTGAGCTGCGCCGTGGTCTCGTCCTGGCCGTACTGGCCGGCGGGGAGGGGGGTGTCGGCATGGCCTGGCAGGCTATAGGCGATCACCTCGTGGCGGTCGGTGAGCGGCTCCAGCACGTCCCAGAAGCGCCAGCTCTGACCGAGGCAGTGGACCAGCACCAGGGGCTGGCCCTTGCCGCGGCGGTGGACGGCCACATCCTCGACGCCCAGCGGCCGGGGATTCCAGGTCATGGATCATTCCTTCCCTGCGGCAGGCGCCGCTTTGCTTCCGGCCAGGATGCGGCAGCCTTGGCGGGCCGTCACCCACCCCGGCGATGCACAAGTCCTGTGCCGCCCTGTCCGAAATGACCGCTCGTCCCGGACTGCTGGATTTCGGACGATCCGGCACGGCAGAATTGCCGATTGAAGCCTTTCCTTCCGTCCCTGCCATCCCCAGGATGATGGGCTGAGAAACCGCCCCAGGGAGCCAGGAATGCAATTCGGTCTGTTCGGGGGCGCCCGGACCAAGCGCAGCGTCGGCATCGAGGACAGCCAGGGCTACCAGGGCTTCATCGACTACGTGATGGAGGCCGACCGCCTGGGCTTCCGCCACATGTTCATGGTGGAGCACCACTCGACCGGCCAGGGCCAGGTCTCGGCCTCCATGACCCTGCTCGCCTACCTCGCCGCCAAGACGCAGCAGATCCGGCTCGGCACCGCGGTCGTCGTGCTGCCCTGGCACAACCCGGTGCTGGTCGCCGAGCAGGCCGCGACGCTCGACCTGCTGACCGGCGGGCGGTTCGATTTCGGCGTCGGCAAGGGCTACCGCAAGGCCGAGTTCGACGCCTTCTGCATCCCGCTCGAGGAAGCGTCCGAGCGTTTCGACGAGGCGATCGAGGTGATCCGCAAGGCCTGGACCTCCGAGGACCGCTTCACCCATCACGGCAAGCGCTGGCACTACGAGAACATCCTGGTCGAGCCGGCGCCGCTGCAGCAGCCGCACCCGCCGCTCTGGCTGGCCGCCGGCAGCCCCGACAGCATCCGTCGCGCGGCGCGGGAGGGCTTCAACCTGTTGCTCGACCAGCTCGCCTCGGTCGAGCAGATCGGCGAGCGCATCGCGCTGTATCGTGCGGAATGCGAGGAGGTGGGGCGCGCCTACGACCCCAACATGGTCGGCACCGCCCGCGCGCTGCAGATGATCCATTCGGAGGCGGAGCGGCAGGCGGCCTTCGACACGCGCAAGCGCGTCGTCGGCGTCATCGGCGACCTGGCCCGCGGCAAGCTGGCCGAGCGGGTCGAGGAGGATACCGCGCCGCTGCTCGGCACGCCGGAGGAGATCGTCGCCCGGCTGAAGCAGCTGGAAGCGCTGGGCGCCACCAACATCCTGCTGGTCGACCCGAACGCCTCGCCGGCCAATCTCCGCGCCTTCGCGCGGGAGGTCATGCCGGCCTTCGCGCCCGGCCTGCAGGCCGCGGCGGAGTAGGCGCGGCGCCTGGACAGCCGGCGGCCCGCACCGCAGGGTGCGGGCCGTTTTCAATTGGGAAGGAAGAACGCATGGCCCGCCTGGCACCGAAGACGCGCGAGACGCTGGACGCCGACCAGCAGGTGGTCTGGGACCGCATCGCCTCCGGCGCCCGCGGCGGCGTGGGCGGGCCCTTCCTGCCGCTGCTGACCAGCGCGGAGCTCTGCGCCCGGGTCGAGCAGGTCGGGATCTTCATCCGCTACGACTGCAGCGTGCCGATGCGGCTGCGCGAGCTCGCCATCCTCTGCGTCGGCCAGCACTGGAAGGCGGCCTACGAATGGTACGCGCATGCGCCGATCGCGGCGAAGCAGGGCGTGCCGGAGGCGGTGATCGCGGCGATCGGCAGCGGCGCGGAGAGCGTGCCCTTCGATGCCGAGCCCGACCGCGTGGTGGCCGGCTTCGTCCGGGAGCTGCTGCGGACCGGGAAAGTCGGCGATGCGGCCTTCGACGCGGCGAAGGCGCTGCTGGGCGAGAAGGGCACGGTCGAGCTGACCGGCCTCGCCGGCTACTACAGCCTGCTGGCGATGCAGCTGAACGTATTCCAGGTCGCGCCGCCGCCACCCTTCGTCGCGCCTTGGGGGTAGCTCACCCCGTCCGCGTGATCTGCACGAGGAAGTCGATCAGCGCCCGCAGCTTCGCCGGCACATGCCGCTGCGCCGGATACAGAACCGAGACCGGCGCGCCCTCCTGCGCATAGTCCTGCAGGATGGCGCGAACGTCGCCGCGCTCGAGGTCCTTGCGGTAGAGCCACCAGGTGCCCTGGGCGATCCCGGTGCCGGCGACCGTCGCCTCGCGCAGCGCATCGCCGCTGTTGATCACCGCATTGCCGCGCACCCGCACGCTGAAGGGGCGGCCTTCCCGGCCGCGGAAGCCCCATTCCGGACCGAAGCGGCTGATCAGGCAGTTGTGGTCGCGCAAGGCCTCCGGCGTCCCCGGCTCCCCGTGCCGCGCGAGGTAGCGGGGCGCCGCCACCGTCACCTGCGCGCCGCGGGTCAGCAGCCTGGTGGTCAGGCGCGAGTCGGTGATGCTGCCGGTCCGCACCGCCAGGTCGTAGCCCTCGGCGATCAGGTCGACCGGGCCGTCGCTGAAATGCAGCTCCAGGCTGATCTCGGGGTAGCGTTCAAAGAAGGCGGGGAGCTCCGGCATCAGCGTGACGCGGCCGAAGCTCAGCGGCACCACGGCGCGGATGCGGCCGCGCGGCACGGCGCTGCCGCGGGTCAGCGTGACCTCGGCATCCTCGAGCTCGGCCAGGATCTGCACGCAGTGTTCGTAGAAGCCCTGGCCGTCGTCGGTGGTGCGCAGCCGCCGCGTGGTGCGGGTGAAGAGCTGGGTGTCCAGCTCGTCCTCCAGCCGGGCGATGGTCTTGGTCACCGCCGAGGGCGAGAGGCCCAGCTTCTTCGCCGCCGCGGTGAAGCCGCCCTGCTCCACGACGCGGGCGAAGACCGACAGCGCCATGAACTTGTCCATCTCAGGCGAGCAGCGCCGTGAGGTGGCCGAGGTCCGCCGCCTCCTCCAGGCCCCAGATCGCCGCGATCTGCGCCGCGGCGCGATCGGCGCAGCCGCCGAGCGCGGCATTCTCGTGGTACTTGGCCTCGAGCTCGGCATCGGTCAGCGGCCTGGCCTCGGAGCCGCGCGGGGTGAGGACGGTGGTCTCCTCCTCCCGCCCGTTCGCCAGCCGGACGGTCACCCGCGCCGCGCCGCGCGGCAGCGCCGCGTCGAGCGCCGCCGTCACCTTGGCACGGAAGCCGGCCAGCGCCGGGTCGTCCACCGCCGGCTGCTCGAAGTCCGCGACGCCGGCCCGGCCGCGCAGCAGGCCGAGCGCGGCGCTATGGTGGATGCTGACGCGGCTGTCGCGCGCGTTCCGCACTGCCCGGTCGCCGCGTGCCAGCAGCAGCGCGTCGCCGGCGACGGTGACGGCGGCGATCGCCTCGGGCGGCGCGTCCAGCCGGGCGCGGAGTTCCAGGCAGGCATCGATCACCGCGTGGAAGACGATGCCGGCGGGGTAGGGCTTGTAGGTGTTGCGGCCGATCTCCCAGCGCGTGCCGAGCCCCTCGGTGATCGCCGCCACGTCGGCCGCGTCGCCGGCGGCGCGGGCCCAGCCGAGCGGGCCCTCGATCGCCGCCGGTGCGGCATCGTAGCCCTCGGCGGCGAACATCGCTGCCAGGATGCCGTGCCGCGCGGCATTGCCGACGCTGACATTCTTCGCGGCGTTCGGCAGGTTCTCGACCGTCCCGGCCGCCTCGCTGCTGGCAATGCCGATGGCATGCGCGACCTGTTCCGCGGAAAGCCCCAGCAGCCCTGCGCAGCCCGCCGCCGCGCCGAAGGCGCCGCAGGTGGAGGTGATGTGCCAGCCCCGGGCATAGTGCCCGGGCGAGACGGCATTGCCGATGCGGCAGGCGACCTCCCCGCCCAGCAGGAAGGCGTGCAGCACCGCGGCACCGGGCAGGCCGCGCTGCTCGGCGAGCGCGAAGAGCGGCGGCGCGACCGGCGCGGCGGGATGGATGACGGTGTCGAGATGGGTGTCGTCATAGTCCAGCAGGTTCGACGCGACCGCGTTGACGAAGGCCGCGCCCATCGGATCCAGCCGGGCGCCCTGGCCGAAGACCGTCGCCGCCGGCGCGCCGCCGAGCCCCCGCATCACCCGCAGCGCGGCCTGCACCGCCGGGTCGCGCGCGGTGCCCAGCGCGCAGCCCACATGGTTGAGGATCGAACGCTTGGCCTCGTGCCGCAACGCGGCCGGGATGTCGCGCCAGTCGGAGCCGGCGACGAAGCGGCCGAGCGCCTGGGTGGCGGTGGGATCGGGCATCGGGTTTGCCTCGTTGTTCCTGGACCGGGACGGCATAGCCGATCGGGCGCCGGCCGCCAGCCCTTTCCGCCGGCGCCGGAGCGTGGAATGAATGCGCCAAGCGGGAGGAAACGATGACCATGCGACGACGCGGGCTGCTCGCAGCGCTGGCGGCGCCGGCCTTGGCGCAGGCGCAGCCGGCCTGGCCAAGCCGGCCCATCCGCCTGCTCATTCCATTCCCACCGGGCGGCACCACGGACATCCTCGGCCGCTACCTCGCCCCGCCGCTCTCGGCGGCCTTCGGCCAGAACGTGGTGGTGGAGAACCGCACCGGGGGCAACGGCGCGGTCGCCATCGTCGAGATGACGCGCGCCGCGCCGGACGGCCACACCATCTGCATGAGCATCAGCACGCTGATCACCCAGGCGCTGCTGACCAAGCAGCCCTACGATCCGATCGCCGACGTCACGCCGATCCTGCACCTGGCCAATGTCGGCAACATCGTCGTGGTCAACCCCGCCCTGCCGATCCGCAGCCTGGCCGACCTCGTGGCCTATGCCAAAGCGAATCCGGGCCGGCTCTCCTACGGCTCGCCGGGCATCGGCAGCTCCGTGCACCTCTCGGGCGAGCTGTTCTCCCAGGCCGCCGGCATCCAGATGGTGCACGTGCCCTATCGCGGCGGCGGGCCGGCGCTTGCTGACCTCGTCGCAGGCAATATCCAGTTGATGTTCGGCAATGCCAGCTCGACCCTGCCCTTCGTCCGCGGCGGGTCGGTGCGGCCGCTGGCGGTGACCTCGGCCAGTCGGCAGGTCTATGCGCCGGACCTGCCGACCATCGCCGAGTCCGGCTATCCCGGCTTCGCCGTGGTCGAATGGTACGCGATGATCGGCCCGGCCGGCATGCCCGCTTCGGTCACGGAGCGCATCAACCGCGAGATCATGGCGATCGTTGGCACGCCGGAAGGCCGCGCCAAGCTGCTCGACCTGGGGGCCGAGGTGGTGGGCGGCACGCCGGCCGAGTTCGGCGCCTTCCTGCGCGCCGACCTGACCCGGACGGAGGCGCTGATCCGGGGCGCCAACATCAAGGCGGAGTAGGGACATGGATCGCGGGCTGAAGGGCAGGGCGGCGCTGGTCAGCGGCGCCAGCAAGGGGATCGGCCGCGCCATCGTGCAGCGGCTCGTCGCCGAGGGGATGCAGGTGCTGGGCATCGCCCGCGGCGGCTGCGACGTGCCGGGCGCGATCGGTCTGGCGGTGGACCTGCGCGACCCGGCGGGGCCGGCCGCGGCGGTGGCGCATGCGGTGCGCGACTTCGGCAGGCTGGACCTGGTGGTGAACAGCGCCGGCGCGACGCAGCGCGGCGACTTCCTGGCGCTGGACGACGCCGCCTGGGATGACAGCTTCGCCGGCAAGTTCTTCGCCGCCGTCCGCCTGACGCGGGCCGCCTGGCCGGCGCTGCAGGCGGCGCAGGGCGGCGTGGTGCATATCGCCGGCGTCGGCGGGAAGATCGCCAGCGCCGATTTCGCCATCGGCGGGTCGGTGAACGCGGCGCTGATGAACCTGACCAAGGCGTTGGCCGACCGCGGTGTGCAGGACGGCGTGCGGGTGAATTGCATCAACCCCGGCAGCATCCGCACCGATCGCCTGACCGGCCGCATCGCCACCGTCATGCAGGAGAAGGGGTTGGACGAAGCGGCGGCGGCCGCGGTGCTGGCAAAATCCACCGGCGTCGCCCGCTTCGGCGAGCCGGAGGAGATCGCCGCGCTGGTCGCCTTCCTGGCCAGCGCCGAAGCCAGCTACATGCAAGGTGCCGTCATCGACATCGACGGCGGCTGGAACCGCGCGCTTTAGCGGCGGCACCCTTCACCCGCGCCGCTCGCCGCCCTTCGATGCCAACCCATATTGCGCGACCAGCGCCCAGACATGCCCCGGGATCATATGCTTCATGCGGCGCGGTTCCTCCCGCCGCAGGTGCAGCACGGTCTCGACCGCCTTCATCTCCACCCGGGCACGGGCGAATTCCAGGCCGCGTGGGCCGATGCGCGGCATCAGCCAGCCGACGATGGGCCGCAGCCAATCCGGCATGCGGCGCAGCGGCAGGCCGCCGGCGGCGCGCTCGGTATTCGCCAGGAAGCCCTTCACCGCGCCGGCGCGCTTGCCGGCGCTGCCCGGCGTTGCGACGTGCAGCTCCTCGCCCAGCAGCGCGACCAGTTCCTCCCCGCTCGCATTGCGTACCAGCAGCCATTGCTCGCCCTGGCCGCCCATGTAGCCCACGGTGATGTCGGCCAGGACATTGGTGTAGTCGACGCAGGTGCGGCAGGTCAGCGGGAAGAAGTCGGGCGGCAGCTTCGAGATCGGCAGCTGCAGGAATGGGATGGTGCGCGACCTGCCATCGGCATAGCGCAGTTCGACTTGGTAGTCGGCGCGGAATTCCAGGTAGGTGATGCTGTCCGGGTCGTCTTCCAGCAGCGCTAGGAAGTCGTGGAACCGCTCGGTCGTGGTGTTGTCGGAACAGGGCGTGCCGATGACGTAGAGCCGCTCGAAGCCCAGCTCCCGCTCGATCGCCCGTAGCGCATAGACCTGGCAGGGGATGCCGATGATGGCGAGCCGCCTGTGGCCGGCCGCGCGCGCGGGTTCCAGCAGCGCCAGCAGCGGCGCATAGCCCATGCGCATGCCGCGCACCTGCGCCATGCCCGCGGGCTGCGTCACCAGCACCGGCACCGGCCGCCAGCGGTCCGCCGGGTCCGGCGCCATGGTCAGCACCGCGTCGACGGCGCCGGTCTCCAGCAGCCGCTCCGCGAGGCGGGTGGCGATGCCGGTCCATTGCGCGCCCTCCCGCGCCGGGGCGAGGGTGGCGCGCAGCATGCGGCGGAAGGGGCCGAAATGCATCTCGTCCGGCCGGTCCGAGTCGCGGGGGCGGCCATGGACCGTGGCCTCCAGGACCGGGTAGTCGGGCCGGATGAACTGGCAGGCGCGGCCGCAGGCCTTCGGGTCCCCGGTGCGGGAGATCCCGCAATCCGTGCAGAGGCCGCGCGGCGCGGCCTCCCGCAGCTTTGGCGCCCAGACCGCGCCCGCCTCATCCGCCATGCCGCGTCCCCCATCCCGGGCGCAGCCTAGGGCAGCGGATCAGACGCGGGAACTGGGCCGGTAGAAGGGCTCGTGCCGCGAGGGGTCGATGTAATCGGCGTAGAACCGCCTGGCATGCGGCAGCAGGGCCTTGGACAGGTGGCGCCGCTCGACCTCGTCGTCCGACAGCGCCCTGGACAGGTCGTCGTGCAGCTGCTTCAGCGCGCCGTCCCTGTCCACCCGGGTGAAGGTGCCGTCGCGGTAGATCACCTCGCCATCGCACATCACGGTGGTGACGGCACTGGCCTTGGCGCGCTGGATCACCGCATCCAGGGTCGGCGTCAGCGCATCCAGGTAGGGATAGGCGACGCTGTCCCAGTCGATCAGCGACAGGTCGGCGCCCTTGCCGACCTCGAGTGTCCCGAGCGTCTCCCGGTAGGGCGTCGTGCGGGCGCCGCCGATGGTGGCCATCCGCAGCACCTGGGCCATGCCGGGGACCTCGGCCTCGTCCATCCCGGGCACCCGGTGCGCCCGCAGCACCAGCCGCATCTCCTGCAGCATGTCGCGGTCGTCGTTGATCCCCGCCTCGTCCAGGCCCATGGCGGTGTTGATGCCGACCGCCTCGAAGCGGTTCAGCGCGGCGACGCCCGAGCGCAGCCGGAAATTGGAGGAGCAGTTGTGGCAGATGCAGCTGCCGCTGGCCGCCAGCTTCTCGATGTCGGATTCGTTCAGCCAGACGCCGTGGCCGAGCGTCAGGTTCGGCCCTAGCATCCCGAAGCGCTCGATGTAGTCCACCGCCGTGCCGCCGCCGCGGCGCCTGGCGTATTCCTTCTGGTAGGCGGTCTCGACCAGGTGCATGTGCATCGGAGTGTCGTAGCTGCGGGACAGCTCCGAGAGCGCCGCCAGCGCCTTGTCCGAGCACCAGTGCAGGTTGGCCGGTGCCAGCTGCACCTTGACCCGGCGCTTGGCATTGTGGCTGCGGTGCAGCGTCTTGAAGAGGTCGAGGTTGTCCTCGAGGCTGAGCTGGAAGCGGTCGTACCAGCGCTGCATCGGGCCGCGCAGCTCGGGCGGCAGGCTGGCGACGAAATCCTCGTCCTTCTGGTAGACCAGCCGGTTCTGGTCCCGCAGGGCGAAGCAGTAGGACACCCGCATGCCGATGTCCTCATAGGCGCGAATCAGCTCGGCGGTGCGGGCCTCGACCTCCTTCAGGTCGCCGGGCAGCCAGCCATGGATGTGCTGCACGGTGGTGATGCCGGAGCCGATCATCTCGAAGGCCGAATAGAGCGTATCGAGGTAGATGTTCAGGTTGCGCGCCACCATGCGGGTGACGAACCAGAGCTCGAGCGGCATGTCGGGCGAGCCGAGCTGCACCGGCGTCAGCCCGACATGGTGGTGGCCATTGACGAAGCCGGGCAGCAGGATCTCCTTCCCCGTGCCGATCACCGGCACGGTCGGGTGCTTCCGGTGCAACTCGTCAAAGGTGCCGACGGCGGTGATGATGCCGTCCTCCTGCAGGACGGCGCCGTCGGGGATCTCCTCCCATTCCGCGGCGGAAAG
Organism: Dankookia rubra; assembly: GCF_004355005.1. Lineage (GTDB taxonomy): Bacteria > Pseudomonadota > Alphaproteobacteria > Acetobacterales > Acetobacteraceae > Paracraurococcus > Paracraurococcus ruber_A. Next base: position 57,595 of record NZ_SMSJ01000027.1, read on the forward strand.
CGTCCTGGTGATCATGGCGCGGCTGCGCACGAGCGACTGTGTCATCGCCTGGTTCCTCCGATGGGGGGCGGGCTCTCAGCCCGGGGTCAGCGCTTCCTGCTCGGCGAAGGCGCGGTCGACCTCGCTGCGCAATTCCTCGGTCAGCTGGCGCCGCAGCGCCTCCGCTTCCGGGGAGAAGGGATCGCGCGGCCGCGGCAGGTCTATCGGGATAATCGACTTGATCCGGCCGGGACGGGCGGTGAAGACGACGACGCGATCGGCCAGCGCCACCGCCTCGTCGATATGGTGGGTGACGAAGAGCACGGAGGCGCCGCTGTCGCGCCAGACATCCAGCAGGAAATCCTGCATTTTCGCGCGGGTCTGCACGTCGAGCGCGGCGAAGGGCTCGTCCATCAGCAGCACCTTCGGCCGCATGGCCAGCGCGCGGGCGACCGCCACGCGCTGCCGCATGCCGCCCGAAAGCTCGTCGGGGCGTTTCTCCATCGCCTCGGCCAGGCCGACGCGCTGCAGGGCTTCGCGCGCCACCGCGCGGCGTTCCGCTTCCGGCGCGCCGCGGATCGAGAGGCCGAAGGAGACGTTCTGCCAGACCGTCAGCCAGGGAAACAGCGAGGTTTCCTGGAAGATCAGCGACCTGTCGGGGGAAGGACCCTCGACCGGGTCGCGGAAGGCGAAGATGCTGCCGGCCGTCTGCCGCTCGAGCCCGGCGATCAGGTAGAGCAGCGTCGACTTGCCGCATCCCGAGGGGCCGAGCAGCACGACGAATTCCCCCGGCGCGATGTCGAGATCGATGTCGCGCAGCGCCTCATGCGCCCGCGCCGTGCCTTCCGCCCAGGTCTTGCCGACGTTGCGGCAGACCACGGCATCCTGCGACGACCATGGTGTGTGAGGATCAGAGGCCACGCAGCACCCCCGCCGTTTCCGGCACCCAGTAGAGGACCCGCTTCTGCACGAAGCGCAGCAGCCAGTCCGACAGGAATCCCAGCAGCCCGATCAGCGCGATGGTGAAGAAGACCAGCGACGGGTTGAAGGTGTTCCGCGCCATCATGATGACCTGCCCCAGCCCGAAGCCGACGCCGGTGCTCTCGGCCACCAGCACCACCATCCAGGCGCCAAAGAGGTTCAGCCGCAGCACGATCAGCAGCTGCGGCAGGATCGCCGGGATGATCACCCGGGCATAGACCTGCCGCTTGCTCGCTCCCATAGTGCGGGCGACGTTGATGAAGTTGCGGTTGACATTGTCGATCTGGCTGATGGTGGACAGCACCATGTGGAAGAACAGCGCCACCACCACCATGAAGATCGCCGGCGCGTTGCCGATGCCGAAGATGAAGATCGCCACCGGCAGCCAGGCGATCGGCGAGACCGGCGAAAGCAGGGTGATGGTCGGCAGCACCAGCTTCTCCAGGATACCGACGTAGCGGATCAGCACGCCGATGCTGACCGACAGTACCGCTGCGATCAGCAGCCCGACGAAGACCCGCATCCCGGTGGCGCCGATGGTGATGAAGACGGCCTCGTAGGGGGAGGGGCCGCTGTTCGCATCGACGCCGATCTGCCAGCGCGTCGCGGTGTTGAAGAAGCGCGCCTGGTCGGGGATGTTGCCGAGAAAGATATGCGGCGGCGGCAGCAGCTTCTCGTCCGCCCAGCCGAGTGCCCAGAGCACTTCCCAGATCCCGGCGAAGAGCCCGACCGAGAGGACCGCCCAGCCGAAGCGCGCCAGAGCCTGCCGGGTCGCCGGCGAAAGGCCGCTCGGGGCCGGTGCAGGGCGCGGCACCACGGCCGTGCCCGCCACGTCGGTGTTCATCGGCGGCCTCAGGCCGACTTGTGCTTGAGCTGGCCGTAGAGCGCCGCGTTCTCGGCGATCACCTGCTCCAGCAGGGTCCAGTCGATCGCGTCGCGGCCGGGCTTGTTCTTGATGTAGCCCATCTCCACCAGGCTGTCGGTGCGGCCGAGGATGAAGTCGGTCTGGCTGCGCGCATCGACCACCGCGGGCTGCTTCGACATGGCGATCTGGCCGTTGGCCATGGAGGTCTTGTAGTAGGTGCCGATCAGCCGCTTCAGGGTATCCTCCTGCTGCGTTTCGGCCATCAGCTGGGCCTTCATCATGCCCTTGATGACCGCCTTCAGCGCCGCGGGGTTTTCCTTGATCAGGCTGGCGCGCGTCGCCAGCACGCAATCGGTGTAGCCCGCGCCGTAGATGTCGCGGCCGTTCGACAGCATGGTCGCGCCGGGCACGTCGTTCACCAGCGCCGTCGCATAGGGCTCGATCGTGCAGATCCAGTCGATCGCGCCGGCCTTGAAGGCCTCCACCGCCTCCGGCGTATTGCCCATGTAGCGCACCTTCACGTCCTTGAAGCTGACGCCGTGCTTCTTCAGGTAGTCGTAGGGCATGACCTCCAGCGTATCGAGCTGGAAGGTGCCAAGCGTCTTGCCCTTCAGGGAGGCCGGCGTGGTCAGGCCGGGACGCGCGACGATCGCGCAGCCTTCGATGCCGCCGCCGGCGATGATCTTCACCGGGGCGCCGGCATTGAACAGCGCGATGAAGGACGTGTAGGGCATCAGCCCCAGGTCGACTTGCCCCATGCCGAGGAAGGTCACCTGCTCGGCAAAGGTCGGCGTGTTGATGAACTGGATCTCCAGCCCATCCTCCTTCGCCATCTGCAGCGAATGCGCCAGGAAGAGGTTGAGGTTGCAGAAGCCGGTGCCGTGGGTCGACTTCAGGCTGCCCTTGGCCTGGGCATGCGCTTCCCCGCCGAAGCCGGCGGCGAAGGTCAGCACGCTGGCCGCCGTCGCGCGCAGGACTCCGCGCCGGCTGGCCTGCGCCGCCCGGCCGATGGCGGCATAGTCGGGAAGGATCGAGGTCCCATAACGGTCACACATCGCTTGTCCCCTCCGAGGGCGGGCGATGTGGCACGGCCCACCCCCCTGATCTGGAAGTCGATGGCACGCCTACCGGAGCTGCCGCGATGCGGCGCTGCGCTGCCCACGATGCAGCAAGCCGCATGCCAGCGGGTCGAACCGCATGTCGTCGATGCGCGCTCGCAAACGCGGCCCGGGCCGACGAAGTGCTGCCGCGGTGGTGGGCAGGGAGTGCCGAACTTCGCGCCAGCCCCCAGCACGTCGCGCAGCCGCTGCGTTTCGCCAAATGCGCGATGAATGGCTGCATCGTTCTCCGTAATCGTGGTGGTGCGCCGATGTCGCAGGCCAGGATTTCGCCGCGCCGGCCAAGCCCCAGTCACATCCGCCGTGTTGCACGCTGCAACACAGGCGGCGTAGCGTCGGCCTCGATGGTCCCGCGCAAGCGGGCGAGAGAGGGAACGTCCTGTGCCGGAACTCCGGTCTGCGTTGCGATACCTCGACCCGTATGTGTTCCGGTTCTCGAGGAATGGGCGCCCATCGGGCCCGGCATGCAACCGACGCGATGCCCTCTCCCGCATGACCAAGCCTGCCGTCCGCGTGACGGCTTGCGATGCATGGAGGGGATGATGGCTTACTCTGGCTGCAGGACGGCCGCCGACTCCCGCCCGATGTCATGGCATCGGGCGGCGACCCCGCCGCCGTTTCCGCGCGCCTGCTGACCATCCGGGGGGAGCAAGCGCGATGCCCAACGACCTCGGGATGGCCTCCCGTCATCAGGCCAGGCACTGGACCCGGGCGCCCGACCGCGACAAGGGCGGCCTGCACGGCAATCCGGCGTTGGAAGCGGTGGTGCGGCGGGCGGTCGTGCCCGGCCTCGCCCGGCTGCACCGGCCGCACCGGCCGTGCCCCGATATCGGCTCGGTGCAGCGCGCCTGGCTGGCCGAGGCCGGGGCGCTGGCCGAGGCCCTGCCGCGGCTCGATCTGGCGGAGGCGGCGCGGGCGCTGCGCGCCCTGAACCCGGGCGGCACGCGGTTCGAGGCGGTCTGCCACGACGTGCTGCTGCCCGCCGCCGCCAGGCTGCGCCGCCAGCGCGATGCCGGGCCGGCCGACGAGGCCGGCTACCTCATGGGCGTCTGGCGCCTGCGGATGCTGCTGATCGGCCTCGACGACGATGGTCAGGTCACCGCCGTCCGGCCGCGCCGCGGCGCCTCCGCCCTGCTGGTCGCCGGCGGTTCGAGGGCGCCGACTCTGGAGCACGCCTTGGTGCTGCGGCTGTTCGAGCGGGCGGGCTGGTCGGTGCATAGCTGCGACCGGCTCGCCGAGGCCGACGCGACGGCGGTCGCCGGACACAGCCGCTTCGACCTGGCCTGGTTTAGCATCGACGACGCGACCGATCTCGGCCTGCTGGCCGGGCTGGCGGCGGAGATGCGGCGGGCCTCCTGCAACCACGGCATCCGCATCGTCTCCGGCTGGCTGCTGTCCGAGCCGCCGCCGCCGGCGGCCGCAGTCGGAGCGGATGCGCTGACCCCGGATGCGACCCACGCGGCGGTGCTGGCCGGCCAGGTGATGGCGCTGCACTGACCCTGCCGGCAGTTCGGGGTCAGCGGCCGGCGCGGCCGCGGTAGCGCTCCCAGCCGCCCAACAGGGCGGCGAGCTGGTCCTCCTGCGGCACCTTGTCCCGCCGCAGCCGCTGCAACTGCCGCCGCAGCGCCAGGATCGGGTGGCCGGTGGCGAGCTCGGCGCCGGTTTCCAGCGCGCGGAGGAAGTCGGGGCCGCGGACCGGGTCCGACCGCTCGATGACATAGGCGCCATAGCCCATGACCGAGGCGCGGCCGTGATCGATCATCTTGCGGCCGAAGCTGCGGAGCTCGAGCAACCGCGGGTGGTTGCACACGATGTCGCGGATCTCCGCGGCGGTGGCCTTGGCATGCCGCGCGCCGGGTGGCCGCAACTCCCGCCGCCAGAGCAGATTTGCCATGGCCGAGACCAGGGCGCGGTCGCCGAAGCTCTCCAGCGCCGGGCCGAATTCCGGTGACCGCTTGGCATGCAGGTCGTAGGTGGCCTGCGCCGCCGGCTCGAGGCCGCGGATGACCGGCACCTCGATCGCGCCATCGGCCAGGATCACCGCCATCAGCCGGTGCTGGCCGTTCAGCAGCGTCCCGTCGGCGGCGAAGCAGATCGGCTGGGCATTCACCATCCAACGGCCGGCGACGATGTCGCGGGCGATCGCGTTGACATGCGCCTGGACGATCCGGCGGTTGCGGGTGTTGTGCCGCAGGTAGGCCTCGGCCCGGGCGGGGTCGATCGACTCGATTGCCCAGCGCAGAGCCGACCCGGACTCCTGGGTCGGGATGGCTTCGGGAACCGGCACTGCCGCCGGCAGGCGGGTCTCGCCGAGCCCGGCATAGCCTTCCAGCCGGGGATAGGGATCGGCCGGCCGGCCGGGCGCGCCGCCGGTCCAGGCGAGGCGGCGCAGCGCGGTGCCACGCCCGGTCGCATTCAGCGCGAGGATCGAGAGCGCCAGCAGCCGGCCGGGCGCGAGCCGGGCGGCGCCGTCCTCGCGGCCCCGGTCGATCTCGTGCCGCAGCAGCACGCCGGGCTCGGTCAGCGGATGCCGGTCGGGATCGGCGACCACCGCGAGCAGTTGGGCCATGGCCCCCGGCGCGGCGCGTCGCCCCATGAAGAGCAGCGGCGTGCGGACCGGCTCGGGCAGGGTGGTATCGACCTCGGAGAGGCTGGCCGCCGCCGCCGCCGCGATGTCGGGGTTGGCTGCCAGCGCGCGCTCCATGCGGGCCCAGGAGGGCGCGGCGACGCCGTCCCGGCCGAGCCGCCCGTCGTCGTAGTGGATCAGCTTTGCCAGCATGGCCTGCACCGCCCGCGCGTGGCGGATGCCGCGCGCCTCCAGCACCCCGGCGAAGGAGCGGCGGCGCTGCTGGTCGATTGTGTGGAGCACGTCGTCGGCGACGTTCTCGGCGATGAAGGTGGGGAAGGGGACCCCGGCCGCCATGCAGGCCTCGAGCCGCTGCAGCCCGTCCAGCAGGACCCCGCTGCGCGACAGGATGATGGGCATGCCGTTGAGCACCCAGCGGCCCTGGCGCATCGCCTCGGCATAGCTGCGGATGGCGGCTGGATTGGACCGGCTGACCGGCCGGCGGCGCGTCAGCATGGCGGCTGCCTCGGCCGGGGTCAGGCCGGCCTGGCGGAAGGTCATACTTGCGGTCATGCGCGCCGATCCGGCCGCGGGCGCGACTCGGGCTGCAGGTCGGGCGGGCTGCATACGGGGCTGGCTCTCCGCGGGCGCTGGCCTGAGCCAAGGCTCCGCCATCGCCCGGTTCATGCCAGGACCGGGGAGTGGCCGCCACAGCGGATCGTGCCCGTCGCTGCCGGCCGATCCGCCGCAGCGCGTTGTTCTCAGGGCAGTTTCAAGCCTCCGGGCGGCTGAGCCCCGCCGCGAACCGTGCCGCGCCTCGAACCGGTCGGGTGCGGCGGCTTGGATTGGCGATCAGCCGTAGCGCGCGGCCCAGGGCGGCGGCGACTGGTCCCATTCCAGCATCGCGCCGCGGGCCTGGCGGGCGGTATCGGCCGCGCCGACCGCCCGGGCGAGCAGGTCGAGGACGTGGGAGGCCTGCGCCGTGGCACGGTCCGCCTCGCCCGGATCCGCCGGCAGGGCCAGCTGGCGGGCCAGGGCGGTCCAGACCGAGCCGTCGCGGCGCCTGATCCTGACCGTCTGCTGCAGCCGGGTGCCCTCGCGTTGCTGGCGCCGTTCGACCTGGCCGCCGGGAATGACCGCCAGCTCGGCCGCTGCGGCGCCCATCGGCGCCCAGGCGGCGCCTTCGTCCGAGGCGCCGGGCAGGCCCGCGCGGGTCTGGTGGGCAAGATGGTCCATGTCAGTCTGCTGCAACCTGCACCGTCGCTAGTGCCCTGCCATAGGTCCGGCCCTCTCAGGGCCGCGATGCCAGGGGTGCCGACCATTCCGGTTTAGGCGGCAATCATGGCCAAGACAGGGCGGATTGCGGGACACGGCATGGCATTCGTCGCGGCCGGTGGCGTCCCGCGGCAGCCCTCGGGCCGCTCTCGGTCGCGCGCGCCGGGTCGAGTTTCGCCTGGCCGAATTCGCATTGCAGGAGGTGTTGTTTCGCATATGCGAAATCACGAAACGGTGAGTTTTGCGCTTCAGTTCATGCAACTATAGGTTGTTCTTCCGGTCTATAAACCCTCGCCGAAGGCCGGTCTCCTCGGAAATCAATGCAAGCATGTCAAAGACATGGATCCGCGGACCGCGCCGCCGCATGGCGTGCCCACAGCTTGAGACCCGGCTCGTTTCTCGCGACGGGTTTGCACTGACCGCAAGTTTCCCGTGTGGCGCCGCCACATCCCCCAGCGATTTTTCGCAAACCAAATGCGCGAAAATCTTGCCTAATCATCAACCTTGTTAGAGGTTGGCGCCCGTTAGCGTCCCGAAGCGACCAGCCGATGGTCGCCGGAGCGGCGCTGAGAACCGGGCAACAGGGCAGCCATGTCAGACATTTACCTACCCAGTCAGGCATCCGCTTCCTCCCCCGGCTTCCTCGCCGGGACCAGCCGGGCCGGCCTCTCCGGCCTTGGGCATGCCGTCAAGCGCGGCCTCGACATCCTCGGCGCGGGGCTGCTGCTGCTGCTGATCCTCCCGGTCCTGTTGCCCATCATCCTCATCGTCCGGCGCGACGGCGGGCCGGCGCTCTACAGCCATACCCGTATCGGCCGCGCCGGCCGGCCGTTTCCGTGCCTGAAGTTCCGCTCGATGGTCCTCGACGCGGAGACGCGGCTCGCCGAGCTGCTGGCCAGCGATCCGGCCGCCGCCGAGGAATGGGCGACCCGCCGCAAGCTGCCGCACGATCCGCGCATCACCCGTATCGGCGCCTTCCTCCGCCGCACCAGCCTCGACGAACTGCCCCAGCTGCTGAACGTGCTGCGCGGCGAGATGAGCCTGGTCGGGCCCCGCCCGGTGGTCCAGGAGGAGCTCGACCTGCATTATAGCCCGGCGGCGGCCGCGATGTACTGCGAGATGCGCCCGGGCATCACCGGGCTCTGGCAGATCAGCGGCCGCAGCGACACGACCTATGCCGAGCGGGTCATGCTCGACACCCGCTACGTGCGCGGCTGGTCGCTGCTCTTCGACCTCCACATCCTCTGCAAGACCATCCCGGCGGTGCTCAAGCGCCGCGGCGCGGTCTGAGTGGGCCGGGGCCGCGCCGCATGGCGTCCCTCACGCCGTCCCGGGCTTGCCGCGAATCCGTGCCGCCGCCTGCGGCGGGTGCTCGCCCGATGACCCTGCCCCGGCAGACCCGCGCGCCGAGCGCCGCGGATGTCGCGGTCGGCGGCCGGATCCGCGCGTTGCGCTGCGCCGCCGGGCGGACCCAGAAGCAGCTGGCGGTCCATGTCGGCGCCACCGACGCGCAGCTGCACCGCTACGAGGCCGGCATCTCCCGCGTCGCCGCCGGCCGGCTGATGGCGATCGCGGAGGCGCTCGATGTCCGGGTCGAGGACCTGCTGACGGAGCCGGCCCCCGGCGCCGTGCCGGCGACGCCGCATGCCGAGGAGTTTGCCAACCTGGCACGCGCCTTCGCCGCCATCGCCGACGCCCGGCATCGCGCCGCCCTCGTCTCGCTCGCCAATACCATGGCCGGCGCCGCCGCGCCGGCAGAGGCGCAGCCATGACCCGCGCCGCGCCGCCCCTGTCCGGGGCCGCCCCGATCCGGGCCGTCCCCTCCGCCGCTCCCTCACGGCCGGCGCTTGGCGCCCGACCCGTTGCCACCCTACCGATTCAGAAAGGCATGGCATGACCGCCACCACCGGGACCCTCGTCCAGGCTGCCGGCACCGTCGGCACCGCGGCGGCGGGGCCGCCGCCGCTGGAATTCGTCGCCGGCGGCCCCGCCGCCCACCCCTTCGTCACGGTTGTCGTGCCGGCGCTGAACGAGGCCCGCTACATCGAGGCCTGCCTGGCCAGCTTGGTGAAGCAGTGGCCCGCCGCCGCCTGCGAGATCATCGGCATGGACGGCGGCAGCACCGACGATACCGTGGCGCTGGTCGCGGCCTTCGCGGCGCGCCACCCGGCGCCGGACTTCCCCTCCATCCGCGCCCTGCCCAACCCGCAGCGGATCCAGTCGGCCGCGGTGAACCTCGCGGCCCGCCTGGCGGCGCCCCGCGCCACCATCCTGATCCGCGCCGATGCTCATGCCCATTACCCCGCCGGCTTCATCCGCCGCTGCGTCGGCGACCTGCTCCGCACCGGCGCGACCTCGGTCGTGGTGCCGATGGCCAACCGCTCGCAGCCCGGCCGCGGCCTGCAGCGGGCAATCGCCGTGGCGCAGTCGAGCCGGCTCGGCAATGGCGGTTCGGCGCACCGCGCCAGGCCGCGCTCCGGCTTCGTCGACCATGGCCACCATGCCGCCTTCGACCGCGCCTTCTTCCTGTCGGTCGGCGGCTATGACGAGAGCTTCACCCACAACGAGGACGCCGAGCTCGACCACCGGGCGCAGCTCGCCGGCGGCCGGGTCTGGATGTGCGCCGAGGAGCCGGTGACCTATTTCCCGCGCCAGCGCCTCACCGCCCTGGCCCGGCAGTATTTCCGCCATGGCGCGGGCCGGGCCCGCACGCTGCTCAAGCACCGGCTGAAGCCGCGGCCGCGGCAGATGGCCCCGGTCGCGGCGCTCGGCCTCTGCCTCGGCGGCCTGCTGGCCCTGCCAATTCTGCCGGTCGCCTCGCTGCTGGCGCTGGCCTATCCGCTGGGCTGCTTCGCCTGGGGCGCAGGTCAGGCCTTGGCCCAGCGCGATCCCTGGATGCTCGCCGCCGGCCCGGCGCTGGTGACCATGCATCTGAGCTGGGCGGCCGGCTTTCTCCGCAGCGTCGTCGCCCGCGGCCGGCCGACGACGCCCATCGCCATCCCCGCACCCGTCCCGCATGCCGTCCCTGAGGAGGGACCGAAGGCGGTGCCGGCGCCGGCCCGGACCCGCGGCGAGGCGATGGTGCGGCAGCAGCAGACGGCAGCCTGAGGTCGAATTCCCCGTCGGCGCATCTTTTCGCCTGTTGGAATGCCTTATGGTTGAAATTCGGAGCGGACGAAGATAGTTTGCATTTAACGCATCTTTGATTTTCAGCGAACGCGCTGCTTCGTCCGCTTCGACCCGGTCGGCACCTCCAGCCAGGCTTTGACCTGGCCGGGCGCGGCCGCGGCCCCGGCAGCGGTGTCGTCTGCCCTGCGCCAGGGCCGGACCGGTTCGCGGGATACCGCCGACCGGGACGTCGCGGGCGGAGGGGGCGACGGGCGTCGTGCATCGCCTCCATAGGGATAGCTGATGTCCGCTTCCGATATTATCCGCCCCCGCACGCGGCGCGACATGCTGCGCCTCGGCGCTACCACGGCCGTTTTGGCCACCAGCGGCTGCAACACCTTCCTCCCGAGCACCGGGCCCCGCATCGGCGGCATCATGGGCCCGGCCTCCGTGCAGTCCGGCGATCCCGGCCCGGTCGCGAATCCAGCGCTGCGCTACGTCCTGCTGACGCTCGACAGCACGGTCATCGCCGGGGTGGAAAGCGAGAAGCCACCCAGCCTGTTCAGCGCCGGGCTGCAGGCCCATCCGGCTTCCGAAGTCCGCTTCGGCGTCGGCGACGTGCTCAGCATCACCGTCTTCGAGACCCAGGCGGGCGGCCTGTTCATCCCGGCCGAGGCGGGGGGCGGCCGTCCCGGCAACTTCGTCACCCTGCCGCAGCAGCAGATCGGTCGGTCGGGGATGGTCACCATACCCTTCGCCGGCGAGGCGAAGGCGCTCGGCCGCACCGCCGGGGAACTCGAGAAGACGATCGCCGGCCGGCTGCGGCAGCGGGCGCTCGAGCCGCAGGTCATCGTCACCCTGGTCGAGCGGCGCTCGGCGGCGATCTCGGTGGTCGGCGACATCGCGCAGTCGCTGCGCTTCTCGCTCGACCCGGGGGGCGAGCGGCTGCTCGGCGCCATCGCCCGGGCCGGCGGCACCCGCTTCTCCCCGCATCAGACGCTGGTGACGTTGCAGCGCGGCGGCGTCGCCGAATCGGCAATCCTGGCCGACATCGTCGAGAACCCACGGCTGAACCTGCAGCTGGCGCCGGACGACACCATCATCGTCGCCCGCCAGCAGCGCTACTTCCTGGCGCTGGGCGCGGTCGGGCAGACCGCGAGCATCACCCAGCTCAACCGACGCTTTCCCTTCGAGGACCGCCGGCTCAGCCTGGGCGATGCGATCGCCCGGGCCGGTGGCCTGCAGGACGACCGCGCGAACCCGAGCGCGGTCTTCCTGTTCCGCTTCGAGCGCCGGGCCATGCTGGAGCGAATGGGGATCGCGACGCCGCCCATGCCGGGGGAGGAAATTCCGACCGTCTACCGGGCCGACCTGCTCAATCCCTCCTCCATGTTCCTCGTGCAGCGCTTCCAGATGCGGCACAACGACCTGATCTTCGTCTCCAACGCGCCCAGCACGGACCTGCTGAAGTTCCTGCAGATCATCCTGCCGATCGCCCAGACCGGGGCGCTGTCCGCCACCATGGCGCAGTAGCGCGGCCGGGCCGGGAGACCGTACCCAGGGGCGGGCTTCCGGCCCTTGGGCCGGGCCTGCCGGGAAGGAGGCATTGGCGGAGAACGTAACGCTTACGTTAGTGTTTGCTGCCCCTGCGCTTTCGTGATTGAGTATTGTACACAACAGTGCGATGCTCATTGCGTCCATACCGGCCTACCAGGTCCGGGCAGGGCAGGCGTGGTGCAACGGGTCGAGGTCGGTCCTGGCCAGCGCCGGCACGAACGCCACTTCCGGAGGCCCCATGTCCAGCTCCTGGCGTGCAGGTGGACGCCTCGGCGTCCTGCGGTCCCGCTTGTCCCGGCCGGAAGCGGATGCCATGACGACCCCGTCGCTCATTCTTGCCGGCTGCCTTGGCCTGCTGCTCGGCTTGCTCGGGTTGCTGCTCGGACCGCCGGCCATGCCCGCGGAAGGCGGCCAGGCCATCACCCTCCATCCCATGCTCTGGTTCGGCCTCGGCCTCGGCCTGCCTTTCCTGGTCGGCGCCGGCACGCTGCTGCGGTCCTGGCAGCGGGAGAAGACGCTGCGCGCGGAGAAGCTGGCGCTTGAGGCGCGGCTTCGCATGGTCGCCGAACTCAGCCACGCCTTCGAAGTCAGCGCCGTTATCCTGCGTGATGCCGACGGCACCGTCCGCCACTGGTCGACCGGCTGCGAAAGGCTGTTCGGCTTCACCGCGGCCGAAGCGATCGGCCAGCGGGCGCATGAGCTGCTCGGCACCCGCTTCCCCGATGGCGGCCGGCGGGCGGTGCAGGAGAGCCTGGCCGCCGCCGGCGAGTGGCAGGGTGAGCTGCGCCACCGCCGCTGCGGCGGCACGCCGGTGGTGGTGGCGGCGCACTGGATCCAGCGGCATGGCGGCGCCGCCGGCGCGGTGGTCGAGGTCCATGCCGATGCCACCGCGCTGAAGGCGGCCGAGGCGGCGCTGCGGGCCGGCGAGGCGCGGCTGCGCCTGGCCCAGGAAGTCGCCGGGATCGGCACCTGGGAATGGGATCCCGAAACCGACCGCTTCCTCTGGTCGCCGGAGCATTCCACCCTGTTCGGCACCGCGCCGGGCGGCGCCGCGCCGGTGACGCTGGAAGGCTTCCTCGCCCTGGTGCACCCGGACGACCGCGCTGCGGTGCGGGCCGGTGCCTGGCGGGCCTTGGAGAGCGGCGAGTACGAAGCCGAGTTCCGCATCCTGCGCGCCGGCCGCGACGGCGGCGAGGAGACCCGCTGGCTGCTCGGCCGCGGCCGCCGCATGCCCGGCCCGGCCGGGCGGGTCGGCCCCATTCTCGGCGTCCACATGGACTTCACCGCGCGCAAGGAGGCCGAGGAGCGGCAGTCCCTGCTGATGCGGGAGGTCGACCACCGCGCCAAGAACGCGCTGGCGGTGGTGCAGGCGGTGCTGCGGCTGACCAAGGCGGATACCGCGCAGGAATTCGGCCGGGCGATCGAGGGCCGCGTCGCCGCCCTGGCCCGGGCGCAGACCCTGCTGACCGAGAGCCGCTGGATGGGTGCCGACCTGAACGCCATGCTGCATGGCGAGCTCGACCCCTTCCTCGGCAATGCCGGCAGCACCCGCGTCAGCTTCGACGGGCCGCCGCTGACGGTGGCGCCGATGGCGGCGCAACCGCTGTCGATGACCCTGCACGAGCTGGCGACCAATGCGGCGAAATACGGCAGCCTTTCTGCACCTGGGGGAGCACTTGAACTGCGGTGGAATATCGATCAGGCGAATGACCGTCTTCGGCTGCGCTGGACGGAAACCGGCGGCCCGAGGATCGCCGCGCCGCCGACCGGACGGGGCTTCGGCTCCCGCGTCATCCGCACCACCATCCACGACCAGCTCGGCGGCGAGGTCGTTTTCGAGTGGCAACCGGACGGGCTGGTCTGCCTTATGGATTTGCCGCTCGGGCGGGTCGTGGCCCGGACGGACAGCGGCCGCCGCGCCTGAGGGACCGCCATGGCGATGATCCTGATCCTCGACGATCGCGCCACCAACCGCAGCATCTTCGCGCGGCTGGCCTCGGTCATCGAGGACAATGTCTCGGTCGAGGTCTTCGGCGACCCGCACGATGCGCTCGAATGGCTCGAGGGCAACCGGGTCGACCTGGTGATCACCGACTTCAAGATGCCGGGGATGGACGGAGCCGAGTTCACCCGCCGGTTCCGCGCCCTGCCGGGCGGTGCCGCGGCGCCGGTGCTGGTGGTGACGGCGCATGACGACCGCAGCTTCCGGGTCCGCGCGCTGGATGCCGGGGCCACCGATTTCCTGCAGAGCCCGATCGACCATTTCGAGCTGGTGACCCGCGCCCGCAACCTGCTGGCGCTGGGCCGCAGCGGCGGCGGGATGGCGGAGCCCCGCCCGGGCCCCTTGGTCAATCCGGTGCCCGCCCCTTTGCCGGTCCAGGGCGCCGAGGGCCTGGCCCGCATCCTCGACAGCCTGCCCGCCCAGGTCAGCGCCACCGACCGGGAGGGCCGCTGCATCTATGCCAATGCCGCCCTGGCGGCGACGCTCGGCGCCCGGCCGGACGAGCTGGTCGGGGCCGCCCTGACCTCGCTCTTCGGCACCACCCGCGGCGAGCGCAGCCGGGCCGCTGACCTGGCGGTGCTCGCCACCGGCACGTCCCTGCCGCCCTACCGGGAAGCCGGCGCGGGCGGCGAGTTGCTGACCACCAAGGCGCCGCTGCGGGACCAGACCGGCGAGGTGACCGCGGTGGTCACGACATCCATCCCGCTCGGCGCGATCCCGCTGGGACCGGAGCCTGATCGATGAGCCGCCGGGCCGCGCCACGCCGTCCGAGCCTCGGCGGCCTGCGCGGCCTGGTGGGTACCGAACAGGAAATGAGCTTCAACCGGCTGATCTTCGCCGGCGTCTTCGCACTCTATCTGCCGACCCTCGGCGCGCCGATCCTGGCCGACAGCCTGCCCCTGCTGGCGGTTTGGAGCGCCTGCGCGCTCGGCATCTTCCTGCATATCAGGCTCTCCCCGGCGGTCAGCACGCCGCGCCGAGCCTTCGCCCTGCTGGCCGATACCGGCTTCCTCTCGGGCTTCCTGCACCTGGGCGGCGCCTGGGCGGCGCCCTTCTTCCCGATCTATCTCTGGATCGCGCTCGGCAACGGCTTCCGCTTCGGCCCCACCTGGCTCTTCGCCGGGATGGCCGCCTTCGTCACCGGCTTCGGCGCGGTGACGCTGACCACGTCCTACTGGCAGGCGCTGCCCGGCCTGGCCATCGGCCTGCTGCTCGGCCCGGTGATCCTCGCGCTCTATGCCGCGTTGCTGATCCGCAAGCTGTCGCAGGCACGGCTGGCGGCGGAGCAGGCGAGCGAGGCAAAGACCCGGTTCCTCGCCGGGGTGAGCCACGAGTTGCGGACGCCGCTGAACGCCATCATCGGCATGGGGGGGTTGCTCCGCACCACGCCGCTCGACGGCGGGCAACAGGAAATGGCACAGACCATCGACTTGGCGGCCCGCGGCCTGCTCGGGCAGATCAACGGACTGCTGGACATCGCCAGGATCGAGGCCGGAGCGACGGTGATGCGGTCGGAGAGCGTGGACTTGGCTGCCCTGCTGGCCGAGACCCGCGGCCTGCTGCTGGCCCAGGCGCGGGAGAAGGGGCTGCTGCTGCGGCTGCACGCGACCCCGCGCACCCCCCGGCGAGTCCTGGCCGATACCGCGGCGCTGCGCGACATCCTGCTCAACCTTGGCGGCAATGCGGTGAAGTTCACCGCCAGCGGCAGCGTCACCATCGCCGTCGACGTCGCGGCCGCGCCGGCCGACGGGCCGGCGAATGCGCTGCAGCTGCGGCTCGAGGTCAGCGATACCGGCATCGGCATCGGCGAGGCGGCGCAGGCGCGCATCTTCGAACGCTTCGCCCAGGCGGATGACAGCATCGCCGGCCGCTTCGGCGGCACCGGCCTCGGCCTCGCGCTCTGCAAGGGGATTGTGGAGCTGGCCGGCGGCACGCTCGGGCTCCGCAGCCGGCCGGGCGAGGGCAGCTGCTTCCACGTGCTGCTGCCGGTACGGCGCGACCCGGGCCTCACCCTGGCCGCCACCCCGGCGGCCGAGGTGCCGGCGCAGGTGCTGCTGTTGGCGGAGGATCTCGGCGCGGCGGCACCGGTCGCCACCAGCCTCGCCCTGCTCGGCACCGCCGTGGTGCCGCGCGCGGTGCCGCCGGCGACCTATGCCGCGCTCTGGGGGTCGGCGAGCGCGCCGCCGGTTGTGTTGCTGGCCTGCGCCGGGCCTGGCCCGCTGCCGGAGACCGAGGCGGTGGCCGCCGCGCTGCGCGGCGCCGGCCCGGCGGCGGAGCTGCCGATCCTCGCCTGCGGTGAGCTCGCCGGCCCGGGCCTGCCGGAGGAGGCGTTGCGCCGCCGGGTCGCCGCGCTGCTGCCGGTGGCGGCCGGTACGGCCGACCTTGCGATGCCGCTGGCGCTCGCCGCCGCCCTGCTGCCGCGGCCAGTGGCGCCGCCGGTCGCGCGGCAGGCGGTGGCGCCGATGCGGGTCCTGGTGGCCGACGACAACCGGGTGAACCGGCTGGTGGTGCAGAAGATCCTGGAGCGCGAGGGCCATGCCCTCACCCTGGCCGAGGACGGTGAGGCGGCGCTCGACCTGCTGGAGACCGGCGAGTTCGACCTGGTGCTGATGGACCTGAACATGCCGGGCACCGACGGCGTCACCGCGACCAAGCTCTATCGCTTCAACGCGCTCGGCCGGCCCCATGTGCCGATCCTCGGTCTGACCGCGGACGCGACGCCGGAGGCCGCCGAGCGCTGCCGCGAGGCGGGGATGGACGGCTGCCTGGTGAAGCCGATCGAGCCGGCGCAGCTCGCCGCGGCGGTGGCGGCCCATGCCCCGCGGCGCGGGCCGCCGCCCAGGGCGGTGACACCGATCGGCGCCCACCCGCGCTTCCGCCCCGCGGCGCCCCCGGCGCTCGACCCGGCGGTGACGGCGGACCTGCTGGCGCTCGGCGGGCAGCGCTTCCTCGCGGACCTGCTGCGGGACTTCGCCGCCGACGCGGCGCAGGAGATCGGGGCCCTGCAGGCCGCGCTGGCCGAGGGCGACGTTGCGCGCTTCCGCAGCGCGGCGCATGCGCTGCGCAGCAGCGCGGCGAATATCGGCGCCCGCGGCATCTTCGCCCTGGCGAGCGCCGCGGAGGCGCTGCCGGCGGCCGCGGTGGCGGCAGCCGGGCCGCCCCAGGTGGCGAAGCTGGGCGAAGAGCTGGAGCGGGTGCGCGAGGCGGGGCGGAATACGGCGGACGGCGCCGCCTAGAGCCGATCCCGATCTGGTGGACTCACCTGATCGGGTAAAGATGCGCGAAAAATCAAGCGGCTGGGGCGGTTGCCGTGGGCCAAGGCGAACGGAAGCCGCTCCAGAGGAGATGGCGGAAGGGCGCGGGCGAGCGGACGCCTCGATCTGCTCTGGACACGAAGACCCATCGCGGTGCCGCGGTCACCTTTGGAAGCAAACCGCCGTGGCGAGGGGTTTCGAGGCGATTCAGGCAGGGCCCGGGAGGTGGTGACCTTCCTGGATCAGCCTCCGTCTCCGTGGGTTCGGCATGCGCCGCGCGGCAAGCGCCGACCCATACAGGGGCAGGCTGGGATCAGGGGCGTAAGAGGCTTCCTGCCGGCCTAGTCGCCCGTGGCCAGCCGGCGGTCCTGCGCGTTGCAGAGCCGCGCCATCCGCCGCAGGTCCTGCTCCGACAGCCGCAGCGCCGCCTCGGCCCAGACCTCGACCACCTCGCGCAGCTCCTGCAGCGTCA
>NZ_SMSJ01000280.1 GCF_004355005.1 Dankookia rubra
AGACGTTTACTTCTTGGCCGCGGCCGGCTTGTCGGCGGTGATCGCGGCGACGACGCCGGCGCCGACGGTGCGGCCGCCCTCGCGGATGGCGAAGCGGAGCCCCTGGTCCATGGCGATCGGCGCGATCAGCTCGACGTCCATCGCCACGTTGTCGCCCGGCATCACCATCTCGACGCCTTCCGGCAGCTTGACGATCCCGGTCACGTCCGTGGTCCGGAAGTAGAACTGCGGCCGGTAGTTGGTGAAGAACGGCGTGTGCCGGCCGCCCTCTTCCTTCGTCAGGATGTAGGCCTCGGCCTTGAAGCCGGTATGCGGGCTGATCGAGCCCGGCTTGGCCAGAACCTGGCCGCGCTCCACGTCCTCGCGCTTGATGCCGCGCAGCAGCACGCCGACGTTGTCGCCCGCCTGCCCCTGGTCGAGCAGCTTGCGGAACATCTCGACGCCGGTCACCACCGACTTCACCGTGTCCTTCAGCCCGACGATCTCGACTTCCTCGCCGACCTTCACCACGCCGGTCTCGACCCGCCCGGTCACCACCGTGCCGCGGCCCGAGATCGAGAACACGTCCTCGATCGGCATCAGGAAGGCGCGGTCGAGCGGCCGCTCCGGCTGCGGGATGTAGGCATCCACCGCCGTCATCAGCTCAAGGATCGACTTCTCGCCCATCGCCGCGTCGCCGTCATCCAGCGCCACCTTGGCCGAGCCCTTGATGATCGGGATGTCGTCGCCCGGGAACTGGTAGGAGGAGAGCAGCTCGCGCACCTCCATCTCGACCAGCTCCACCAGGTCCGGGTCGGCCAGGTCCATCTTGTTCAGGTAGACCACCAGGGCGGGAACGCCGACCTGGCGCGCCAGCAGGATGTGCTCGCGCGTCTGCGGCATCGGCCCGTCGGCCGCCGAGACCACCAGGATCGCGCCGTCCATCTGCGCCGCACCCGTGATCATGTTCTTCACGTAGTCGGCGTGGCCCGGGCAGTCCACGTGCGCGTAGTGCCGGTTCGTCGTCTCGTACTCGACATGCGCGGTCGAGATCGTGATCCCGCGCGCCTTCTCCTCCGGCGCCTTGTCGATCTGGTCATAGGCCGTGAAGGTCGCACCGCCCGTCTTCGCCAGGATCTTGGTGATCGCCGCCGTCAGCGACGTCTTGCCATGGTCAACGTGACCAATCGTCCCGATGTTGCAGTGCGGCTTCGTCCGCTCGAATTTCGCCTTCGCCAT
>NZ_SMSJ01000281.1 GCF_004355005.1 Dankookia rubra
CTTCGGCATGTGATCGCTTGAGGCCATGCACCTATTTTGCTATCGGCCTGCGATCGCTGTGTTTGAGCGCAGCATGGTACACGGAGCGCCGTCAACAGCATCGCCAGATCATTCCGAGTGACTCTCACGCGCTGAACTGCGCGGGAAGTCCCGCCCTTCTGGCTTGGCGCGGACGCATCGCTGAGGGAATGGTCGCTGGCCTTGGCGGCATTTCCTCGCGCTGCCCCGTCCGGTCCTGCCGGCAGGGCTCTGGCCGGTGACGGGCCCCGACGGTCGGGGTCGGTCCAGGAGATCCCAGCCATGACACCATCCAACATGCCTCGCTCGGCGGAGCGCCGCTCATGAGCCCGGAGGCGAGGGCTTACCGCCGCGCCCAGCGCGCCCGCTATCCCCGGAACTGAAAACGGATCAGCCGCTGGGTCATCACCCGCGCCGAGTACCGCTGCGAGGCCTGCGGTGCCGAGCAGGGCACGTTGCACCCGGTCTCAGGCTCAAGAGTCATTCTCGGCGCCGCCCACCTCGACCACCGGTCCGAAAACGTCTCGCCGAACAACCTGCAGGCGTGGTGCCAGCGTTGCCATCTCCGTTACGACCACCCGCACCATCTGGCGCAGATCAAGGCTAATCGGCTGGCGCGGCTCGCCGCGGTGCCGCCGGGCAGCCTGCTGGCCCTTTTGCTCGGCACCACGCCCGACCGCGGTCCGTGAGCTAGTCCCAGCGGTGCCGGCCTTGTGCAGCGGTGCGGCGCATTTGCCCGCTGCCACGGCAGGCACCGAGTAGCAAACGGTATGTGTCGAGTTCGGCCAGAACCCAAACCGAGCTCTGCCTGTATTCGGCTGCGACCCAAGAGGACGCCGGGACCACTAGGTCGTATGGACAGTTACCTGAGCCACAGGACGATGGCGGCGAGGGTGACAACGGCGAGGTAGTTACGGGCGGTCTTCTCGAAGCGGGTTGCGACGCGGCGAAACTGCTTGAGCCTGCTGAAGTAGCACTCGATGAGGTGGCGCTGGGCGTAGAGGTGGCGGTCGAGCGGGTATTTGCGGGCGCGGGACGGGTTGTTTGGGATGACGGCGACCGCGCCTTTGGCGTAAGCGTCCTTCTTCGGCTGCCTTGCGCTGCGGGCGTCTGATTGGGTGACCTTGCTGGCTTGTGGGTGGTGCGGATGTCCGTTGCCGCCCTTACGCCTAGGGGTAAGGT
>NZ_SMSJ01000282.1 GCF_004355005.1 Dankookia rubra
CTGATACCGTCTCCGGGTGATTGGCTCGCGGTGAGGCTGTGGTCCCCTGGGCCGGGCGCGGGTGGTAACCTGCCTGGCCCTGTTGGGGAGCGGCGCCATGGCCCGGATTGTCGATCATCTCTCTGTCGCGGAGTTGGAGGCGCGCTACCGGGCGGCGCGGGACGCAACCGAGGCGCGGCACACCCAGGCGATCTGGCTGCTGGCGCAGGGGCGGACCTTCCTTGAGGTCAGCGAGGTGCTGGCCTTCGCGCCGCGCTGGGTGGAGGAGTTGGCAGCCCGCTACAACGCGCTCGGCCCCGAGGCGCTGGGCGACCAGCGGCGGCGGAACGGGCGCGCGGCGAGCCTGCTGACCGAGGATGTGCTAGCCGCCCTGGCCGAGCGGCTGCGCACGCCGCCCGAAGACAGCGGGCTGTGGAGCGGCCCCAAGGTGGCGGCCTGGATGGCGCGGCATCTCGGCTTGGAGCGGGTGCACCCGCAGCGCGGCTGGGAAGCGCTGAAGCGCATCGGCTGGTCGGTCCAGGCGCCGCGGCCGCGGCATCCGCGCGCGGCCACACCCGAGCAGAGAGCGGCCTTCAAGGGGGGCTCGATGCCGCTGTCGCCGAGGCCAGGGCGGCGCATCCCGACCGGCCGGTCGAGGTCTGGGCGGAGGACGAGCACCGCCTTGGTCTGAAGCCGATCCGCCGCCGGGTCTGGGCGCCCACCGGCCAGCGGCCGATCGCCCTTGGTCACCACCGGTACCAGTGGCTGCACGTCGCCGCCTTCGTGCAGCCGACCAGCGGCGAGGCGGTCTGGTACCTCTGCAGCAGCCTCTCGAAGCCCTTCTTCGCCGAACTGCTCGCCACCTTCGCGCGCGAGACCGGCGCAGGGCGCGAGCGCAGCATCGTCCTCGTGCTCGACAATGCCGGCTGGCATGGGCCCAAGGACCTGCCCATTCCCGACGGGATCCGCCTCGTCTTCCTGCCGCCCTACTCGCCCGAACTCCAGCCTGCCGAGCATCTCTGGCCGCTGGTGGACGAGCCGATCGTCAATCGGCATCTCGCCACCCTCGACGAACTCAGCACCATCGTCGCCGAGCGCTGTCGTCAGCTCGATGCCGCCACCCTCCAGCCGCACACCAACTTCTATTGGTGGCCCAGGCCAGTTCAGCCGAGCTGATCAACCGGAGACAGTATGA
>NZ_SMSJ01000283.1 GCF_004355005.1 Dankookia rubra
GGCGCCGCGCCGAGCATGGCGGCGGCCTGCCGGGCCCAGCCCTCGCGCACCTGCGCCTCGGTCGTGCGGCCTTGCCGCGCCGCGTCGCGCGCCGCCCGGCCGAGCAGCGACTGGTCGAGGAAGCGCAGCGCCAGCCCGGCCAGCTTCAGCTGTTCCCAGTCCTGCGCCTCGGCGGCTTCCGGCGTCACCCCCTCCAGCACCAGCGACAGGCCGAGCACCCCCATCTCCCGTCCGGCCAATGAGAGGGAGCCGAGCTCGAGCCGCCCGCGCGTCCGGTCGTAGCGGCTTTCGGCGGTCAGGTCGGCGAGCAGCGCCGGATAGCCGAAGCGGCGCAGCCATTCCGCCAGCAGCGGGGAGGGCTCGATGCGCAGGTCGCGGAGCGCCAGCCGCCCGGTCTCGATCTCGCCGGCCGGCGGGTCGCCCTGCAGGCGCAGGCTGCCGAAGCCGCCGACCGCCTGGCCGGCCAGGGTGCCGAGGAAGGCCTCGACCTCCGCCGCATAGCCCGCGCTGGCGCGCGGCGGCGTGGTCTGGCTGCCCATGGCGCTGAGGCTGCCCGGCAGGTCCAGCCCGCGCAGCGCCACCCGGCCGATCCGCACCCGGTCCACCACCACGGCCTCCGGCAGCAGCGCGTCGATCCCGGCCAGAGTCAGCCGCCCCGGCCGGCCGGCGGCATAGTCCTCGAGCGTCACCTCGGCGATGGCGAAGCTGGCATCGCCCTCGACCGTCAGCGTTTCCAGCCGCAGCTGATCGAGCGCCAGGGACTCGGCGGTGCCGGCGGGCGCCGACAGCCCGCGCAACTCCAGCCGGGCGATGCGGGCGATGGTGCCGCCCATGCTCAGCGTCACGTCCCGCGCGCTGGCGGCGCCGATCCGCGCCTCGCCCAGGCCGTCGAGCGTCAGCTCCTCGATGGTGGCCTTGCCGCCCTCCCGTGTCAGGGTGGCGCCGAGCAGCCGGACGCTGCCGGTCGCCGGGTCGATCGGCTCGGCGGCGCGGTAGGCGAGGGCGGTGCCGGCGCCGAGCAGGGCGCGGAAGCGGGCGACGGCGGGCAGCGCATCGACCGGCAGCTCGGGCGTGGCGGGTGCCGCAAGGGCCGGGGGGGCCGCGGGGGCAGGGGGGGCGGCCGGCGGCGCCGCGGGGGCGGCAAGCGCCGGGGG
>NZ_SMSJ01000284.1 GCF_004355005.1 Dankookia rubra
GCCATGGCCAAGGCTCAGTTCGCCGTCCTGTTCGGCCAGCGCTTCACCAAAGCCCTGGCCTGACCGTGTCGTTCAACCGACCGGACGCACACGGAATTCCTGACACTCCCGTGCTGCCCGGCATCATGGGAGCAGCCAGTGGTCACCCTTGGGGAGCTCGTCATGGTCCTGGACCTCGCCCGGCAGGGACTTAGCGTCTCGGCCATCGCCCGCCGCACCGGCCGCGACCGCAGAACCATCCGCACCTACATCGCGCGCGGCCTGGAGCCGCCAGCCTACAAGCCACGTGAGCCAACCCCGTCGCCGCTCGGCCCGTTCGAGGCCTTCCTCCGCGAGCGCGTCGGCCGCTTCCCCGATCTGACAGGCCGGCGGCTCTGGCGCGAGGTCCGCGACCTCGGCTTCGCCGGCGGCTACTCCACCGTGACCGACTTCCTGCGCACGATCCGGCCACCGACCGAACCCGCCTTCGAGCGGCGCTTCGAGACCCCGCCGGGACGCCAGGCGCAGGTCGACTTCGCCCACTTCAGGGTCCGCTTCGAGGACGAGCCCGGCGCCGAGCGCATCGTCTGGCTGTTCTCCCTCGTGCTCGGCCACAGCCGCATGATGTGAGCTCGCTTCGTCGCCCAGCAGGACCTCGCCACCGTGCTGCGCTGCCATGTCGCCGCCTTCGAGGCGCTCGGCGGCGTGCCGGAGCAGATCCTCTACGATCGGATGCGCACCGCGGTCCTCGGCGAGGTCGACGCGCGCGGCATCGTCTACAACGACAAGCTCCTCGCCCTGGCAGGCCACTACGGCTACCTGCCCAAGGCCTGCCGGCCCTATCGCGCCAAAACCAAGGGCAAAGTCGAGAGGCCGTTCCGCTATGTCCGCGAGGATTTCTTCCTGGCCAGAGCCTTTCGCAACCTCGGTGACCTGAACGCCCAGTTCACCCAGTGGCTCGACCAGGTCGCCAACCGCCGCCTGCACGGCACCACCGGGCGCATCGTCATCGAGCACTTCGCCGAGGAGCGGCCTGCTCTCTAGCCCGTCCTATTCACCGGGTTGGAGCGTAGGGCGTCCTGGCAGGCTGACTTGAGCGTTCGGCACGCGGCTGCATCCGCTTGCGGCGGGGTGGTTGGGCCTGACGGGCG
>NZ_SMSJ01000285.1 GCF_004355005.1 Dankookia rubra
GGAGGCAGAAGCGCTGGATGGCGGCGAGGATGTCATCTGCGGACTTGGTCCAGCGGAAAGGCTTTGGGTTGGCGTTGTGGGCGGTGATGAAGGCGCGGATGTCGGACTCGAGCTGGGCGGTGGAGCGGTGGACGCCGCGCCTGATCTGCTTTTCGGTCAGGTCGGCGAAGAAGCGTTCGACCTGATTGATCCAGGACGCGCCGGTAGGCGTGAAGTGGACGTGCCAGCGCGGGCGCTTGGCCAGCCAGTCGCGGACCGGCTTGGTCTTGTGAGTGGCGTAGTTGTCCATCACGAGGTGAACGTCGAGGTCGGCGGGCACAGCGGCCTCGATCTGGTCGAGGAACCTGCGGAACTCGCTTGAACGGTGCTTCGGATAGCAGCGTCCGATGACAGCGCCGGTGGCGATGTCGAGGGCGGCGAAGAGCGAGGTGGTGCCGTGCCGCGTGTAGTCGTGGGTGCGGCGCTCAGCCTGGCCTGGGCGCATCGGCAGCAGCGGCTGCGTGCGATCAAGCGCCTGGATCTGCGACTTCTCGTCCACGCAAAGCACCAGCGCGCGCTCGGGCGGGGCCATGTAGAGCCCGACGATGTCGCGCACCTTCTCGACGAAGAGCGGGTCAGACGAGAGCTTGAAGGTCTCGCTTCGATGCGGCTGCAGGCCGAAGGCGCGCCAGATGCGGTGGATGGTGGAGGGCGCGTAGCCGACTGCCTTGGCCATCGAGCGCAGCGACCAGTGGGTTGCGCTTGGCGGTGCCGTCTCCAGGGTCAGGCGGATCGTCTCTGCGACCTCGTCGTCACCGATTTTGCGCGGCGTGCCGGGCCTCGGCTCGTCGAGTAGTCCATCGAGGCGGTGGGCGGCAAAGCGGCGCCGCCATTTCGAGACGGTGTTGGCGTCTGCGCCGACCTCGACGCAGATCGCCTTGTTCTCCAGCCCTGCCGCCGCGGCCAGCACAATCCGCGCCCGCCGCGCCATCGCCTGACCGGTGCGCTGCGCGCGGGCCAGCGACTCCAACTCCCGCCGCTCCGGCGTCGTCAGCTCGATCGCCACCGCCGCCTTGCCCATCGCCAGCCCCCACGACCCTGCATCAGAATCGTAGGAACTTCGAGATCAGGACACTAG
>NZ_SMSJ01000286.1 GCF_004355005.1 Dankookia rubra
GGGCACATGCGCAGGCTATCGAAGCTGCCCGACCGCGTTCGCAGCTTCTTCGGGCACAAGACTTTTCGCTACGCCGCCTGATTCAAGATCGCCCAGGCCGGATCAATAATAGGCCAATCTTATAGTGACTCTACCCAAAGGAGCCCGAACACGACACTGCCCGGCAGCACAGCGCGGCACTTGATTACGCCGTCACCACGCCCCCGCCCAGTCCAACGCGGCGCCTGTCACAAAAGCTGGGCGACGCCTCCGGTGCCATTGTCGCCCGGCACTGCAACCGCATGACCACATCGGCGATCTGACGCCCGTCCAGCGACATGGGAATGCGAACCGTGGGCCCGCCTTACGATAGGGAAGGGGCCGGGGATCCCGCGCAGGTTTCAATGCATCGGATGCGACCAGGCGCCGTGCTGCTTCAGGCTGCGACTAAACGAATGAGGGGGTGCCGCCTCCTGTTTCTGCCGGCAGTCGGTTTCAGGGCTTCCAACATTTGGTGCGCAGCCCCACATCTTCTCTCAGCACCCTTTCCGCTGGACTACAAGGATGACCGACACAGTCCGAGCACTGCGCCTCGTTGCCGGTGTTGCTTTTCTCGTCCTCAGTGGCTGTGCCACACGAACCACGGCAGGTTTCGACACTCGCATGGCCGGTCTGGTTGGGCGGCCGGAGATCGAAGTAATCACCGCGCTCGGCGTGCCGGTTCGGACCTATGACGTAAGCGGCCACCGTTTCCTGCAATATGAGAGCCGACGCCTCGTTGGCTATCCCGGTTCTTACCCCTTCGGTGGATATCCATACGGCCGCTTCGGCTATGGCCTTTATGGTGGCTTCCCACCCACCATCGAGACCCGCGAGTGCGAACTGACCATCACGCTGACCCAAGGTCGAATGCAGGGCTACACGCGCCGCGGAAATGACTGCCGGGCGCTACCGCCAAATGTAGGCTGAATATGTAGATGGGTGCTGGACTGGTCGCTCGGCTGGCTCGGGCGGTAGCGCCGGCTAGGAGCCCGTCCCGGTAACCGGATTTTGGACTGATGCCGCTGGGGGCGGAGCGGCGCTCTTTCGATGTGCGCCGCCGCTGTGCGTCAGGCAGCGGCTGCCCTGGCGA
>NZ_SMSJ01000287.1 GCF_004355005.1 Dankookia rubra
GCCTGGGCGGTCTTGAAGGCAAGTAGGATCCGTCCAGGTTGGGGGCATGAAGCATGTGGACATGCGCAAGCTGCCGGCGGCGGCGCAAGAGGAACGTCGGCGACAGGTGATTGGGCTCCGGCAGGCCGGCCTGACCTATGGTGCGATCGCGGCGCAGGTTGGGCTGACCCAGACCGGGGTGTTCGACATCTGCAAGCGGTATGCGGAGCGGGGTGCGGCTGGGCTGAAGACTGGGCAGCGCGGGCCGGACCCGGGGTATGGCCGGCTCCTCACGGCCGAGCAGGAGGCGGAGACGCCGGACCTGATCCGGCGCCACACGCCGGACGAGTTGGACCTGCCGTTCGCACTCTGGAGCCGGGCGGCGGTGCGGGAGTTGATCTGGCAGCGCTTCGGGGTGCGGCTGGCGGTGCGCACCATGGGCACCTACCTGGCGCGCTGGGGCTTCACTGCGCAGAAGCCGCTGCGGCGGGCCTACGAGCAGGACCCGGCAGCGGTGCGGCGCTGGCTGCGGCGGGACTATCCCGCGATTTCCGCCCGGGCCAAAGCTGAGGGTGGCGCCGTCTTTTGGGGTGACGAGACCGGTCTGCGCTCCGATGACGTGCGCGGCCGCGGCTATGCGCCCCCGGGCCGCACACCGGAGGTGCGGGTCAATCATAAGCGGGCCAACCTCGGCCTGATCTCGGCGGTGACGAACAAGGGCGAGCTGCGCTGGATGGTGCTGGACGGCGCCATCAAGGCGCCAGACCTGCTCCGCTTCCTTGCCCGGCTGGTCCGGGATGCCGACCGCAAGGTCTTCCTCATCCTCGACCGCCTGCCGGTCCATCGCTCGGCCAAGGTCCGCGACTGGCTCGTCGGGCGTGAGACCGAGATCGAGGTGTTCTACCTCCCAGGTTACAGCCCGGAGCTGAACCCGGACGAGGGGCTCAACGGCGACCTGAAGCAGGCGGTCACCCGCAAGGAGCCGGCGCGCAGCAAGGCGCAGCTTAAGCGCGCCGTCGTTGGCCACATGCGCAGGCTGTCGAAGCTGCCCGACCGCGTCCGCAGCTTCTTCGGGCACAAGACTTTCCGCTACGCCGCTTGATTCAAGATCGCCCAGGCCGGATCAATAA
>NZ_SMSJ01000288.1 GCF_004355005.1 Dankookia rubra
CCGGGCGCATCGCATTCAGCGAGAATGCGGAGCTTGTCGGCCACGTTCCAACGGCGCCGCCGCTCGCGCCCGGTGATGATCTCAACCGTCCCGCTGCCCATGACCTTACAGACGACCTTACGCCCGACGTTAAGGCCGCCAGCCTCAACGCACGTCAGCGGCCAGGGAAGGCGATGGAGGCCGGACGCTTACGCCGCGGCCGCGACGAAGTCGTCCTCACGGGCACGCGGCACGCCGTTCAGCCAGGCGACGACATGCAGCCCGGCATCGGAGCCGACAACCTCCACCGCCCCGGCCTCCGCCTCGGTCAGCGCGGCGAGCAGGGCAGCGCGGCGCTCGGCGTTTCGCCGCCGGACGCGGCGGACATGGCGTTCATAGGCGCCGGTCTCGATCAGCGCGGCGAGCGCCTCCTGCTCCAGGCTGGGCGAATGGCGATCGGACAAGCGCTTAGCCTTAGCGAAGGCTTCGGCCAGGGCTGCTGGCACAACCAGAAAGCCCAGACGCAGGGTGGGCGACAGCGTCTTGGACGCGGTGCCGAGATAGATCACCCGTCCCTCGCCATCCATCGCCTGCAGGGGCGGAATGGGGGCGATGTCGAAGCGATATTCGCTGTCGTAGTCGTCCTCGATGACAAAGGCCGCGTGGCGTGCCGCCCAGGCCAGCAACTCGCGCCGTCTGCCGGCTGCCAGCACGCCGCCCAGAGGAAATTGGTGCGAAGGTGTCGTATAGGCCAGCCGGGCCTCAGGCAGCGCGTCCGTCCGCGGACCTTCGGCATCGACCGGCACTGGCAGCACCTCGGCCCCGGTGGCCAGGAAGGCCTGGCGTGCCAGCAGGTAGCCGGGATCTTCCATCGCAGCCCGGTCGCCGGGGTCCAGCAGCAGCCGTGCGCAGAGGTCCAGTCCCTGCTGCGATCCATTGACCACGATTACCTGCTCCGCCTCGCAGCGCAGGCCATGGGCGCGCCTAAGTGCCCGTTTTTGAAGTCATGGGGCGGGCAGTCGTCTGCGGTTGGGATGGGCGAGGCGATGGAGCATCAAGCGGATTGCGGCCAGGGTGACCATCGCCTCGGAGACTTCG
>NZ_SMSJ01000289.1 GCF_004355005.1 Dankookia rubra
ACCCACAGGCCCATCAACGGCCAAATGATCTTCGATCTGCTTCATGGTGGATATCATCGTTCCGGTCTCTCCTCAGACAAATGGGTGTCCAGGGAAACCGGGGGCAGCTCAGCGATACATAACTCTCCATATGGAGATTGACGGAGTGCGGTACTGCCGCTTAGTCGAGACGGTAGTCCGGGCCAGCAAACACGCACTCCCTGCGGACGAGGCCGAGAGGGTCGTCGCCGGCAACGAGGCTGCAGACGACCTGATGCAGCAATGGGAGCGGCGTGCCGCCGAGCTGTGGGAGGAGCACGAGCTGGAGGCTGCCGAGCTTCGGAAGCAGGAAGCCAACACCCCGCCATCTGGCGGATAGATCGGCAGGCCATTCGTCGGTCAGCACACTCCCTGCGGCGTGGGGATAACCCCGTAGATCGTTAGGCTTACACCACTCCCCAGCTGGGGATGGTCCGCGCGCTCTCATTACGGACAGCATTCCCCAAACCGGAGATAAACCGCCGCTGTCGTCGGCTTGGCCGGCGTTGTTAGGACTTGTACAAGTCTAGCAGGGTATGGTGGTGCGCATAGGGAGGAACTACCATGCATACCATCATCATCGCCATGATCGCCACGCTCTCGCTGGGTTCGGCTCAGGCCGCCGATCCAGCTTCCAGCCAGGCGGCAATCGACGCCGCGGTAGCGGCTGCCGAGGCAGCCCTTGTGGCTGACTGTGCTGCGGCTAAGTATCCGACCATCGACCAGTGCCTGCGCGCCCGCAACGAGGCGACGCGCCGCAGCCGCTGACTTCCCCGCGGTAAGGGGATTAGCCCTAGAGCGATGGCGGCGCTTGGTGATTGCTCTGTTCCCCGCTCCGAGGATTGCCCGCCGTAGTGCGCTGAGCATGGCTCCGCGCTCCCCGATCCGGGGATAGCCCGTGGCCAAGCTCCTGGGCTGCTGTAAAGCGATGCCACTGTAGTGCGCCCGGTTGCTGAGACAGCTGGCTGCGCTATTCAGGCGGCCAAGGGTAGGTTGGCCGGTGGGCACTGAGCAAGGCTGCGTTGCTCGGCTCGGACCTGGTTCG
>NZ_SMSJ01000028.1 GCF_004355005.1 Dankookia rubra
TCGGGCACATGCGCAGGCTATCGAAGCTGCCCGACCGCGTTCGCAGCTTCTTCGGGCACAAGACTTTTCGCTACGCCGCCTGATTCAAGATCGCCCAGGCCGGATCAATAGCATGCTCGTTACGGCCGATGAGATAGCGGGCGTTGGGAAATGTTGGCGTCCACCGTCCGTCATCGCATCGCATGTTCCACCCAACATGATCAACATGGAGGTGGGTGCAGAAGATGATGTCCACATCCGCCGGATCGACGCCTGCCTTCACCAGCCGATCCAGAAACCCCGTGCCGCGCCGCTGATGCCACGCCGGGATCTCCGGCCGGTCTTTCTGTTCCCCAATGCACGTGTCCACGAGGATCGTCCGCCCGTGCGTCCGAAGGACAAAGGATTGTACCGCGAACCTCACGATGTCCCGTTCCAGGTCCAAGAAGTCTGGCTCGAGCAGCTTGCGGTGCTGCATCAGCCGGAGCCCATCGCACCCCGGCAGGGAGCCGCTCAGCGGCAGCTCGAAGTCGTCATCATCAACGATAACGTCGACACACACCTCTTCGATCGCAAACCGCAACATGTCCATCAGCCTCGGCGTTCAAGGAGAATGGGTCTGATATTCGGCACGGGGTACAACCCGCGCCTCGCGCTTCCCGCGGGCGAGGAGAAGGCTTCCTCGATCACGGTCGGCCGCGGGTTTGCTGCGCACTTGCGCGGTTTTGCACGCCGCGCCGCAACCAAGATTTGGCCTCCGCCGCAAACATTGATGCAGCAACACTCGGCTGGCGCAATGCTCGGCCGCGATGGCTCGAACTGCAGACTGCGGCAGGAGGCGAGCAGGCGGCTTTCGAATGGCTGAGCGACGAGAGCCGACATGAACCGAGGCAACGAACTGGTAGGAATTGGTGTGGAGGTTCCAATGCGCCTTCAGGCACACCCTTAAAATAAACTCCTTCAACGCGAGGTGCCATCCACGCACACAGCTTCGGTGCATAGGGCGAGCAGGACAAGATGCTGAAGCTGAGAAGACAGATGAAGGATCCTCCCGCTGTGCAGACTGACGCCTGAACCGAAGCCCATGGGAGCCTTCGTTCTTTCACTTCGTGCCCCGAAGCTGTCCAATCTGCTTGTTGGCCTTGTGGCCGTCGCGCTTATGCCGGCCCTCCTCGCCGGCGGGGTCGCCGTGTGGAGCGTGGCGGACAGTCGTGAGCAGATCGCCGAGGCACGCCTTCGAGCCACTGCGCAGGCCCTTGCCCTCGCAGTCGACCGTGAGTTCGGCGGCATCGAGGGTGCCCTTTCCGCCTTTGCCACCTCGCCCGCCCTCGGTGATGATCCACTCCGACCGCGCGACCTTTCGGCCTTGCACGCCCAGGCGATCCGAGTTGCCCGACAGTACGAGGCGACGATTGCCATCCTCGCCCCCGACGGGGAGCAGGTGCTCAGTTCCTTGCGGCCGCTCGGTGTTCCCATGGCTCGTGCAGCCTCCTCGAAAGCGGTTGAGCGGGCCTTTACGTCTGGCAGATCCGCGGTCGGCGAGGTGGTCGTCGGCTCCCTTTCTGGAAAGCCCGTGGTCTCGGTCGCCATTCCCCTGAAGGACGGATCGGGTCGGGTCACGGCTGTCGCAGTGGCTGCCATTGGTGCGGAGCGGCTGCGCGGTCTTCTTGGGCGCCAGGTCTTGTCCGAGGGTGCCATAGCCTCAGCCGCCGACGCCCGAGCTGTCCTGGTTGCGAGCACCCATGCCGAGATCAACCGCTTTGTCGGGCAGCCCTTGCCCGCCCAGAACCAACACTATTTCGCGGGGCGGGACAGTGCGTCCTATCGCGGCATCGCGCTCGACGGGGTGGAACGCGTTTTCGGCTTCGCAGCGGTGCCCGCCGCGGAAGGGTGGACCGTCTTTGTCGGAGAACCTGCCGCCCTGTACGATGCGGCGTGGCGCCGACCGCTCCTCGCACTCCTGGGCGGCAGCAGCGTGGCTTTCCTTATCGGAGGGCTGGCTGCCCTGCTCACCGCGCGCCGCATTCTCATCCCTGTCCAACAGCTGAGCCGCCACGCCCAGGCCTTGGCGGCGGGCAGCGCGACGGCAACAGTGGCTGACCTTCGTCCTGCAGGCGTCGATGAACTGGAGACATTGCGGCACGGCTTTGCCGAGGCCGAGGCGGCGGTGCGAGCCGGCGACGCAGCCATGCGCAGGCTGAACGAGGAGCTTGAGGCGCGCGTGCAGCGAGAGGTGGCAGCGCGGCAGAGAGCCCAGGCCCAGCTCGCCCACGGGCAGCGGATGGAAGCGCTAGGCCAGCTCGCCGGCGGCATCGCGCACGACTTCAACAACGTCCTGCAGGCCGTCAGCGGTGGCGCAAAGCTCATTGAGGATGCGGGCGACAACTTGGCCCGTGTCCGCCGCATCGCGGCCATGGTGCGGGAGGCTGCGGTCCGAGGCGCCGCGGTCACGCGACGGCTGCTGGCCTTCTCTCGCCGGGCCGATCTCCGCGCTGAACCGCTCAATGCGCATGACCTGCTCCGGGAGATGCAGGAGGTGCTCGCTTATACCCTTGGGGGTGGGATCAAGATGGAGGTGGAGGTCGAGGCCCGACTACCCCCGTTGCTCGCCGACAAGGGGCAGATGGAGACGATCCTCGTGAACCTGGCCGCGAATGCGCGGGACGCGATGGCTGGCCAGGGAACGATCACTTTCTCCGCTGGCATTGCATTGGTGTCCGGGGAGGATGGCGGAGGGCCGCCGCAGCTTGCGCTAGGCGCCTATATCCGGCTTTCGGTGCACGACGCCGGTGTGGGCATGCCGCCCGAGGTGCTGGCGCGAGCGTCGGAGCCCTTCTTCACGACGAAGCCGCAAGGAAAGGGAACCGGGCTCGGGCTTGCCATGGCTCGCGGCTTCGCCGAACAGTCGGGCGGCGCCTTTGCTCTGGAGAGCGCGCTGGGCCAAGGCACGACAGTTTCGCTCTGGCTGCCCGCCGCGGAGGAGGAGCTGCCTGCGGCGGGGCCGCCCGCCTCGACTTATCCAGATCATGCCAAAATCGAGCACGGAAATCTTCTGCTCGTGGATGACGAGGCGATCGTGCGGGAGATCACCGCAGAGGGTCTCAGGGCGGCAGGATTTATCGTCCGCGTCGCAGCGGAAGCCGCCGAGGCGCTGGAGATCCTTGCCAGCGACGAGAAGGTGGACCTACTCGTCTCCGACCTGTCCATGCCGGGGATGGACGGGCTGGCGCTGATCCGGAATGCGCAGCAGCGGCGGCCCGGTCTGCCCGCCATCCTGCTCACCGGCTACGCGACGGACGCGGCGGAGCTGGCCCTCGGTGGAGCACTGAGCGGTACCTTCTCGCTCCTCCGCAAGCCGGTCGACGCCAAGGTGCTCGCGGACCGCGTAGCGGTGCTCCTGAAAGCCGGGGAGGCGGCCTCGATGCGTCGCTGATGTGCGGCCATCGCTGCCACGGTAGGCCGAGATGCGGACCAGGTAATGGGCGCCGTCGGCGGCATGATGCGCGCGCCGCTCGACGGCATTCCCCACCCTTGAGGACCACCGTCACGTCCGCCGCCAGGTCCGGCAGGCCGAACCGGCGCGCCAGATCGGTAATCGGGCGTCCGCGGTCGCCGGGGAGGATGTTGAACACCTTCGCCGCGGCAGGGGTGAAGCTGAGGATCGCCAGACGGTCGTCAAGGAAGACCGTGGCGACATCGGTGCTGTCGAACAGGTTCTGCAGGTCGGCATTGGCGCGGCCGGGCGCATCGACCTTGGCGCTCAGCTCCACATTGACGGTGTGCAGCTCCTCGCTGACCGACTGCAGTTCCTCCTTGGACGCCTCCATCTCTTCGTTGGTGGACTGCAGCTCCTCGTTCACCGACACGAGCTCCTCGTTCGAGGACTTCAGTTCCTCGAGCGCCGTCGCGTATTCCTCGATCAGCGACTGCAGCCGCTCGCGCGTTTCCCGCAGCTCGCGCTCCAGGTGGATCGCGGTGCCGTCCTGGGTGCGCACGCGCCCGAGCGCCCCCTCCCGCGAGAGCGCCGGACCCTCATCGGAGAAGAGCACGAAGTAGACATGCACTACTCCAGCTGGTTCGGCTCCACGTCGCCCTCCGGCTTTCCCCTGCCCAGGTCCGCTCGCCACCCTGCTCAGCTTCAGGGCGGGATGCGGCGTGTGTTGCAACCGAGTAGACCACGCGTCGCCTAGGTCACGGTGAGCGGCGCCGCACCGAGGGCAGGGACGAGACCCGAAGCGGCGTAGCCAGACAGGTCCATCGTTGATCGGACACCGACCGAGCCGCGGTGCGCGGCAAGCCAGCGATCGGCAGCACCGCGGCCGAGGTCACGCATCTCCGTTAGGAAGCCCCAACTCGCGTCGCGGTGGCTGCCGCCCTTGAGCGCGCGGAACGCCTCCTCGGCGCCAATCACATGCATGCGGGCATCGCGCAGCCGGGCCAGGGCATCCACCGCCGAGGCAGGCACGTCGGTCAGGAAGCGCTGCGCCAAGGCAAGCGAGCGCAACTCCTGCCGCAGTGCAGTGCCGAAAGCAATTTCGTCCACGCGTTCGGCCACACCGGACGCACCGGCGGGCAGGTCGGGCCGTTCCTCGGGCGTGGTACGGACCAGCACGATGTCGGCGGGCGCGCCCGCCTCGACCAGGGCACGCAGCGGTGGATTGGCAGCGTAACCGCCGTCCCAGTAGGCTTCGCCGTCGATCACCACTGTTGGAAAGAGTTGCGGCAGGCATGCGGAGGCAAGCAACGCCTCGGCCGTAACCTCGGCATCCCGGAACAGCTTCGCCTCGCCGGTCCGTACGCGGGTAGCCGAGATCACCAGAGTGGGCGCGTTCGGCGTCCCGAAGGCGGAAGGGTCGAGCAGGCCGTCAAGAACACCCCGGAGCGGGTTCAGTCCGAGTGGGTTGACCTGAGTCCGCGACAGTCCCCTCGCGGCTTGGCGCAGTGCATCGGCGACGGGCGACATCAGCCCCGCGAAGGGCAGGAGAGTGCCAGCCCCGGCCACATCGGGCGAGCCGGAGGCGCTGGCAACGCGACGCCAGAAGGCTTCGAGGAGGCGCTTGGCCTCGCCCGGACCACCAGTGGCGAGCCCCTGGGCCAGCATGGCTGCGTTCATCGCCCCGGCGCTCGCGCCGCTGGCCGCTCCGATGCGGAGGACTGGCTCGTCGAGCAGGCGGTCGAGCACGCCCCAGGAGAAGGCGCCGAGGGAGCCCCCGCCCTGCAATGCCAGCGTCACCGGACGGGCATCCACACGCGGCTCCGGATGGCCTGATCCTGTATCCGCCGGTCGGAGCATGGTTTGGGTGTCGGTCATGATGCTAGCTCCCTACGAAAGCTGTGGTGAGGCTTGGAGTCACCACGGAGCGCCGCCGCGCGGCAGCCAAAATGGCCGCACCGACCACGGCCAGGACCAAAGCGGTGGAGAGCCAAGGCAGCGAGGGCGCCCACGGCAGGACGGCGATGGCGGCAAGGGCCAGGAGAACGCCGGAGAGATTGCGAACGATCCAGGGGACCGCCCTCCGGCGCAGGGCGACGACCATATTGCTTTTCCGATATATCATTGTGCGATGCAGCAAATGTGGTGATTGCCGGATGGAATACTCACCGAAGCACGGAATGGTGTCTCTCTAAGCTCGCAGGAGAATGGAAGGAGGTCCGGGCGAATGGCCGCGTCCCCGCTGATGCGGATTAACGCTTCCGCCGAAGCTCGTGCTTCAGTCTTTTCGGGTGCACCTGCGCTAGGCTGTTGCCTACCTCAAGCATGCAACGACGGCCGCACGATCGTCGTGCCTGCTGCCGGCGGCGGCTTCTCGCCCATCCGGCCGACTGCTGTGGCGCTCCTAGAACGTCAACCGCGCCTTCGCCATGCGAAGCGTAATGACAGCGCCTCTGGGCTGCCAGTCATGAGCAATCGCGCCACCGAGTTGCCGACGGAGGCTGCGCTCAAGCAACCTGCTGCCAAATCCTCCCGGGCCGGTAGGAGTACCGATGCGCGGGCCGCCCCGCTCCGTCCAGACCACCGCGATCTCGCCTTCGTCCTCCGCGCACATCACGTCGAGTGTGCCGCGCGGGCGGGACAGCGACCCATACTTGACCGAGTTGGTGGCAAGCCCGTGCATGATGAGCGCGAGCGCCGCCGCCGCCACCTCCCCCACCCGCACCTCCGGCACTGTCACCCGGAGGCGGTCGCCAATGATGCCCCTGGTGTCATAGGGCGCGAACAGGTCGCCAAACAGAGCGGCCTGAGGCACACTGTCACCCGGCACCGGCCGGATCAGGTCGTGTGCCCGTCCCGGCGTCGCCAAGCGCTGCCTCAGATCGCGCTCCATCTCTGTCGTTGTCGCCGCCGAGCGGGCGGCGATGGAGGTCAGGCTGGACGCGATGGCGAACAGGTTCTTGACCCGATGGCTCATCGCGCCCGCCAGCAGGTCCCGGGTCTCCTCGGCCTCCTTGCGCGCCGTGCAATCGAGAAGTGCCGAACATGATACGGCCGGCAATACCCTCGTCAGCACCCCGCCCGCGCCCGCCTCAGCCGTGTGATTGCCGACGGCGTTCGGCGCCACCTTGCTTCAGGTCTCGCCTCGCCGAGCACTGCGACGCATGGAAGAGCAGGATGCGCCGCGGCCACCGCCTGACGCCGCCGGCCGCTTGGCCAGGGCCGCGGCATGATGGCCGCATGACCCGTGTTCCAGTGCCGTTCACCCCTCGCGTTGTCCATCTGACAACCGACGCTCGGCCCTCTGATATCCCGAACGATTGGCTGATGCGCTGGGACGAGGAGGCCGGTGCCATCTCCCGTCGCCGCAAGCCGGCCGGCTACCTCGACGGGATCACGCGCGACCGCCGGGGCGGCTCGTTATTTGCGAACTCGGCGCGCGCCGCCTGACGCGCACCGAGCACGACGGGACCACCACCGTGCTGGCCGACCGCTGGAAAGGGAAGCGCCTGACCAAGCCGGATGATGCCGTGGTGAAGTCGGATGGCTCCACCGGGTTCAGCGACAACGGTGCCGGCATCCGCGGCAACTGCCTCGGCGACAAAACACTGCGGGAAATGCCCTTCCGGGTCTACCGGATCGACGACACGACAGGCGCGATGATCATCGCACTGGACGACATGGAGCGTCCCAATGGGTTTTGCTTCTCGCCGGATGATCGTCTGCGCCGTGTGGTGGACACGCCGTCGGTGCGCCGGACGACACGGGTCTACGACGTCGCCGAAGACAGCAAGGCGCTGCGCAACGGCCGCCTGCTTGTCGATGCCACCCCCGGCTACACCGACGGTATCCGCTGCGACATGCAGGGCGACGTCTGGTGTGGCTTCTCCTGCGGTGAGGGGCAGGACGGCGTGGCCGTGTTCGCACCGGACGGCGAGATGATCGGCCGCATCCTGTTGCCGGAGCGCTGCGCGAAGGTCCGCTTCGGTGGTGCCAGGCGAAGCCGTCTGTTCATGACCGCGAGCCAATCCGTCTGCGTGCTCTACGTTGAGGCCCAGGGCGTGCTGGGCGGGTAGGGCGGCACACATCGCATCGGCGCTGGGTGGCTACCGGCGCCGAACTCGCGGTTCTCTCGGCGGGTCTACACGCAAGCAAGCACGAGACCGCGCCGGACGGCTCGACAAGGCGAGCAGTCCACCGGCTAGCAGGCTGCCTTGAGGTCAAATGGCCAGCGCGATGCCTGCCTCTCGGTAGAACCGAGCCGCACCGGGATGGAAGGGCAGGACGCGGTTGGCACCAGCATTCGCGGCGCGCGTCGCCGCGGCGCTCGGATGGATCTCCGAAGCGGGGTCACGGGCGGAGAGTACACGGTGGGTCAGGTCATGCGCCCGCGCCTCCGGCAGCGCTGCATTGGCCACGATGAAGTTCCAGGCGCCGAAGCTCTCAATCGTGGCAACCTGCCCAGGATAGGTCCCAGGCGGCAGGCTCGTGGGCGAGAGATAGGGCAGGCGCGCCGTGACGGTCGTGACCAGCGGCGCCGGCAGCCCGAACACCACTGCGTCGGCACGTCCGAGCGCCAGCAGCAGGGAGGGGATGGGCACCACCGCGCCTTGCCAGAAGGCGTCGATGTGCCCGGCCGCCAACGCCTCGGCCTGTACCGCGGGGTCACCGCTCACCACCTCGGCGGTGAAGCCCGCGGCCTGAGCGGCAGCCCGAAAGAAGACCTCAGCCGGTCCTCGCGCAGGACCGCAGCCGACGCGCCGTCCGGCGAGATGGGCGAACTCGGTAATGCCGCTCACGCGCAGCGCCGCGGCCTGGAAGCTGGTCTCATACATCGGGAACAGAGCCCGCACCTCAGAGTGCCGGCGCCCGCCCGCAGCCGGTGTGCCCTGGAGTGCGTCCCAGGCCGAGCCCAGAAACGCCGTGCCGAGCGCGTCTGGGTCGTCTTCGACCATCGAGAGGTTCTGCAGCGACCCCGTGGTCCGCCGCACCGTGACCGGGATGCCTTGCCGGCCGAGAAAGGTGGCAAGCCCCTCACCATAGGGCAGGAAGGCGCTACCAGGTCCCGCAGTGAGAAGGGCCAGCGGCGCCTGCGCCCGGGCGGGGCACGACGCGGCCAGGGCGAGCAGTGACAGCAGGGAACGGCGTCGCATGGGGGCGAGCTCCGGTAGGATGGGCCGACCAGCCTGAAGAGACCTACGCCCTTGGCCGGCCGACTCTCATCCTACCTCGTTCGGCCCACCACCAACACTCGTACCGCACCCCCTGGTGATCAGCAGCGCCGCCAGGAGCAGCGCACCGGCGGCCAGCAGCGATGGCGCGGCAAAGCCGCCAGTGCGGTCGAGCAGCAGCCCGGCCATCACCGGCCCGGCAATCTGCCCCACCCCGAAGCCTGCCGTCGTCAGGGCAAAGGCACGCCGCTGGTCATCCGGCGCCAGGGCACGGGCCGCCGCGAAGCCGAGCGCCGTGATCCCCATGAAGGTGCCGCCCAGCAACGCTGCCGCCAGCAGCGCCCCGGCCGGTGTCGTCCAGAGCCCACCCGCGGCAACGCCCAGGGCCTCCAGCAGGCAGGCTGCGGCATAGGCGCGCCTTGGGCCGAACCGGGTGCCCGCCCAGCCCCAGGCAGCAGTCGAGGGCAGGGCGGCGAGCCCGACGAGGAGCCAGACCGCCGGCTCCAGCACCTGCGCCTCAGGGCTTGCCCGAACCACGGCAACGAGGAAAGTTGCGGTGACGACATAGCCGAAGCCGAACAGCCCATGACACAGCGCCAGCCGTCCAAGACCGGACGGGCGACGCGCGGCGGGTGCAGCGACGCTGGTGGGTCGTGGGGCGGTAGCCTCGCCAGGCACGAGCCAGACCACCAGGGGGACCACTGCGGCCGCCGTTCCTCCCACCACCAGCCAGAGCATGCGCCAGTCAGCACCGGCCTTTTCCAGCGCGGTGACCAGTGCCGCTGAAGCGGCGATGCCGAGGCCAACGCCGGCAAAGTGCAGCGC
The DNA here is from genome assembly GCF_004355005.1 of Dankookia rubra. Lineage (GTDB taxonomy): Bacteria > Pseudomonadota > Alphaproteobacteria > Acetobacterales > Acetobacteraceae > Paracraurococcus > Paracraurococcus ruber_A. Next base: position 9,409 of record NZ_SMSJ01000028.1, read on the forward strand.
CGAGAGGCTGCCACGGCCCGCCGCGGTAAGGTGATCGAGGACCAGGGCCGAGCCGAGGACCAGCACGAAGGCGCTGGCCGTGCCGCCGATCAGTCGCAGCAGGAGGAAGCCTGGCAGCGATCCGGCCATCCCCATGCCCGCCGTCGTAGCCGCCCCGAGGAGCAGCGAGCCCAGGAACCAGGCCCGGCGGCTCCCGGGCAGCCGGGGCGCCGCGGCGGCCAGTGCGCCAGCGAGGTAGCCGACGAAGTTGGCCGAGGCGATCAGCCCCGCCCGCGCCTTGCTCAGGTCCAAGGCCTCGATCATGGCCGGCAAGATGGGGGTGTAGGCAAAGCGGCCGATGCCCATGGCAGAGGCCAAGGCCAGCATGCCGCCGAGTGCGACCAGGCCCGGGCGGACCGTTCTTTCGCTGCCGGCGGCACTCAGACGCCGCAACACCGTACCCGACCCACTCATCGTCTCCACCTTCTCTGCCGTGCCCGGATGGGCAGCGCCAGGCTGGCCCGAACAAGCAGCCAGGAAAAGCGATTGCCTTTGATGGCTGGCATCTCCCCGGCAGATGGGGCCGGCTACTCGGCTGCAGCCTCTAGGCCCTGGCTGCTTGGTGGCCAGACCATCTCGAGGAAGGCGACGAGCGCGCTGGACCGGTAGGCATCATGCCGCCGCACGAACACCGTCTCGACCCGGGCGTCGCGGGCTGGCAGCGCGTGCAGAGCGACCCGTCCCTCGCGCCAGACCGGTTCGACCAGGGCCCGCGGCAGCAACGTCACCCCGAGCCCTGCCGCCACGCAGCCGAAGATTGCCTCGAGGGTGCCGAACTCCAGCACCCGGACGACCGGGATGCCGCGCCGCGCCAGCACCTCCTCCAGCCGCTGGCGATAGGAGCAGCCGCGGCGCAGCACCACGATCCGGAGGTCCCCCCGCCCGGCCAGCGCGTCCAGCGACCCGATCGCGGGCGCCGAGAGCAGCGCCAGCTCCTCCACGAAGACGGTCTCCGCTTCCAGCTCCGGATGCGCCACCGGGCCGCAGACGAAGGCACCCTCCAGCCGGTGGTCGAGGACCTGCTCCAGCAGTTCGCCGGTCGTCCCGGTCCGCAGGGTCAGATCGACCATGGGATGGGCGGCCGCGAAGGTGGTCAGGGCCGGGGCGAGGTGCAGCGCGGCGGTGGTCTCGAGCGAGCCCAGGACCAGCGCCCCCTGCGGCGTGCCGTCATCGAGCACGGCACGGCGGGCATCGTCGAGCAGACGTGCCATGTGGCGTGCGAAGGGAAGCAGCCGCTGCCCGGCCGGCGTCGGCTCGACCCCGCGGGCATGCCGGCGAAACAGCGGTGTCCCAAGCTCGTCCTCAAGCCGGCGCATCCGGGCGGTCACGTTGGACTGCACCGTGTGCAGCTCCGTTGCGGCCCGGCCCATGCCGCCCAATCGCAGCACGGCTTCGAACACCCTCAGGTCTGCAGCGTCCATGCTGCTCCGCTCCTCGCCGGCAACTTTATCCTAACCGGAGTTGTCGGCACCTGCGACGCTTCGTAGCCCTTCGAGCGCCTGCCGGATGAGGTCGGCATCGCCTGTTTCGGCGTGCACGGCATAGGCGGGGTGGAGAAACTCCGGGGCGCCCGGCACCAGCGCGAGACGGCCGCTCTCCAGGTGCGACCGAACCGCGCCCATGCGGAAATACCCGGACCCGCCCGCCTCCAGGATGAAGCCGAGCCCGAGCGGGCCGAAGGCGGAATGGAGCACCGGGTCGCCCCCGGCGATCGCGTCCGCGCCCTGGCCAAGGGAGAATTCCGGACCCCAGTCCACCTGGACATAGCCTGGTTGTCCGGCGCCGGGCGGCGTGACCACCATCACGAGCCTTTCCTCAACCAGGAGCTCGACCCTGAGCCCCGCCCGGTAGCGCGGGGCGTAGAGCACCGCGATGTCGAGGATTCCGTCGGCCACCCGCTCCATGAGGTCCTCCGGCAGGCCGACATGCGCGCGGAGCGCCACATCCGGCGCCGCGCGATGCATCCACAGCAGCCAACGCAGCAGGAGCGGATCCCAGAGGCTGAGCTCCGCGCCCACCGCGAGCACCGCCCGCCGCCCCGGCGGCACCGCCACCGCGTGCCGCGCCCGTTCCCAGAGCTGCACCAGGGCCGGCGCATGCTGGAGGAACTGCTCTCCCGCCGGGGTCAGCGAAGCCCCGGTCTTGTTGCGCACGAAGAGCGGCCGGCGAAGCTGCTCCTCGAGTGATCGCACCCGCGCGCTGACGGCTGTCTGGCTGAGGTTCAGGCGCTCGGCGGCGCGGACGAAGCTGCCCGCGGCGACAATGGCGAGGAAGGTGCGGGCCAGCTCGACATCCATGGCGCTCTCCATTGCAAACTGCAAAATTCTTGCATTCATCCTGCGATGAATATCGATTGTGTGTCGCCGCCGGCGCTCCAACATCCCCGTGGTCACCTCCCGGCAGCCGATGGGCCGCCGGATTCGGATGGGCTCGCCATGGCCGATGAGAGAGCGCCGACCGACCTGCTGGACATCGCCCTGGCGCTGCGGGCGCGGCGCGAGGCCTATATCCTGGCCACCGTGGTCGAGACCGCGGGCTCCACCTCGGCCCGGCCGGGCGCCAAGGCGGTGATTGCCCGGGACGGCGCGGTGCTGGCCGGCTGGGTCGGCGGCGGCTGCGCTGAGGCGACCGTGCGCCAGGCCGCGCTGGAGTGCCTGCGTGAGGACCGGCCCCGGGTCATCGACCTCGATCTCGACGACGAGGTGCTGGGCGTCGGCATGCCCTGCGGCGGGAGCATGCGGGTCTATGTCGAGCCGGTGCAGCCGCAACCGACGCTCTGGGTGCTCGGGCACGGGCGGGTGGCGGAGTGCCTGTGCCGCTTCGGGGCGACGCTCGGCTTCCGCGTCGTCGTGGACGACACACCGGCGCCCGAGCCGGCCCGGTTCCCGGACCCCGCCGAGATCATCGGCGACGACTACGACTACGCGCGTCTGACGCCCGCGGCCGAGGATGCCGTGGTGATCGCCACGCTGCACAAGGGCGACCACGTCTCCGCGGTTCGGGCGTTGCGGTCCCCGGCCCGGACCATCGCGCTGATCGCCAGCCGCAAGCGTGCGCTGCTGATCCTGGACTTCCTGGGCGGGGAGGGCTTCGCGGCGGAGGATCTGGCGCGGCTGCGCGCCCCGGCGGGGCTCGATCTCGGCGCGCTGACGCCGGAGGAGATCGCGCTCTCCGTCCTGGGGGAGATCGTCATGCTGCGGCGGGGCGGGACCGGGCTGCCGATCCGCGACAAGGCCGGTGCCGACCGCGCCGGGGCTCGGCACGGGAGGGCGCAACCGGGGACGGCCGGTGCAGCGGCCAGGCAACCGGCGGAGGCGCAGCCATGAGGCGCCGGGCGTGCCGGGTGGAACAGGGAGCTTGGGATGACTGGCACGGAGCGGCGGATGCGACCGATGATCGCCCCACCGGAGGAGGACCCCAACGCGACCATCACCTGCAACTCGCCGCCCTGCTTCATGCATGAGCTCGACCCGGCCTATCTCGGCTATCTCGGACGGCACGAGGTCGCCACCCTGCTCGAGGACCTGCTCGCGGCGGAATGGTTCGGCACCTGGCTGGAGACGGCCAGGCTGCGGGCGATGCTACGGCGCCACCTCGGACGCCTCGGGGAAGCCCCTACGGCCAAGCCAGGCGGCGACGCCCGCGACCCTGCAGCGGCGTCGCCCGACGGCGGGCAGGACCGGCTGACGCGCCGGGTGCGTGCGGCCCTGCCGCGGCTGCATGACGACGCGCTGCGGCGTGACCTCGCCGACCTGCTCGGGATGATGGATCGCGACGTGCTGCGCCGCCGCCGCGACCCGGTCTAGCCCATGCAGCGCTGGGAGGAGGTGCGCGCCTGGCGGAAGGCGCAGCGGAAGACGCTGATGGCGCAGCGGCTTTCCATCCCGCGCGACGAGCGGGCCAGGCGCGACGAGGCCATCACGGCCCGGCTTCGGCACCTGCTGCCGGCGCCCCGGGGGTGCATCGCCGTCTATTGGCCCTTCAAGGGGGAATACGACCCTCGGCCGCTGATGCGGTCGCTGCATGACCTTGGGGTGCGGCTCTCGCTTCCGGTCGTGGTGGAACGCGCGCGGCCGCTCGTGTTCCGGGAATGGCGACCTGGCATCCACTTGGTGCCGGGCATCTGGGACATCCCTGTTCCGGCGGAGGGTACGGCCGTCCTTCCTGACGCAATCCTGGCACCGGTGGTCGGCTTCGACACACAGGGCTACCGGCTCGGCTATGGCGGCGGCTACTACGACCGGACGCTTGCCGCGTTGCCGGAACGGCCGCTGGTGATCGGCATCGGTTTCGAGCCGTCGTGGCTGGAGACGATTCACCCACAGCCGCACGACATTCCCATGGACCTGATTGTCACCGAACAGCGGGTGATCCGGATTGTCGACGCCGCGGCACGGCGCACCGGCGGAAGTCCGGTAGCTGACTGCGCGGTCCCGAAGGGCGGGTAGGCAAGGGAGGTATGCCAGTGAGCGACAAGATCGCATCGGCGGGGCTGCGGGAAATGCTGGGAGACGCGGTACTCGGGGCGGTATCGGACGCCATCGTCTACGCGGATCGTGAGGGCCTGATTTGCTTCTGGAACCCGGGCGCTGAACGCCTGTTCGGCTTCGCTGCTGCGGAGGCGGTGGGCCGATCGGTAGACCTCATCATCCCCGAACCGCAGCGTGCCCGGCACTGGGCCGGCTTCCGTAAGGTCATGGACACTGGCGAGAGCCGATATGGCCAAGGCGACATCCTCGCCGTACCCGGTCTGCGCAAAGATGGTACGCGCATCTCACTCGAGTTCACGATCGTGCCGATCCATGCGCAGGGCGGCCGAATGGAGGGAATGATTGCCATCATGCGTGACGTCACCCGCCGGTTCGAGGAGACGCGCGCCCTGAAGCGCGAGAACGCCGCCTTGCGGGAGCGGCCAGACACGGCGCCGGCGCGGCAAAGCGTTTGAACTCCGAGGTGGTTTCAAGCCGGACCGGTCTTGGCGTCACTGGCGCGGCGTTGGGCTGGACCCTGGGCCAGGGTCAGGTTCTGCGCCGTGTTGATCAAGCCGATATGTGAAAAGGCCTGCGGGAAGTTGCCGAGTTGGCGGCGTGCCCGCGGGTCATACTCCTCAGCCATAAGTCCGACGTCGTTGCGGATGTTAAGTAGCCGCTCGAAGATCTCCGCTGCCTCGTCCTGGCGGCCCAGCAGTGCCAAGGCATCGGCCAGCCAGAAGGTGCATGGAAGGAACGCACCTTCCCCGCCGGCTAGTCCGTCGACGCCAGTCTCCGGTCGATAGCGCTGCACGAACCCGTCGACCGTCAGCTCGCGTGCGATCGCCTCCACGGTGCCGATGATCCGCGGATCCGACGGCGGCAAAAAGCCAACTGTTGGCATGAGCAGCAGCGAGGCGTCGAGATCGTCTCCGCCATAATGCTGTACGAAGCTGTTGCGCTTGGCGCTGTAGCCATTGCGGCAGATGTCGTCATGGATCCTGGCGCGCAGGGTGCGCCATACCTCGACCGGTCCCTCAAGCCCGTACTGCTCGACGCCCGAGATCGCGCGGTCGACCCCGACCCAGGCCATCAGCTTCGAGTGGGTGAAGTGTCGTCGTGGCCCGCGCACCTCCCAAATGCCGCTGTCGGGCTCGCTCCATTTCCCGGCGATGAACCGCATCAGCACCGTCTGCATCCGCCACGCCTCGGCATCCGGCTCGACATTGTATTTGCGGGCGACGTGCAACGCGTCCATCAGCTCGCCATACACATCGAGCTGGAACTGCTCTTGGGCGCCGTTGCCGATGCGCACGGGGCGGCTGCCTTCGTAGCCTTTCAGCCATGGCAGCTCCAACTCCGGCAAGCGGCGCTCGCCAGCCAATCCATACATGATCTGCATCTCCTCCGGTCGCCCGGCGGCGGAGCGCAGCAGCCAGCGCCGCCACGCCACGGCCTCCTCGGTGTAGCCGGAGCTCAGCAGCGAATAGAGGGTCAGGGTAGCATCGCGGATCCAGCAGTAGCGGTAATCCCAGTTCCGCACGCCGCCTATCTCCTCCGGCAGCGACGTCGTAGGCGCGGCGACGATGCCGCCAGTTGGACTGAAGGTCAGCGCTTTGAGCGTGATAAGAGACCGCTGCACGGCGTCGGTCCAAGGTCCGCTGTAGGTGCACCTGGCCGACCAGTCGCGCCACCAGCGGGCGCTGCATTCAAGCAGAACCTCGGGGTGCTGAACCGGTGGCTCGGGCCGGTGCGACTTGTACCAGCACAGGGAAAACGGAGTGCTCTGCCCCTCCCGTACCGTGAACTCCGCCGTCGTGGTGAAATCCTGGTTGGACAACTCAACCGGCGACCACAATTGCAAGGCATTGGGGCCGGCGATGGCCTGGAGGCCGTAGGGCCGGCGCCGCAGCCAGGGAACGACATGGCCGTAGTCGAACCGGAACACCGCCTCCAGGCGCATCGGCACCTCCCCGCGGAGGCCGCGCACGATCCGGACGATGTCAACTTCATCCTCGCTGCTAGGTAGCGGCATGAAGTCGGTGACAACGACCGCGCCTGTCTCCGTCTCGAACTCGGTATCGAGGATCAGCGTGCCGTCGCGATAGCGCCGTGACACCGCCCGGATCTCACCTGCGGGAGCGATCCGCCAGCGACCATTCTCGGGCCCGCCCAGGAGTGCCGCGAAGCAGGCGCCGCTGTCGAAGCGCGGTGCGCAGAGCCAGTCGATCGAGCCGTTCTTCCCCACGAGCGCGGCGGTGAAGGTGTCCCCCAGCAACGCGTAGTCCTCGATGCGCAGCGTCTCCGCCGCGGCATGCGCACCTGCCGGAGGTGGGGCAGCCTTCTGCGTTGCTCTAGCCATTATCGCGGAACCCGGGGTTCAGCATCATGCCGCTCGCCTTCCCTGCCTTGCCCGTGATTGCCAACAACTGCAGTTCGGAAACCTCAGTGTGGCGTCAGCCCAGGCCACCTCTACCGCACGCTCATCCGTGCGGAGGCCGGGTGCCCCGACACCTTGAAGCGTTTGCCCGTATCGACAACGTCCCCGCCTTCAACCCGAAAGACCGAGAAGTCGCCGTCGATGAAGTTGCCGACGTAGAGATAACGTCCATCTGGCGTGAACAGGACGGCCTCGGGCAGACCTCCGACCTCGATCTCCCGCACCTTCGTCACGCGTTTGCCGTCGATCCTTAGAATGTCGATGGCCCCGTTCCGATTGTAGAAGAACGCTTTTCTCGAAGCGTTCGATCCGCGCAGGATCGCGGCCACGGCCAAGTCGCCCTTCGGGCTGATTGCAAGACCCTCCGGACCGTCACCGACCACGACACGGTCGATCACCCGGGGCGGCTGAGCCTCAAGGTCCACGACGCTCACCGTGTCAACGCTGCCGTCGGACGCACCCGCATTCCCGTTGTCGGCCGTGAGCGCGATCCGTCCGTCAGGGCTCACTGCAACATTGTAAGGCCAGGGACCTGTCGGCAAGTCGAGCTTGTTGTAGGTGACCTTGCCGCCGTTGACCTCGAGGATCGAGATCTTGCCGGATGGGAACTTCACCGCGAGCGCCCGCTTACCGTCCGGCGTGAAGACAACATGGGCGACTTGCTCGTTCATCGGCACCGTGTCGGCCAAGCGCACGTCGGTCCCCTTGATCGAGAGCACCGAGATCGAGTTGTCGCCTCGGTTGGCGACGAGCGCCATGTCGCCGCTCGGGCTGATGCTGAGACCCGATGGTTGCTTGCCAGCGTTGATTGTTGCGACCAGCTTCGGCGGGCTTGCGTTCAGGTCGAGCACGTGGATCTTGTCGTCGGGCACTTGCTTGAGTGCCTCACCTTCCTTGATCACGTCCACCGAGTCTGCGACGAGTGCAAGGCTGTTTGTGGGATCGATGGCGAGGTTCACCGGTGGGCCGACGACGGAGTTCTTGAGGGGCAGCGTGGCTATGACCCGCGGCGTCTCGGGCGCGGCGAGATCAAGGATCACAACGCTGTCCTGCCCAGGAAGCGAGAGAGCAAGCTTACCTTCGTCATCCCAGGCCACCTTTTCGTCGTTGCCGACAATCATGAATGGGGCGCCGAAGGCTGGCGCCATTCCAATCCAGACAAGGCTCGCGGCCGCGATCAAGCCGCCCATCGCCTTTGATGTCATGGACACCCTCCCATCATTTTTTCTAATGACGAAATCTTGCCATAAGGCATGGCTTTCGCAAGCTAGGCAGGGTTCAGTCGGACAATCGAGCCAGCCAGGCGCCTTTCGGTTGGTCGCGCGTGCCGCCCGGGCGGGACGCAACCCGCGACCTGATCCAAACCAAGGTCAGCAAAATGATTGCCTTCCGTCCGGCCAACGAACCCAAGGGGGCGGTCTGACTAGGGCATCGCCGGGCACCATGACGCACCCGGCGATGCCCGTATCAGGGTCGTGACGCGGCGGGAAAGGGCTTGGGCGCTCGCTCTCTCGGCCGCTTGCCGGCTCCGAGGTCGCGGCGCTGCTGCCGGGCTATCCAGGCGTACTTGGCATCACCCTACAGCAGGTGCAGAGAAGCGGGCGGCGACCTCGGCATTCTCGTCGTACCACAAGCAGATCGTGTTTTCGGCGTGGCGTGTGCCTTCGATCGGATTCCGATGATTCGGCCGGGTCGTCCCCTTCCGCGATTCTGCCACAGTGGCGGCCACCAAGAGAGGCGGGACTGTAACGCAACAAGAAGCCCCAAGCGGAGCCGATGGGCCGCTGCTAACCTGATCCCTCCAGGGTCCGGGCAGGGAGGAAGGTCCAGGGGATGATCAGCAAGACGGTGCTGGGTGCCGGCTCCCTCACGATCGTCGACTATCGCTGCGAGGCCGACGTCTCGGTCAGGCCCTTCAGCGAACTGCACGGCGCATGCTCCGTGTTCTTCGCTCGCAAGGGCAGCTTCGGCTAGGCGTCGCGCGGCATCCGATGCGGACTCGTCCTCGGCTCAACCTTGCTCGGCTGCGCCGACGACGACTACGCCTGCACGCACGACCATGTCTGCGGCAACCAGTGCCTCTCCTTCCAGCTCTCGCCGGAATTGGTGGAGGTGCTCGACGACTGGCCGGCGACCTGGCGGACGGGTACGCTTCCGTCGGCGCCAGAACTTGTGGTGCTCGGCGAACTCGCCCGGTCCGCCGTCGAGGGGCGGGACGCCATCAGGCTGGAGGAAACGGGCCAGCTTTACGTCGCCCGCGTCATCGCCCTGCTCCATGCCTGCGCGCGGCCTGCGCCCGCGCCTGCCGGCGGATGCCCGAGGCGGCGCTCTGGATCGAGGCGAATGCGCAGGAGCAAATTAACTTCAATCTAGTGGCGTGCCAAGCCGACCTTAGCCGCGTTCACGTCCACCGCATTTTTACCGGAGCACTAAGAAGCACCCCGCACCAGTACCTCGTGCGGGTTCGGCCGCGGCGGGCCGCGCGTTTGCCTGCTTGGGAGTCTTGCACCGTCAGCAACGCGGGTGTCGAGGCGGGGCTCGGCAATGTCTCGAGCGTCGTGCACAACTTCCGCCGCGTTGCCAGCCTTTCGCCAAAGGCGTTCCGTAGGCTGGCATGCGGCGATCGCAATTTCCTCCAAAACCGGCCAAGCGGTGCGGGAAAGGATCGTCGCCATCGACGGCCTGCGTCGCCGGGTCACCTATTCGGTCCTCCGCGAAGGGCTGGTCCACCACGGTGCCCTCCTGCAGGTGTTCGCCGAGCCGTATGGGAGGCAGCCGCTTCGTTTGGATCACCGACTTGCTGCCGGACAGCCTCGCCGCACCCTTCGGCGCCCTCATCCAGCCGGGCATGGCAGCGCTGAAACAGTCCTTCGAGGGCGCGGCCGCCGTAGCCGTGTCGGGCCGAACTCAGCGCTAGCTCGCTTGATCTCGGCTATCCCGCAGCAAAGCGGGTAGAAGACCCTGGCGCACGGCGGAGATCTCCCAACGGTTACCGAGCTTGCGATCATGGCGCTGCTCACAAGCAAGCGGCAGATCCATAGCGTCGCCTTATGGTGGCCCGCCGTGGTCAATGTTCACGCTCGCCTTCGCCGCAGGCGCGGAGGCTAGCGGATCCGACATATGGTCGGCCAACAGGCAGCGGTCTTCTTCAGCTGATGGCCATGACCGTCTTCGACCTACCCTTCACACCATTCTTCTACCAGGGATCTGCCGCACGGGCGGATCGAAGCGGTCGCGGTTACAAGAGAGGGCGCGGCAGGCGCGCTAAAACTCGGCCGAAATAGCCGCTTGCCTCTGACCCGCGGCGGGGCCGATGCTCTGAGTAACAAGGCTGCGGCGCCATCCCCCTGCGGGCGGGCCAATCCACTACCGGAGGAACGAGGCCATGATCCCCGCCGGGGCGATCGACTGCGACCTTCATCCGGCCGTGCCCAATACGCGCGCCCTGCTGCCCTATCTCGACCTCTACTGGCGCGAGCACGTCCTGCGCCGCGGGATGGAGCGGGATAACCTGGAAGCCAGCGCCTTCCCTCCCGCCGCGCCGATCAATGCGCGGCCGGACTGGCAGCCCGAGACCGGGTTACCGGGCTCCAGCCTGCCAGAGATGCAGGCGCATTTGCTCAATCGGCTACGGCCGCGCGCGGCGATCTGCAACGTCATCCATGGCGCGCAGATGATGATGAGCGAGGACCTTTCGGCTGCACTTTGCCGCGCGATCAACAACTGGCTCGTTGCCGAGTGGCTGGACCGCGAGCCGCGGCTGCGCGCCTCGATTGTGGTACCGGTGCACAGCCCGGAGTTGGCGGCGGAGGAAATCGAGCGGCGCGCGACCGACCCGCGCTTCATCCAGGTGCTGCTGCTGGCGATGACGGAGATGCCGCTGGGGCGGCGGATGATGTGGCCAGTTTACCGCGCGGCGGAGAAGCACGGACTGCCCATCGGCATCCATGCCGGTTCCAGCTTCCGGCATCCGCCAAGTGCAGGGGGCTGGGGCTCCTTCTACCTCGAGGATTACGTCTCGTACGCCCAGGGTTTCGCCGCGGCGCTGAACTCGTTGCTGGCAGAGGGCGTCTTCCAGAAATTTCCGGATCTCAGGGTGGTGCTGATCGAGTCCGGCGTCACCTGGTTGCCAGCCAGCATGTGGCGCATCAATAAGACTTGGCGCGGCGTGCGGGCGGAGGTGCCCTGGCTGGACCGCCTGCCGTCGGACATCCTGCGGGAGCGTGTGCGGCTGACCGCGCAGCCCTTCGACGCGCCGCCGGATGCGGCCGCACTGGCAACACTGCTGGAACAGCTCGGCTCAGACGATATGCTGCTCTTCGCCACGGACTATCCGCATTGGCACTACGACGGGGACGAAGCCTTGCCGCCCGGCCTGCCCGCCGCGCTGATGCAGAAGATTCTCGTCGACAACCCGCTGGCGACCTATCCGCGGCTGGCCATGGCCGCCACCCCGATGCAGGAGGCGCACCGATGAACGTGACGCTGCGTGACCACCGGCTGGACGACCCGGCACAGAGCCATCTGGGGTTCATCGACTGCGACGTGCACCCGTATTTCCGCACGCCGGCCGATTTCGATCCCTTCCTCTCCGAGCGCTGGCGCGAGCACCGGCGGACCATCGGCGGCCGGTCGCGGCAGGGACTGGCGAAGACCTCGCTCTATCCCCGCATGTCGCCCGGCAACGGCATGCGCGGCGATGCCTGGCCGAAGGATGGCGGGCCGCCGGGCTCCGACCTCGGGCTGATGCGCGAACAGCTGCTCGACCTCTTCGACGTGCGCTACGGGCTGCTGGCGCCGCTGGTCGGCGGCGCTGCGGCCGAGCGCAACGTGGAATTCGGCGCGGCCATGGCGGTCGCGGTGAACGAGTGGCAATGCGCCGCCTTCTGCGACCCGGAGCCGCGGCTGAAGGCCTCGATCCAGATCACGCTGGAGCACGAGGCGAGCGCGCTCGCCGAGATCGAGCGGCGCGCCGGCGATGGACGCTTCGCCCAGGTGAACATCCCGCCGCGCGGGCTGGAACCGCTGGGCCGGCACCGCTACCGGAAGATCCTCGCTGCCGCGGCCGCGGCCGGCTTCCCGATCTCGTTGCATCTCGGCGGCACCAGCGGGCATGCCTCGACGGGTGGCGGCTGGGCCTCCTTCTACCACGAGGAACATCCCTCCTACGTCCAGTCCATGCAGACCCTGGTGACCAGCTTGGTCTGCGAGGGCGTCTTTGACGAGATTCCCGACCTCAAGGTCGTGTTGGTGGAAGGCGGCTTCGCTTGGCTGCCGGCGCTGGCCTGGCGGCTCGACAAGCACTGGAAGCGGTTGCGCGACGAGGTCCCGGCGCTGAAGCGCGCGCCGTCCGAATACATCCGCGAGCACATCTGGGTCACGACCCAGCCGATCGAGGAGCCGGAGCGTCCCGCCGACATGCTCTCGACCATCGAATGGATCGGGCCGGAGCGGGTGATGTTCTCCACCGACTACCCGCACTGGGACCAGGACGACCCGCGCTATGCCTTCAAGGTCAGGCTGCCGGAGGACTGGGCGCGGATGATCTACCGCGAGAATGCGCGGGCGCTCTACCGGCTGGACTGAGCATGGCGAGGCATGTCGTCGCGGCAGTGGGCGAGATCCCGCCCGGGGGCCGCAAGCTGGTGACCATCCGCGGGCGGGAGATCGGCGTCTTCAACCTGGACGGCGAGTTCTACGCCTTGGTCAACCGCTGCCCGCACCAGGGCGCCGCGCTCTGCACGGGGGTGGTGGTGAGCCGGCTGGAAGCGTCGCTGCCCGGCGAGTACCGCCTGTCGCAGCCCGGCACGATGCTGCGCTGCCCCTGGCATTGCTGGGAGTTCGACATCCGCACCGGCCAGTCCTGGTGCGACCCGAACGACATCAAGGCCCGTACCTATGCGGTGACAGTCGAGCCGGGTGAGGCGCTGGCCAAGGGCCCCTTCGCGGCGGAAACTGTCGGCGTCGCAGTCGAGCATGACTATGTCGTTCTGACGCTTTGACCGCTTTTGTTCCGGCCTTGACCGGCTTGGCGACCAGCCGCGTGAACTTGCCATTCGCCATGGCGGCAAGGGTCGCGGACGCGACTTCGAATGGCCGGTTATGCGTCACCGCAGTGACTTCGGCTGGGCGTTTGGCAGCCTTCCCTGGCGTATTCATTGTCGCCGAAGTGGGCTTGCCCGGCTGCGCCTTGGAAGGCTGGCACGGTATCTGTTGGTCGGCCGGCATCCCGCGCACGACGGTCAAGCGGCTGAATGCTGCGGCCAGTCAAGCCGTCCGCACGGAAGCCTTCCAACGGCAGGTTGCTGAGGAAGGCATAACCATCGTCAGTGAACTACCGGCATAGCGGGCGAACTGTGTCCGTGCTGAGGAGCTGCGTTGGCGGGAGCTGATGCAGCGAGCCAACATCACCGCCGCGTATGCGGCAAGCTTGCCCGCACTGGTTTCAGCAGCATGCGTCGCAACGAACCAACAAAGCAGGTTTGCGAACGAGAAGAACATGAACCACGGGCGAAGCAATGCGTTTCGGGATCATGTCGGAGCGGCCCCCATTTCGGCCGGACATGCGGCGCAGCCGTGAGGGCCTGGGTAGAGGCTTAGGCATGCGCCTAGGTCGAAGCTCATCGGGCGCGTCGACGTCATCACCTGCCGCGAGCGCCGCCGGCGCTACACTGCCGAGGAGAAGGTTCGGCTGGTGGAGCAGACCCTGCAGCCCCGCATGCCTGTCTCCGCCGCCGCCCGGCTCCATGGGTTGATCTCCTTTGGAGCTCAATCCGCGGGCCTGCTGTTGCAGTCGAGGCGGCGCATGGCCGAGGGCGGGCACGAGGCGGTCAGGGCAGACGAGGAGGTCGTCCCGGTCAGTCGCATCCGCGAGCCCGAACGCCTGCTCGGCCGCAAGACCATGGAAACCGAGATCTTGCGGCAGGTCCCGGAGCAGGCGCGTTCCAAACCTACGTTGCGCTTGCCGTCGCCGCCACGAGACGGTTCCCGGCGAAGGCCGTGGCCGACACACTCGGCGTTGCCAGGTCCAGCCTGGTCGTCCAGCTCCGGCGTCCCGACCGGCCGCGGCGCGGTCCCCATCGCCGGCCGAGGACGAGACGATTCTGGCCGAGATCCGCGCCATCATCGACGCCCGGCCCACCTACGGCCACCGCCGCGTCACCGCCCTGCTGAACCGGGCCAGGCGGCAGCTCCGGCGAGCCCCAGGTCAACCACAAGCGCATCTTCCAGCTGATGCGCCTCTCCTCGATGCTGCTGCAACCCCACACCGCTGGGCCGCCAATCCGCGCCGACGAGGGCACCGTCATCGCCCCCGTATCCAACCGGCGCTGGGCTTCCGACGGCCTTGAGATCCCCTGCTGGAACGGCGAGGTCGTCCGCATCGCCTTCGCCATCGACACCCATGACCGCGAGATCATCGCCTGGATCGCCACCTCCGGCGGGGCATCTCCGGCGAGATGATCCGCGACCTCATGCTGGACTGCGTCGAGCGCCGGTTCGGCGCCATCCGCGCCACGCAGCCCGTCCCGTGACTGGCCGACAACGGCTCCGCCTACATCGCCGCAGTGACGATCGGCTTCGCCGTCGCGCTCCACCTCGTCCCGTGCTTCACGCCGGTTCGCAGCCCCGAGAGCAGCGGCGTCTTCGAGGCCTTCGTCAAAACCCTGAAGCGCGATCATGGCTGCGTGAACCCGAGGCCGGACGCGATCTCCGTCCTGCAGCAACTGTCCGCGTAGTTTGAGGACTGCGACACCATCCACCCCGACTCCGGCTTGCGCATGCGCTCGCCGCGTGAGTTCATCGCCCAGCACTCAGCCAACCAAGCCGCATGTCCAGTTCGGTGGCGGCCACTCCAAGGTGGCCAGCACCCTGGTGGCCGCGCTCAAGCCCGGCCGCGAGGGCGAGGCCGTGCTCGATCAGAATGCGTCCTTCAAGGCGATCCGGGTGCCCGGGCGCTGCTCATGGCGCGGATGGAAGGGAGAACAGGACAGCCCCACGCGACATGTCTATGCCCAAGGCGTAACTAACGTGGAGCACTCTCCTGCGAAACCAGGGTTGGGTCGATCCGCGCAGCCGGATTCCTGTTGACCGCGGCACGGCTTCTCATTCTGCTGACCTGGCCTGCGGTGAAGGTTTCCTCAGGGTGAGCCATGAGCACAGCAAAGCCTTGGATTGTCGACGCTGCTGAGGTCCACGGCGACGACTCCGATTTGCTCGCACAACAACCCATCCACGCGACCGCAGCTATCCGTGAGTTCCTGTCCCTGGATGGGCCAGACAGGCTCTACGTCGTGGCCCCCAAGGGTTACGGCAAGACATTGCTGCTGCAGGCCAAGCGCATGCTGCTCCAGCGAGACCGCAAGGGCGTCCTTCTCTCGCCGTCCGGCCAACTTGTGGATCGGCCGCCGGGCAGCCTGCCGATCTGGACGAAGGAGGACCTTGGCAGCTTCGTTCGTAGCTACGACTACTGGGTCGAGACCTGGGTCATGGCCATCAAGATCACAGCGGTCAAGCTGTTCCGGACTTATGCCGGATTCGCTGCGGCGTGGGATGCCGCCGCACTCGCATCAGCGCTCCGCTCTCCCGAGCTGAAGGAAATTTTCGACAAGCCGCAGCTCGAAGTGCTCAGCGAAATATGGATGCAGATCCTGCACCTCGATCGCCCCGCATTCTACGCCGTGCGCCAAGACGTCGTCGGACAGGTGAATCCCCTGTTCCGCGGCATCCACACCGGTCTCGCATTCTTCATAGACAACGTCGATGAGTGTTTGGAGCGCGCGCTCGCGGATACCGATGCCACGGTACGGGCGCGAACCGGGGCAGCTCAAAAGGAGCGACTGCCCGGGCCCTGGACCCTGGCGCAGCTTGCTCTGGCGCGGGCGGCCTTCGACATCAACCGGCTCAATTCCCATGTCCGGGTCTATGCGGCGCTCCGTCGAGAAGCGTGGCTGCGCCTTGCCGATGTCGACGCCGGCGCCGCGCAGATGAATGGTAGGGTGGTCGAGATCGCCTACACCAGCGATGACCTGAGGGAAATCTTCCTCAGGAATATCGATCTCGAGCCTCCGGGCCGGCTCTGTGACAGTCATGCAAAGGACCCGATTGCGCGCTTCGTCGGTATGCAGAACGTCAACCTCACGCACGAGATCAGCGGCCACCGTGAGGATTTCTTCGACCTCGTCCTGCGCCATACGCTGCTCCGCCCGCGTGAGCTGATGGCGATCGGCAACCGCCTATCCCTCATCCCGCCGGCGCAACGCAGCTCGGCGCGGCTGGTGGAGGCCGTTCGGCGCGCCGCGGCGGAGAACGTCCGCTTCTTCCAAGCGGAGCTTGGCCTGTTCATGACCACGCCAAGCCGGGCCCTGTTCGGACTTATCGACCGTAACGTATTGCATGCCGAGGACATCACCCGAATCGAAGAGGAATATGACAAACTTCAAGATTCCGCCGAGGGCAGCCATGGCGGCGAGCGGCGTCAACCGTTCCGCGCCTTGTGCAGAATGGGACTGGTCGGCACGCTCCGGGCGGCCGGTGCAACGGCGCAGGGCGGAGAGCCGGACCTGCATCAGCGCTTCATCCGGCCCGACGAGATCGTGTTCGAAGACGATCCTGGCGCGCTGCCGCGCAGCGAGCGCTACCTCATGCACCCGGCGCTCGACCTTCTCATCGAGGAGGCGCATGGCACGGACTACGTGCGGAACTCCGACCGCCACAATATCGTGGGTGCGGCACGGCCCTGGGTAGAGGAGCCTATCTCGCATTTCGTTATCGTCGGCGATATCGTCGGCTCCACCGCAACCGCGTGGCACCCAGATTACAATTCAACCTACCCAGCGATGTTCGCCAGTTGGGTTGCCGAGGTGTGCGGCGGGCTTGGCGTGCAGCATCATGCGGTGTCGGCAGGGGACTCCGTGCTGATGGTGGATGGCAGCCCTGCGCGCCTGCTGCTCGCCGCCCGGCGCCTCCTGCTGCGCATGCGAAGGCTGAAGGAGCACCGCCGCACAATGCGTTTCGGCGCGGCGCGCGGGGTTGTCCAGGGCATCGAGGGCCGGCAACGCGACGCTGCGAAGCGCCCGGTCACTGGCTCCGTGCTGGCAACCGCCGCGCGTCTCGAGAAGGCTGCAAGGCATGGCACCGTGCTCGCCACGGATGAGTTCTGGGAGGGCGCCTGCAGCATCTGGGACGCGGCTGCCGCGACTCGTCTCGATGACGATTTCAAAGGCTTCAGACGCGTCGACGGCAAGTTTCTGGTGCAGCAGACGAGGCAGGAGCCGGGTGCGATGACTGGGCTCTGGCGGATCCGTTTGATTGCCGACGACTAACGAAATGACGGTACCCGGCGCCAGGGCGCGACGTGCCTCTCCTGTTTCCCTCCAATGATGCCTCGAGTTCATTGGAGAACGATCGGCCACGCGGGCGAGTGGTCTGCAGGCCTACTTAGGCCTCGCTTGCCGCGAGTGAGGAGGAAGCTGCCATAATCACGGTCAGGCACGGGTTTGCGGCCCATCGGCGCGGGTTTGCACGCCACGCGACAGCCAGCGCTGGGTCGCGCGCATCTAGGGCGTGGCGCGGCGCTCCTGTGCGGGCATGCGGGTCGTCAGCACACTGGCTTGTAGCCAGCCCGTCCGTCCGTCCGGCACGCGCGCCAGCCGGAAAAATCCACACTCCCGAAGAATTACGATCGACGACGGCTTTTCCAGCCTGAACAGCTCCGCCTCGTCACGTTTGGGGCCGGCACGGAAGGTGGCCGCATGACGGGTGTAGATGGAACGCGGCGTCGGCAGGCCGGTCTGGGCGCCGACACGGGAATTGTGCCGCAACACCTGCCCGTCTTCGCCATGACACACTGCCGCCTCCGGCACGTTGCGCGCTACCGAGGGCTCAGGCGGCACAGGTGAGGCACAGGCGGCGAGCAGCAAAGGTAGGAGCCACGGGCGCATAGGAGCCTTCGGGATAGGCCATGATGGGATCGGAATGGCGAGACGAAGGCGGCTGGATGGCCGCCTTGCCGTGAATGATATGGAAGGAAACCAAGGGACGCTCAAGCTGTGCAGGTGGCTGGATCAGGTTCAGCAAAATGGATATGGCGGCCGCCATTGCTGGTTCGGCACCAATGGCCACGTCGAACACGCGGCCGAGAATTGTTCTCCGTTCTGGCGGACGATCGATTTGCAATTCGCAGACCATGGATCACTGTGATCATTTGGATATGAACTTCTGCTCAAAAATGCCGCTTAGCCATGAATGAGGTCGCAGCGGGCTTGGAAGACTGCGACCGGACAAGCAAAACGCTGCCCACAACTGAGGTCTATGCGGGATCATATATGTCTACCCCAAACCAGGGCCCAAACGCTTCCGTGGTTGAATCCGTGCTCGGGGCGCTTGAACGACTCGCTAGCGACTTACGTCATCGCACGAACCAAGCCGAGCACCGCGCCGAAGATGCAGAACGGCGTGCCGAACTGGAGCGTGAGGCGCGGCAGGATGCAGAAACTCGAGTTGTCCTTGCAGAGCAGAAGGCGAGCGATGCGCTCAGGCGAGCGGAAGCCATAGAGACCGCTGCAAGAGAGAACATCGAGCGGTTGCGACAGGAGTTGCTCGCCGCTATGCGCGAAGCGGTCGACGTTGCACGAGCCACGGCGGCGACAATCGAAGCCGCAATCGAGCCGAATGGCTCCACCGAAGAACACCAAGCGGTCCCACCGCGCGCAGAGCAAGACCAAACCCTGCCTCATATCCAAACGCCAGCTGCCGGTAGACTTCCGACATCATCACAACCGACACCCCGCCGATGGGAAAGAGAGGAGCGGGGATATGCTTGGGTCGAGGACGAACCTGGGCCGCCTTGGTGGCGCAGGATGTTTGGCCGGCATTATTAGGCTGGATTGGGTAGCACTCTGGCCCGTGCCGAGCAGCGGTGTGCCTTCCGCTTAAACGACCCGGGAAGAGCCGGGATGAAGCAGCCCCGGTTCAGCGACCCGCAGAGCGGGGCGCAAAAGGCAGCATGGCGCACGGAACATCTGTACGACAAGGGCGCGCGTCTTCGCGCTGGTGGCCGGAGGCTTTGGGTTCGGCGTGGTCATGTCACTGTTCATTGAGCCGGCTGCAGTACTCGGGAGCAGTTTGCCCATCGCGCCGACAGCATGGACGTATGACATTCAACGCGGGCCTTGGCAGGCTTGCGCGCCACTGGCTGACAGGCTCGTGCGCAAGGCTATGCGCGGCTATGAGGTGACGATCGCCCCTGGCATGCACCCGATGATGCCGTATGCGGCCAGTCAGATGTCGGCCTTCATCCTGTACGGCAACGGCCGCGTCCGGTTGTCAGGCGACGGTCGCAGACATGTCTGCGTAATTGGCGTCGGCAAGGTCTTCGCGGTTTGTGTGTACCGGCATTGGCCGATTGATGGCGCTGACATGGCGTACGTGAAAGCGAGCTGGAGAGGCCCCCGAACCGTGAAGTGCAAGGCTTCGACCGTCGCCAGCATCTCGCCATGCCGAGGCTTGTGTCTGCTCGGGCGGCTTCACGAGCTCGCAACAGAACTGCTCCGACGTCCAGCAGCGGTTCGTGCCGGCGGGAACCGAGCCGTGGCACGGCCCATTGTGTCGATGCGGGCGAGGCGCGGGCCAGCGTCCCCGGGTGCAGCCGAGAGGTAGGAATGCCGTCACCACTGTCCAGAACAGCTTGCGCAGCAGCACTGGCTTCGGCCTTGTTCTTCTCGGCCAGCGCCGTCTCGGCCCAGGGCAGCCCCGCCGCGCGGGGCGGCGGCGAGCAGACCGCCAACGGCTTGCTCGCCCGGCAGGCCGACGGGTCCTACGGGCCGGTAGCGTACAACGCGGACAAGGCACCTTTCGGGTTGCGCGCCAACAATTGGTTGAGTCTGAAGGGGCCGAACCTGAGCGGCAGGTGGCTGGGGCAGACCGGTGCCAATGCGCAGCACTTCGCCAGCTTTGACGATCCAGCCTACGCGATCCGCGCCTTCATCGACCTCGTCCGGCAGTACCAGGACAGTTATAAGGCGCGCTCCGCAGCGGACATCCTCGGACGCTACTCCCCCGCCGGAGACTGCTCCGGCGCGCCGTCCGCGTCGCCTGCCGAGCGGCGCGAGGGCGGCGGCTGCCCCGAGAACCAAGCGACCCCGCCGGTGAGCGCGGTGCGGGCGGCGCGCGCAGTCGGGCTAGGGCCGACCGACAACCTCGACCTGTTCGGCCCCGATGGTAGGATCAGGCACCCGGACCGGCTGCGGGCGTTGATCGACGCCGTAGCGACCCAGGAACTGGGTCCGGGCGCCTGCCCGCAGCCGCCGCGCGGCGAGACCTGGATCGGCTGCCGGGTGGATGACGGGCTGTACAACCGCGCCGTCGAACTGCTGGACCGGCGCGGCTAAGCGAGCCTCCCGGCGCGGGTCCGCCAGCCGCAAGGAAGGCGTTTGCAACGATCGATGATGCCCGGCGAGCACCGTGATGGTGAGGTCGTCAAAGCGCCCCGCACACGCTGTTGCATTGATTTGGCATCGCCGATCAGCGCCGAGACGTTGACCAGATCAGGGTGAGCCATAATGGCGCTTACCGCCGGCGAGGAGAGGCGCGCCGCAGTCGCGGTTGGAGCGCCGTGCGAGGTGGTTTGAGCGCTTGATGCGGGGCGGTGTTTTGGTCTGCTTTAGAGGCTGGAACGCCATGGCCTTGTCGGTGGATCTTCGGGAGCGGGTGCTGTCGGCGCATGAGCGGCGTGAGGGCAGCTAGCGCCTGTTGGCGGAGCGGTTCGCGGTCTCGGTCGGGACAGTGAACGCTTGGCTGAGACTGGCGCCCTCCGGCCAGCGGGCGCCGCGCCGGGGCGGCAGCGGCCAAGCCATGCTCGGCGGCACCGATCCCGCGGTCCTGCGCAACCTCGTGGCCGAGCAGAACGACGCCACCCTCGCACAGTATGCGGACAGGCTGGCCGAGCGGACGGGCGGCCGGCGCTTCGACCCGAGCACGCTCAGCCGGACGCTGCGGCGGCTCGGTCTGTTGCGCAGAAAAAGACGCTGCACGCCGCCGAGCAGGCCTGGGCGACGATGAAGGAGCGCTTGCGCCAGGCCGGTGCCCGCACCATCGAGACCCTAGACACCGCCGTTCCCGACGCGCTCGACACCATCACCGCAGCAAACGCCAGCGCCTGGTTCCGGCACTGCGGGTATCGTTCAGATGATGACGCATGGCGCTCCAGGCGCCAGACTCCTGGCGCGACGGCGAGGCAGGGTAGGGGCATGGTCGAAGAGGCGGAGGGCGCGATCGTGCCGGCATCCGGGACCGCCGGTGCCCCTGCGAACGCCTTCGCCGCCGGTCGGCGCCGCCCGCGTCGCCACCGCGGCGCCGCCTAGCTCGCCTCGCTCGCCGGACCGTGCAGCCGTGCCGCGCTCGATCGCCGCCTCGCCCCCATCGCCAGCAGCACCGGCTGCGCGGCTTGGCCTGGTCGGCCGGTGACCCGGCGATCCGTACCACCCTTCAGGGGATCGCCCGCCAGCACGGCCGCCGCCGCTAGCCCGCGGGGCTGACTTCGACCGAGCTGAAGATGCTGGTTGCGGCGTGCGGCTGCGACACCGCCGGGGGCCCGATCAGCCAGAGGCGCTGACGCGGCTGCGAGCAATCTATGTTGATTGTCGCACCTAGCTCGTCAGCACGATTGCGGCTTGTTGCTCCTTGGTTCGACGTCCGAGTTCGCGGATTGCGACGCGATCGGGCTTTCCCTGCTCCGTCAGCGGAACCCGGTCGAGCAGCACGATTGCGAAGGGCCTGGCAGCAGCGATGCCATGCCGCGCTATGATCTCGGCTCGGCATCTCTCGGAGTCCGCCGAAGAGCCCGGCCAGGGCACGACTGCAGCCGTCCAGCCGCCGGCCTCACGGTCCACCACGACCACCGCGTAGCGCACCTCGGGTAGGCGGCAGAGCGTGTCCTGAATTAGGGGTGGACTCACCATGGCACCGTCAACCCAGGCGACATCGACCGCCCGGCCCAACACGTGCAGATGGCCGTCGCCGTCGAGGAAACCGAGGTCGCCGCTGCAGTACCATCCATCGGCGAACGCCGCCGCCTCGAGGTCGGGCCGATTGCGATAGCCGCCGGCCATGGTGGGTGAGCGCACCTCAATGATCCCGGGCTCCCCTGGCCTTGCGAGTGCGCCGTCAGTGCGGCGGAAGCGGATGTTCACGCCGCTGAGGATCCGACCAGCGCAGGTGAACACCTCCGGGTGAAGCAGGTCGTGTTCGACTGGGGAAAGAGCACTAACCAAGCCCATCTCGCTCGCGCCGTAGGTATGCGCCAGCACAGGACCGAGGCGCTCGCGGGCGCGTAGCCGTAACGTGGCTGGTGCCGAAGCACCGACGTGGGTCACGGCCCGCAGGGAGGAGAGGTCGCGGCGCGCGACATCGGGGTGGTCCATAACCTCGAATAGCTGCGGCTCAACGAGGAACAGGTCGGTGATCCGCTCCGCTTCAATAGCGGCCAGGGTATCCGCAGCATCGTACTGGTCTTGCAGCACCACCGTCCCGCCGCCGAGAAGGGTCACATCCACCAGCACCTGAGACAGATAGGCCAAACGGCCATTGATCAACTGACGCCGATCCGCGGGGCTGGGTACGTCCACCGTGGCGGTGTACGCGGCGAAGTCCCGCCGGCTTCCTTTCGGCACGCCTGTTGTGCCGCCGGAGGAGATGACAACGGCGAGGTCGCCAGAGCGGGCCAGGCTCTGGACGGGACTGCTCGCCTGGGACGCAGCCATTGCGCCAAGGTCGAGGGACGCGTCGGCTACGTCGGCGCCAACGGCGGCTACAGGGACCAGCAGGCCGCTGGGGCACAGGTGCGCGGTCTCGGAAAACAGGACCAGGAGGGAAGGAGCCAACTGCCTGACCAGCTCCGCTCGGTCCTGCGGTACTTTCGGCGCGGAGAGATAGACGGCGGCGGCGCCGATGAGGTTCGCCGCGTAACGGACAGCGAGCGCGTCCGAACAGTTGGGTGCGAAGAGCGCGACCAGATCGCCGCGCGCAATGCCAAGGCCGGCAAGGGCGCGAGCGTACCGATAAATCGAAGCCAGAAGCTCCTCCGCCGTGGTATTCTGCCCATGGTATCGGACAACAGGCGAGGCGCCAGCGGCCTCAAGGCGACAAACCAGCGTATCGATGTAAGGTCTTGTGGCAGTGACCGCAGATCCATTCTGGCCTTCATGTATCTTGGTCATGTTCGGCTCTTCCTGTCGGCTCAGGCCTACGCCCGCACTGCTTCCGCATCTTGCTAAAGCCGCTCGAGGTAGCCGGCGATGGTGGCGGGATCCTCCGCGGCGCAGGCAGCATAGCCGTCGGGCCGCACCAGCCAGATCGCACCGTCCCGGAACCCAGGCCGGACTTCAGGGTCGAGCAACCCGTCAAAGCGCCGCAGCAGGTCGGCCGTCGCAACTGTCGGCTCTGCGAACAGCGCGAAGCGTGGCGCACTGCCTGATCCAACAGGCGCGCAGCCAGCGACGGGGACAACCCGGCCGCCCGGTGCCGGTCCGCCGCGCAAGCCGGATCCGTTCAGCGGGCTGTCGGGGTAGCCGATCGAGACCTCCGTCATCGTGTCGGCAACGGCGTGCCGGACATCGGTCAGACCCAGCAGGACCTGCCCTGCGATGTTCCGCACGGCCTGCGCGATCGGATTGCGCAGCGTCCCCACCGCCGTCAGTCGGCCCGCGGCCTTGAGCACCTCGTCGCCGACCGCGCTGCGCTCCGAGCTGTAGCTGTCAAGCAGACGCTCCCCGCAGGTGCCGCGGATCACGAGGGCCAGTTTCCAGGCCAGGTTGAAGGCGTCCTGCATGCCGGTGTTCATGCCCTGCCCGCCGGCAGGGCTGTGGATATGAGCCGCGTCGCCGGCGAGAAAAGCACGCCCCCAACGATAGCTGCCGACCTTGCGACCGTTGATCCGGAAGCTGGCCAGCCAGATTGGGTCGTAGGCAACCAGGCCCGGCGGGCCACGCCGGTCGATCAGCGCCTGAACCTGGTCCAGCGTCGCTGCGTGCGGGTGCTCGGCGCCGGACGAGGGCAGGTCCGCGATCACGCGATAGCGGCCCGGAGAGATGGGAAAGATAATGAGCACGCCGTCATGGTGCCAATGAACTGCAGCCTCGCTGTCAGGAAACGGATAGCCGTGCATGTGAATGTCGGCGAGCACCCAATCCGCATCCAGCGTCTCGCCTGCGAAGGGTGCATTGAGTCCGTGGCGTACCGTGCTGTGCGCGCCGTCGCACCCGATCAGCCAATCTGCGGAAACCACCTCCTCGCGCCCGTCCACGGCGTGACGAAGTACGACTTCGACACCATCCCGACGAACCGTGAATGAGGCAAGCTCGACGCGGCGCTCGATCGCAACGCCCTCACGGCTTAGCCGCTCCTCAAGCAAGCGCTCAGTCTCGGATTGAGGCAGCATAAGTCCGTAAGGGTAGGGGCTGCGCACGTCCCCCATGCCGACCTGGCCGATCATGCGATTGCCCGCGACGAAGTTCACCGCTTCGGCCTTGAACCCTGCCACGACGAAGGGGGCCGCCCCGGCCTCCCCGCCGCGGTCCAGCAACTCCAAAGTCCGACTCCAAAGCACCAGCGCCTTGGACTTGTCGGTGCGTGCCGCCGCCTTGTCCACGACGCGGACGGGAATGCCGTAGCGCGCGAGTTCGCAGGCCAGGGTCAGGCCAACCGGGCCGGCGCCGGCCACCAGAACGGGCTTTGTCATGATCGCTCTCCAGATTGCTGTGCCATGAGGACGCTGAGGAGGGCTACCACCGCCGCCCCTCCCTGCGCGGCACAGCACGGCTTTCAGTGGCGTTGGCGCGCTGCTTGCCTCATCCGGCACTACGGTGATGGGCTGCTACATGAACCAGTGTTCGCTTGAGGCGAGACTTGCCATCGCTCCGGTTGGCAGCGCCTTCCCAGCCGTGTCCGTCAGGGTGTCAAGTACGGCCTTGGTGCTCTGCGGCGTGATCACCACCAAGCCGTTGCCGTTGACGGTAGCGGTTTCGAAACTCTGGCCGGACATGCTGGAGTGCGAACCATCGCTGCCACCGCCGCCCGTGTCACCGTGAGCGGCTCCGCCGCCGCCGCTGTAGCCACCGCCACCACCGCCGACGTAGCCGCCACCACCGCCAAAACCACCAGCGCCGCCGTTGCCGCCGTTTCCTGCACTGCCGGTGAGGCCGGCGAGGTAGGACGCGCCGCTCCCGCCGTAACCCACGAATGGGTCTCCACCAGAGCCGCCAGGGGTCGAGTAGCCACCACCACCGGCACAACCATCGCCGTCTTCCATGTCAGTCTTCCCGCTCTCTCCATCGTCGCTGCCGTTGCCCGCCTTGCCGCCATCCGCGGTTGGGAATGAGGTCTCGTGGCCGTTGATCGCGTCCAGGCTGGTGGCGGTAATACCTCTGTGCTGAGAGAAATTGCCGCCGACCAAGCCGCCGCCGCCGGCGATCAGGAGCGGCGAGTTATTGTCATCGACAACGAAGCTACCGCCGCCGCCGCCGCCGGACACGATCGCGTCAGGAGCGTCCGCGCCACGGCCAGCCACGGCGATGGTGATTACCTCCCCGGCGCTGAAGCTGAAGATCGCTCCGATCTGTGCGCCGAAGCCGCCGACAACTTCCGAGTTGCCGCCGGTCCGCCCATTGGCTGTGCCGCCCGAGGCGCCACTTGCGACGATACTGTAGCTGCCGGTCTCCGGCACCGTGTAGGTCCGCAGGCCGCCGGTGTAGCTGAAGGTAAATGCGTTCGCCGCGGCGCCCCCAAATCTGGCACGCCGCTCTCCGCCTTCGGCTGCAGGATGAAATCGTTAGCGGACAGGGTGTGGGTGCCGACCAGTTCGATTTCGCCGGTTGAAGTCGTCGGCATGTGCGGCTGGACGCCTGGCGACGGCTCACCCAGGGCGGCCGCGAACTGCACCAGCGTGTTCCCGTTGTCCAGAATCTCGTACCGCACCTGCCGCGCTTTGGTACCGACAAAGGCATCATTGCCGCGGAAGAGCGGTCTCTCCGGGCTTGGATCGAAGCTGTTCCGATGGCGGGACAGGTCTACGGTGTCATGAGCCTGTTCGAAATCGACGATGATGTCGCGGTGCCCGTCGCCGACACCGGTATCGGGCGCGAGCAGCGGCATGAGCCGCCCGAATCCGAGAACGTCGGCTTCCGCTCCGCCGGTCAGTTGATCCACACCGGTGCCAGGGATCAGGATATGGTCCCCAGCGCCACCATCGAGTGAGTCGTTGCCCCCGCTCCGTCGAGCGTATCGGCTCCACCGCCGCCGCGTAGGACACGCCGGATCGCGGCAAGCCGGGCACCGAGCTGCATGTCGTGGTCGACGGCCACGGCACGCCACCTGGCCTGACGCTCAGCCCGGCTAGCCGCAACGGCAGCAAGATGCTGGCCGCCACGCTCGATGCGATCCCGCCGGTTCGACGCCGCAAACCTGGCGGCAGGCCGCGTCGCCGCCCCGGCAGGTTGCCTGCCGACAAGAGCTACAACCATCGCTTCCGCCGCGACGAGTGCCGCCGTCGTGGCATCGTCGCGCGCATTGCGCGCCGCGGCGTCGAGGACAGCAGCAGACTTGGGCGGCACCGCTGGAAGGTCGAGCCGATGCTCGCCTGGATGGTCCGCTTTCGCCGCCTCACCATCCGCCACGAACGGCGCGAGCACATCCACCTCGCCTGCAACGCTCTCCCCGCCAGCATCATCTGGCCGAGGCAAACCAGGCGGTCGGGTTAGACGCTCTTAGGTGTCGCCAGTCCGCAGACGCGCGGCCCGGGGCGTGCTGGCGACGATGAGCTTCAGGATGGGACGTTCGTCGGAGACTAGGCCGCGGTAGACGAACGACGCACGGGCATATGCCGGGTTATCGCCGACCGGGCCACCCGGCCAGTGATGGCCACCGCTGAGGCGCTGCCGTACCTCCTCCCGTTGTGCCACATGACGGGCCTGCTGGAGCTCAGCGGAAACCGGCTCGGCATCGGCGCGCCACAGCAGGCGGGCGTTGGGATCAACCGCTTTGGCTTGAAAGGCGATGAACGACCGGAGTTCGGCGGCATCGGACGTCGGCTGTGCCTTGGCAAAGCAGATCTCAACATGCGCCCGTGCGGCGGTGAGCCTGGCAGCTTGGGCGGCGATGGTCTCGGCCGATGGCCCTTGCGTCCGAGTGCGGTGACGTTGGCGGCGCTGCTGCTTCCGCTGACTGACTGCCGCGTAGGTTGCCTCGAAGGCGCGGCCCCACGCCTGTTCATTGGCCGAACCGCTTACAGGGTCGCCTCGAGTAGAGTGGCCAAACCCGTGCGCCTCGCTTGGCGCGGCGATGGTGTCGCTAGAGTCTGACCGGAGCCGGATAGCCGAGACGGGCCGTGTGCCCCGAATCGGTCTGGCTCCTACAGACACGCCGTAGGATTCTTAGCCTCAGTTTGCAAACCTTAAATATGCATCAGCAATCAGAAAGTTGGCCGACGGCTGCCGCACTGGACCGCAGGTGCGTTGCCCCCGACCTTTTCCCAGCGCGCCGCGGCCGGCACCGGTCACCGCATGGCCAAGTCCTCGTGGACTTCCGGGCAAGGCATGCTGCGAACTGCTGGAAGCGGACGGAATTGAACCATGTGGTTGTGGTCGGACCCATGTACCTCCAATCGATATCTACTGTCCCGCCGTACAATCCGGGTTGACCGCCCTTTCCATGGCGTCGCCTTATCCGGTGAGTGGCCGCATCACGCAAAGGGCGAAGAGATCCGACACCTTCCAATCCTGCTCAAGTTCCTGCTCTCAGGAAACAGGCATGCGGCGTTCACGCTATCTGCTGTGCTTGACCAATGGCCTTGAGCGCGGCGTCGTGGAAGGCCTCGCTCCGGGTCGGATGCGCGTGGATCGTGCCGGCGATGTCCTCCAGCCGGGCCCCCATCTCCAGCGCCAAGCTAAAGCTGGCGGCCAGTTCCGCGACCCCGGCGCCGACCGCCTGGATGCCGAGCACCAGATGAGTGTCGGCCCGCGCGACGACCCGCACAAAGCCCTCCTCCGCTGCTTCGGTGAGCGCTCGGCCGTTGGTCGAGAAGGGATACTGGCCGACTCGGACCGCCTGCCCGGCCTGGCGCGCCTCTGCCGGCGACAGGCCGACAGAGACGACCTCTGGGCTGGTGAAGCAGATCGCCGGGATCGCCACCGGCTCGAAACGGCGGCGCCGGCCGGCCACCAACTCCGCCACCATCCGGCCCTGCGCCATGGCGCGATGCGCCAGCATCGGCCCGCCCGCGACGTCGCCGACCGCCCAGACATCGCGCATCGAGGTCGAGCAGCTCGCATCGATGCGGATCGATGCCCCATCCATCGCCAGATCCAGCGCTTCCAGCCCGAAGCCCGTCGTGCAGGGCCGGCGGCCGACCGCGACCAGGATGGCCTCGGCCGGGATCGTGCGGTCCGCCCCGTCGGCCGTGGCGACCCACAGCGCCGTGCCGTCCCGGGCCAGGCCGCGCGCGTCGGTGGCGGTCATCACCTCGATCCCCAAGCGTTGCATCCCGCGCAGGACGGGGCGCGTGAGATCGGCGTCCCACCCCGGCAGGATGCGGTCGGCGGCCTCCACCACCGTGACCGCCGCCCCGAGCCGGGCGAAGGCCATGCCGAGCTCGAGCCCGATATAGCCGGCGCCCACCACCGCCAGGTAGTCAGGCACGCGCGGCAGCGACAGCGCCCCGGTCGAGGAAATCACCCGGCCGCCGAAGGGCAGCGCCGGCAGCGGCATCGGCTCGGAGCCAGTCGCCAGCAGCACGTGCCGGGCGCGGATGGTCTGCGGCCCGGTATCGGTCTCGACGCGGCAGGTTTTGCCGTCGAGCATGACGCCGCGCCCCTGCACCGTGCGCACCCTGCCCTGCTTCAGCAGCGTGGCGACGCCGGCATTCAGCCGGCCGACGATGCCGTCCTTCCAGGCGACCGCCTGGGCGAAATCGAGGCTCGGCGCCCCGGCCCGCAGCCCGAAGGGCGAGGCATCGGCCTGCGCGGCGGCGCGGCCGAATTCCGCCGCCACGTGGATCAGCGCCTTCGACGGGATGCAGCCGATATTCAGGCAGGTGCCGCCGAGGCTGCCCTGCTCGACCAGCACGGTGTCGATGCCGAGCTCCCCGGCCCTTGCGGCGGCGCTGTAGCCGCCGGGGCCACCGCCGAGGACGAGAAGCCCGGCCGTGAGGTCGCCCATCTTATCCCTCCAGGAAGATCCGCGCGGGCAGCTCCAGCAGGCCCTTGATGCGCTGGACGAAGGCCGCCGCGTCGTAGCCGTCGATGACCCGGTGGTCGAAGGAGGAGGACAGGTTCATCATCTTGCGCGGCACGACGCCGCCGCCGATCCACATCGGCCGCACCGCCATCCGGTTGACGCCGATGATCGCCACTTCCGGCCAGTTAACCACCGGCGTGCTGGCGATGCCGCCCAGCGCGCCGAGGCTGGTGATGGTGATGGTCGAGCCGCCGAGCTCCTCGCGCGCCGCCTGCCCGGCTCGCGCGGCCTCCGACAGGCGCCTCAGCTCCGCTGCACAGCCCCACAGGTCGCGCGCCTCGGCGTGGCGCACGACGGGCACGACCAGGCCGGACGCGGTCTGCGTGGCGATGCCGAGATGCACGCCGCCATGCCGCCGGATGACGCCGGCCTCATCGTCGTACAGCGCGTTCATCTGCGGGAAGTCGGCAACGGCGCGGACCACGGCCAGCATCAGGAAGGGGAGAAGCGTCAGCTTCGGACGTTCCGCTGTCTCCGCATTCAGCGCGGCGCGCAATTCCTCCAGCGCGTTGAGGTCGATCTCCTCGACATAGGAGAAATGCGCGATCCGCCGCGTCGCCTCGGCCATCCGCTCGGCAATGCGGCGGCGCAGGCCGGTGACCTTGATCTCCTCGACCCGCGTATCGGCGCCGCGCCCTGCCGGGGCCGGCGCAGCAGGGCCATCGCCCCGCAGCAGCGCGTCGAGGTCCTCGTGCAGGATGCGCCCGGCCGGGCCGCTGCCGTGGACTTGGCGAAGGTCGATCCCCGCCTCCCGCGCCCGCAGCCGCACCGCCGGCGAAGCAATGGGACGCTCGCCCGGCGGGCGCGGCGCCACGCCCTGCCGCGCAGCGGGTCGCGGCTGCTGCGGGGGGGCGGGCTCCGGCGGGGCGGGTGCCTTGGGTTCCGTCGCGGGCGCCTCCTGCTTCGCAGGAGAGGCCGGCGCCGTCGCGCGGTCCGGCTGGCCCGGCACCTCGATCCGCACGAGCTCTCCGCCGACCGCCAGCGTGCTGCCCACCTCGCCGCCTAGCGCGAGGATGGTGCCGGCGACCGGCGACGGGATCTCCACCGTCGCCTTGTCGGTCATCACCTCGGCGAGCGGCTGTTCCTCCCGTACGACGTCACCGACCTTGACGTGCCAGCCGACCAGCTCGGCCTCGGCGACGCCCTCGCCGATATCCGGCAGCTTGACCACGCGGGTGCCCATCTCAGGCCTCCAGCACGGTGCGAAGGGCCCGGCCGACGCGCTCGGGGCCCGGGAAGTAGTCCCACTCCTGCGCGTGCGGATAGGGCGTGTCCCAGCCGGTGACCCGCAGGATCGGTGCCTCCAGGTGGTAGAAGCAGCGCTCCTGCACCTGCGCCGAAAGCTCGGCGCCGAAGCCGGAGGTGCGCGTCGCCTCGTGCAGGATCACGCAGCGGCCGGTCTTCCGCACCGACCGCTCGATCGCCTCGACATCAAGCGGAACCAGCGTGCGGAGGTCGATGATCTCGGCATCGATGCCGGTCTCGGCCGCCGCTGCCTCCGCCACATGCACCATGGTGCCGTAGGCGAGCACCGTTACCGCGTTGCCCTCGCGCCGCACCGCGGCCTCCCCGAGTGGGACGGTGTAGTGCCCGTCCGGCGTCTCGCCGAGCGGATGCCGCGCCCAGGGCACCACGGGCTGGTCGTGATGCCCGTTGAAGGGGCCGTTGTAGACCCGCTTAGGCTCCAGGAAGATGACCGGATCGTCGTCCTCGATCGCCGCGATCAACAGGCCTTTGGCGTCGTAAGGGTTGGAGGGGATGACGGTCTTCAGGCCGCAGACATGGGTGAACAGCGCCTCGGGGCTCTGGCTATGCGTCTGGCCGCCGAAGATGCCGCCGCCGCAGGGCATGCGCACCACCATCGGCGCGGTGAACTCGCCGGCCGAGCGGTAGCGCAGCCGCGCGGCTTCCGAGACGATCTGGTCGTAGCCGGGATACATGTAGTCGGCGAACTGGATCTCGGCGACGGGACGCAGGCCGTAGGCGCCCATGCCGACAGCAACGCCGATGATCCCGCCTTCGGAGATTGGTGCATCGAAGCAGCGCGACGTTCCGTACTTGCGCTGCAGCCCTTCGGTGGCGCGGAACACGCCGCCGAAATAGCCGACGTCCTCACCGAAGACGACGACGCGGCTGTCGCGGCCCATCATCACGTCGAGCGCGTCGCGGATCGCCTCCACCATGGTCCGGCGCGGCATGCTCAGATCCCCATCGCCTGGCGCTGCTCGCGCAGGTGGCGGGGCATCTCCTTGTAGACGCCCTCGAACATGGTGGCGGCGCTGGGCTTCGGGCCGTCATGCAGGGTGCCGTGGCGCTCCGCCTCGCGCGCCGCGGCCAGCACCTCCTCCTCGATCTCGGCGCGCAGCTGGGTCTGCCGCGCCTCGCTCCAGTCCCCGCCGGCGATCAGGTGGTTCTTCAGCCGTTCGATCGGGTCGCCGAGCGGCCAGGCATCCGATTCCTCCTTCGGCCGGTAGCGGGAGGGTTCGTCCGAGCTGGAATGCGCGCCGGCCCGGTAGGTCACCCATTCGATCAGCGTCGCGCCGAGGTTGCGCCGTGCCCGCTCCACCGCCCAGGCGGTCGCGGCATGCACCGCGAGGTAGTCGTTGCCGTCGACCCGGAGCGAGGGGATGCCGTACCCATGCGCGCGGGCCGCGAAGGGCGCGTTCTCGCCGCCCGCCACACCCTGGAAGGAGGAGATGGCCCACTGGTTGTTGACCACGTTGAGGATCACCGGCGGCCGGTAGACCGAGGCGAAAACCAGGGCCGCGTGGAAGTCGCTCTCGGCGGTCGAGCCCTCGCCGACCCAGGCCGCGGCGACGCGGGTGTCCCCGCTGATGGCCGAGGCCATCGCCCAGCCCACGGCCTGCACGTATTGCGTGGCGAGGTTGCCGGAGATGGAGAAGAACCCGGCGTCCCGCACGGAATAGAGCACCGGCAGTTGCCGCCCCAGCAGGCGGTCCTGCGCGTTGGAGAAGACCTGGCACATCATGTCGACCAGCGACCAGTCCTGGGCGATCAGCAGACCCTGCTGGCGATAGGTCGGGAAATTCATGTCGCCCTTCTCGAGCGCGGTCTGGAAGCCGCAGGCCACCGCCTCCTCGCCGGTGCAGGGCATGTAGAAGGATGTCTTGCCCTGGCGCTGCGCCATCATCATCCGCGCGTCGTAGGCGCGGGTCTTCAGCATGGCGCGCAGCCCGGCCTTCAGCGCCTCGGCGTCGAGCCCGGGCGCCCAGGGGCCGACCGCCTCGCCCTGGCGGTCGAGCACGCGGATGATGGAATAGGCGAGGTCATGGATCTCGTGCGCCGGAACATCGATCGGCGGTCGACGGACCGCGCCGGCCTGTGGAATGGACAAATGGTGGAAGTCGGGCTTGTCGCCCGGCCGCACCGCGGGTTCCGGGATATGCAGCGACAAAGGTTTCTGCTCAATCATCGCATGCTCCCGTCGCGGCGCCTTGAAAGCGCCAGTTGCCAAGCCCGACCCAACCTGCAACGACGGAAAGAGTGCTGGACCGTTTTGAGTTCCCTAGCAGCAATCGGCATTGGACGAGACGCGCCGCAAAGAACCAAACCATCACGGTTCGGCTGGTCGTGCCTTGGCCCTGACCGATGCAGTCACCGCTGAAAGCTGGGCTGATACGTTGGTTGAAAGGAAAGGGGGCTCGGCTTCTCGCTACAGAGGCCAAGGCGTACCGGTACGCTTCCACCGGGGCTCCTCCGACGAGCCGACGGAGCGGGCGCTGCGGCGACAGAAGATGGAGGTCCGGCAGCCGTCCCCGGCGCGGGCGAACCTGCCTGAACCCGGCGCCGCGCGGCGAGCGCCAGACCCACGCAAATAGATGAGGGGGCCTGGGACAGAATACCTGCTTTCCCCAGCCTGGCCTTGCCTAGCGCCCCCAGCGCAGCACCAGCGGATCCAGCCGCCTTGCCGCATCCAGAAGTCCCTCCCGCGCCGCCGGGTGCAGCGGCAGCAGCGGCGCGCGCGGCAGGCCGCAGCGGATGACCCCGCCCGCCTCCATCAGCGCCTTCGCCGCCAGGAGCCCGCATTGCCGGTTCTCGTGGTTGATCAGCGGCAGCCAGCGGCCATAGGCGGCGACCGCGGCCTCGCGGTCGCCGGCGAAATAGGGATCGGTGACCTGCCGGATGCCGTCGGGGAAGCCGCCGCCGGTCATCGACCCGGTGGCGCCGGCATCGAGGTCGGCGAGCAGGGTGATCGCCTCCTCTCCGTCCCAGGGGCCGAGGACATGCTCGCCGCCGAGCGCTATGAGGTCGCGCAGCTTGGCCGCGGCCTGCGGCACCTCGACCTTGAAGTAGGACACATGCGCGATCTCCCGCGCCATGCGGGCGAGGAAGGCGGCCGGCAGCGGCGTGCCGCTGACCGGCGCGTCCTGGATCATGATGGGGATGTCGATCGCATCCGAGACGCGGCGGAAGAAATCGAGGATCGCCGGCTCGCCGACGCGGATGGTGGCGCCGTGATAGGGCGGCATGATCATCACCATCGCGGCGCCGGCCTCCTGCGCCCGCCTGCTGCGCTCGGCGCAGACGGCGGTGCCGAAATGCGTGGTGGTGACGATCACCGGCACGCGGCCGCCGACATGGCGCAGCACCGCCTGCATGACCTCGTCGCGCTCGGCGTCGGTCAGGACGAACTGCTCGGAGAAATTGGCCAGGATGCAGAGCCCTTCGGAGCCCGCATCGATCATGAAGTCGACGGCGCGGAGCTGGCCTTCGAGGTCGAGCGCGCCGCGTTCGTCGAAGATTGTGGGCACGACCGGGAAGACGCCCCGGTAGGCGGTGGGCTTTGACATCGATTCCTCCCTGGGCTTCGCCCCGGGCCTGTCAGCCCCCGGCGATCGCCTTGCGCGGCGGCGGCTCGATCAGCCGGATGCCGTGGGCCATGGTACGCGGCATCGCGGGCTGCGAAAGCCTGAGCAGCAATCCATGCCGGGTCACCTCCACCCGCGCATTCGGATAACCGGCAATGAGGTGCGGCAGTACCTCGCGAATGCGGTAGGCCGGCGTCTTGGTCTGCTTCTTTGCGCTGCCGGGCTGGTCGGGCAGCTGCGCGCAGCGGAGATGCAGGTCCTGCCGCGGCAGCCGGCAGGCGAAGCACAAGGTGGGGATGGCCATCGGTGTGGCCTCTGCGGCGATGCAACGCGCGGTTCGCGGCGCTTCGGCGCGCAGACATGGCAAACTCGGAAGCGGTGATCCACGCATAGGTGGCGCGGATCTGTGCCGTCAGCAGCGCCTCGTTCGTCGGGCTCAACTGTGCTAGGAGATTTGACCATAAGGAGAATACGTGCTCGTGCGTCTGCTTCGAGACCTTTTCCAACGCCGAGCTCTGCTGCCATCAGTACGTGCCGAGCAGCCAGTCCCAGACGTCACGGTTCATGAGGGCAAAGTCGATCAGCACAGGAAGCCGAACGATCAACGACAGCGCCTGGCAAACGCCTTCACGCCGACGCGACCGCTAGCCCATTCCCAAACGGACTCGTCAAGGAGACTGAGCGGCAAAGACCAAGCGTCTTTTATCGGGCGAGAAATTGAGCGGGAGTCCATAATCCGCGCTCTCACCGAAGATCGCTCGCACGTCGCCATCTTTGGCGATCGTGGCCGTGGCAAGACATCCCTGGCCAATCATGCGGTTGCACAGCGTGAATTGGCTGACTTCATCGTCGCGCGTTATGTCTGCTCCGCGACGAGTAACTTCGACACGATCATGCGGGGACTGCTTCGCGATCTGGCGGTTTCTCTTGCTCATGGTAGTTCAGCTGTCTCCGGCAACAATGGCCGCATCTTAGAATCCATGCCGCCGAACGCTTTGCGGCCCAATGACGTTCTGAACCTCTGCAGCCGCTTGCGGGATGTCCGGATACTGCTCATGGTCGATGAATTCGACCGTGTCACAGATAAGGACACGCGCACGGCAGTGGCTGATACAATAAAGCATCTATCCGACCGCGCCTTTTCCATCCTTTTCATGATCATCGGTGCTTCTGGCAGCCCTGAAGCCCTGCTCGGTCGTCATCTCTCCATTCAACGCTGCGTCACGCGCGTGGCGCTGCCGCTGCTGACGCAGGCGCAGGTGGAGCATCTCGTCGAGCGCGGCGCCGCACAGGCGGGCCTGGAGTTCAGTGCCGCCGCCCGAACCTGCATCGCGGAGTTGGCACGGGGCGTACCGTACATGGCTCAGCTGCTTTCCCTCCGCGCCGGGCAGGCAGCCCTCGGCAACGGGCGCGTGACGATTCTCGGCGGTGATCTGCTCGCGGCAATCGAGGCTGCCGCTATCGAAGCGGATCCACGTATTCTGATCCTCTATGCCCGGGTGACCGATGCGGAACGCGATACTGCAGCGCTGGCCGCCTTGCGCGCAGCGGCAGCGGGCCCGCAGGACGGACTTGGACGTTTCAGGGTAGTACCCGACGGCCCGTCAATAAGGGTCGCAGGCCTCCAGGTCGAACCTGCGGCCTGGCATCGTGTTCTGAGCCTGGGCGCTATCGAGGCTGTCCACGATGAGGGTCCGGACCTCTTCACTTTCACCGAGGCAATGCTGCCGCACCTGGTGCTCCTGCGAGCCTTGCTCGCTCGTCAGGCTGCTGCAGAGCCGGCGTCCCCGCGCGGCCTTTAGTGTAAAATGCATACAGCGCATTTCGATTGTCGGACGTGTTCGCAACCGTGCGGCAACCTAGCATCCATGATCCACCGATTGACACGTTGAGTTGCTCGCCATGGCTTGCCGGGCGCAGGTATCGCTATCTGAGTCTATGGTTCCCTAAGCTTTGGTTCGGCCATTCCGAAGGCTCGGTTGGATAATGTTTTCAGAAAGCGACCACAGCACGACCGCTTTCCAGGCGTCTCAGGACAAGGTGGCGCTGCAACATGCGGTGGCGATGCTTGGCCCTGATTGGCAGTTGTTGAGCCCATATGCATCATCGTCCGCCGCGGCGACTGCACACGGTCCAAGTACGCCCGCCATCTTGGCCAACCCGGCATGCGGGGTCCTTCTCCTCGACATCGCACCACATATCAGTCCCGCCGCGGTGGACTGGTTTCGTGCTACGCTTGAACGGATCGGGTTCACTGACACCTGTCCCGGCAACCTGCCGGTGGTGCACCGGGTCCTGCCGCCCCAGCACCTCCGCAGATTGCCCGACATCATCGACTACGCCCTGTCCTGGGAACCACCGCTTACCATCCGTCCTGACCTATCCTGGGTTTCGATCCTTCGAGAGCAGCTGAGGACTGTTCCCAGCGAAGATGCCAGGCGGGTTGCCGCAGACGTCCGCAGAAAAGCTCCGTCCGAGCTGCATGAAGGGGCAGATCCGCCGCCGCCGGCTCTACCTGCTGCCCTGTTGCTCGTTGTTTGCGGACTGCTGATCGCGATCGGCGGAGGCACGGCGATGATGTGGCGGCGGCTGGTCCCCGAGCCGGCCGCTTCGCAGCTGGCGCTGAATGCTGGTGACGATGCCCGGTCGACCGTACCCGCTACCGAAGGCGGCGGTGCATGGAAGCTGCCGGAACCTCCCGCACTTAGCCAGTTGTCGGAACATGAACCGAGCATGGACCGCATTGACTCTCCATCGGCAT
The DNA here is from genome assembly GCF_004355005.1 of Dankookia rubra. Classification (GTDB taxonomy): domain Bacteria; phylum Pseudomonadota; class Alphaproteobacteria; order Acetobacterales; family Acetobacteraceae; genus Paracraurococcus; species Paracraurococcus ruber_A. The sequence continues at coordinate 46,231 of NZ_SMSJ01000028.1, forward strand.
CAGAAATGCCGAGGCTTTCCAAGACCGAACCGGCTGAGATTCCTTCGGCAAGACTTGGCACTGAAGATCTTGACCAGACCGGTGTTGCGGACTCCCCCGGGCATGACGGCGCAGTGCCGATGATCGCCGGGAAAGATGTCGTCGCGCCGGCTTCTCTCAGCAACGATACGCTTGCGGCCGGGGTTGCCACTGTTGAGCCCGAGCAGGCGCCCGCCAGCGGTGGTGGGGTGCCAAATGTCACTTCGGCCGTTCCCGAGGAGCCGGTCGTAGTGGCTGAAGCCTCGCCTGCCCCAGACGGATCCGCCGTTTTGGAGCCATCACCGATGCCAGGCGATCCGTCGGCCGAAGTGGCACACGCACACGTTCTGGCCAATGGCAGCAACGGCCCATCGAATGAGGCAGAACTCGCTGTGACACCTGCTGGGACGGCCGAGACGCCGCCGCAGATCATCCCAGATCAGCAACAGAGTGCCACTTCCTCAGTGACGGCAATGGTGCCTGCCGAGAGCACGGTCGGGGAACCTGGCATCAGCGCAGGCCCTGCCGGACCGTCCAGCCCGTCAAGATCGTCAGATGCCTTGCTGTCGAACCTGCTGAGGCGCGGCGACAGCATGTTGGCGTTGGGTGATGTCTCGGCCGCTCGCCTCTTTTATGAACGAGCAGCAACAGCCGGCAGTGGAAAGGCGGCAACGGCGCTTGGCAAGACCTACGACCCGGAGATGCTCGCCCGGCTAGGCGTTCCAGGCAGCGCTGGCGATGCCACAATCGCCGTTCGCTGGTACCGTGTGGCGCAAATCCTGGGCGATCCGGAAGCTGCCCGGTTGTTGAACAAGACCGAGCGACTGCGCCCTTAGGCGTTGAGCCTCATTCTGCGGGCTCACCCGGCCTGTTCGCGCTTGCACCTGTTCTCTTCGGCCACACACTTCGCTATGCATTTGTCTCTGTTGGGGTCGATCGTGAAATATCGGGCATTGCATTCAGTGGTACACGACTGACGCTTCGTCTCGCACTTGGATTGAGCCGCGGCATAAGTGAGCCCAGTCACCATCAGCATGGCCGTGGCACCACCTGCAAGCTGCAGGTAGAACGAAAAAGTCCGCATCAGCGCGGATCGCCTGGTGATGCTCTGTGCTTTCCGACATCTTCGGACCGAGCGATGCCGGCATGCACCGAGGATGCGTTGTGCATCGGCTTGTGCTTTCTCATGCTCCGCCACCATCGAATGCTCGACGTCTTATCGCCGCCAGCAGAGGCAAAGGTCAAAGGGGCCGCTCAGCGCTGTGACGCTCCCGCGGGCATGCGCTGCGGGCGGGTAGCGGGATTACGGTCGATCCACTCCTGCGCTGGCGCGAAACGCCTCAGACCTGGCACCTGCGCCGCCAGGTTGACGTCCCTCCAAGCGGGATGGAAGCCCGGTGCGTGAAATCGATCGATACGGCTGAAGAGATGGTCCACCAAGCGGTTGAGGCGGGCATAGCGGTCTGACCCCGGCGGCCAATTGTAAACGGCGAGGATGGTCGGGACTGAGATGGTCGGAACGTCCTGTCCTTCCGCTATCAGTTGTGGGTAGTCCTTCGACGTCAGAGTGGAGGGAAGGTAGTGATTGAGGAAATCGGCTTCTCCGATATCCACCGGCAGGAACTTGAAGCCGGGCTCCCAACGGCCGCGTAGGAATGCGTCCACTGGTTTAGAAGTGATGAACACGACTGCTGAAATATCACCCTCTCCGCGGCGCATCTGCTCGAGCGCGGCCGGATGTGGGATGAAAATCTTCTCCACCTCAAGCTTTAAACGGTCGAAGATCAAGGGTCCGGAATAGGCCGCACTGGTGCCCGGCGTATTGAAATTTACCTTTTTGCCACTTAAATCCGCGAGCGATTTTATGTCCGGGCGAACAAAAATGTGCAGTTCGGATGGAAAAAGATTCAGGATGTAGCTGATACGCTGGTCGATGTTCGGTACCAGAGTACGGAATTGCTCAAGGGCGTCGGCATTGATGATCGCAGCATCAATGCCGCGCAGATATAATAGTGCTTCAACGTTCTGTGTCGGACCGCGTGTGACGACCGGAAGAACATGGAGCGCGTCGCTTTCATCGACAACTCGGGCGATCTCGGTGGCAAAGCGTATCGGTGCTCCTTCGAGCAAGCCACCAGCCAAGCCTATCGTCCAGGCGTTTAGTTTTTGCTTGGCGGCTGCTTCATTCCTGCTCATCGGCCGATCGGTACGGGGCTGCGCGGCTGCAGGCGTGAGTGGATGGAGCGCGCCCGCGAGAAGAAGAACCAAGCCGATGCGGATCGCCCTCAACGCGTTCATTGGTTCACCTTCGAGTCTGATTTGCTGTGAGGCGGCACGCTCTCAGTCTTGCCTACAACCGTAACAAACGCCGCGCGAGTGCTCATCGTCCTTGATGGCAGAACGTAAGTGCAAAGCGTATCGGTTCGTCCCGGGACAGGTGAAACGGCTTGCCTCATACTTCCGTGTGCTGTTCATGATCCATGCTGGATCCCAGGATGCTGCGCTTCGGTCGAATACGTGGAGGTGCGAAAAGCCTGTAGAGTTTCTCAAAGGCGAGCTGTGCGTCGCTTCTGTGGTAGGGACCAAACAACTACTCCGCGGTGATGCCCCGGGCTCGCACCAATTCGCCCCAGCGCTTGTCCTCTGCCATCGCGCGCATCACGAGTTCGTCTCGTGTCGACCCGATAGCCTCGGCTCCCAGTGCGGCGAAGCGCCGTACCGTTTCCGGGTCGCGTGCAGCGGAAACGACCGCAGCACTCATCCGAGCAGTAATTTCTGCAGGCACACCTGCAGGACCGGCGACGGCGAGCCATGACGCTGTGTCGAAGCCCGGCAGAGTCTCAGCAACAGCCGGCAGTTCCGGCATCAGCGACGACCGCTGGCTGCTGGTAACCGCCAGCGCACGGGCCTGGCCGTCGCGCACCAAGGGTAGCGCGGTGGGAAAGGCGTCTACCATGACTTGCGCGCGTCCGGCAGCCAGGTCTCGCAACGCATCAGGGTTGCCGCGGTAATGGACCAGCTCGCAGCGCGCGCCAAGTCGCTCCAACAGCATCTCCGTCGCAAGGTGCGGAATGACGCCTGCGCCTGGGGTCGCGCATATCGGAGGTGTCCCTTGCGCCTTCATCCAGGCGCCCAGTTCGGCGATGTTCGAAACGGGAAGGGTGGGATGCACCATCACCGCCGAGGGAAAGCGGGCAAACTCGCTGATCAGGGCGAAGTCCCGTTGCGGGTCGAAGGGAAGGTTGCGATAGACGTGACGATTGACCGAAAGCGTTGCAGCAAAAAGGGTGCCGAAAGTGAAGCCGTCCGGCGTGGCGCGGGCAAGGGCCGCGGCAGCGAGGTTGCCGGCTGCGCCAGGGCGGTTTTCGACAACAACGGGCTGACCAAGCTCAACTTCCAGCCGCCGCGCCAGGATGCGCGTCAGAAGGTCTGGTGCCCCGCCAGGTGGAAAGCCGACGATCCATCGAATCGAGCGGTCCGGCCAGGACGCCGCTTTGCCGAAGGAAGGCGCCGTCGTGGCCAACACACTGGAAAATGCAACGAGCACACGGCGGGTTGGCATCGAGGATATCCGGGTCAGCGGCCAAGGAACTGCAACGGAGGCTAGGTCCCACTCGAAAGCGAGGCAACACACGGTTACGCCGGGGTCGTTGTTGAAGCCAATGCCGTGCGGCGTCAGGTAATTGAGGAAGCCGGAATTCCGCAACAAAACCGCCCGCAACGAGGAAGGTCGTCCTTCGCCGCGACCACCTGGATTTTGTCATTTCCGGCGCTGACCATCTGTCTATTTTTACGCGATTGTCGCGCAGGCATTAAACCATGAAGATGTTGTGGGTCTTGATCGGATCAGACGGTCAGGTGAGTTGAACTGCGCAGCACCGCGAGCAATATCGGCGTAACCGGCGGCTTTGCCGAGGCGATTTGGCGGACGCTGAACGGACGATTGTGAAACCACCTTTTCGGCGGATCGAAATGCAGCAGTTTTTTTAGCCATGACGTGGCCGGGGAGAAAAGCGTTTACAACAAGTCCTGTGGAACAGATTTATCGCGCATATAGCAACTGGTCTTCCTCAATATAAGCCACAGCATGTCGTTTTACAATTTACTTGTAAATACACCAATGAATTTGCATCGCAGCAGAAAATTTTCTTATAAAAACCGTTCGTTTGTCAAATAAATTTACTTTTCCGACTTAAGAACTTAATCATTGTGCGTTTTTTCTTAATATGAATGTGAGGTTTAAAATCGAAATCGCCATTCTACGTGAAATCATCGAACATCAACTTCCGTCACCGACTTTGTATCAGTGATGCTTTTCGTCTGGGCAGTGACAACTGCAAGCGGTACGGCAAGGATTAGCCCTGCACATATGGGCAGGGCCGTCAGCAGCGCGAAGTCTCCGCCTTTGGAGAAACACAATCCAAATGCCAGTCCTACCACCACATGGAAGCCGAAGCGCCGGGACGCGCCCGGCCAGGTGATCGCTCGCGCGTGACGGTGCTGCGGCGCCCAGTTGCCCGGTCTTGTGGTCATCAACTGTAGCATCGTCGAGGTCCGCTCCAGCGCCGCCACCGAATCCAGCAACAATCCAAGGACAATCTCCTGACCCATGCAGCGGAGCAATGCTGCCCGCCCGGCTCGCCCAGGGCGCAGCAGCAGCTCGGCATAGCCCGCCAGCTTTGGCATGTTCAGCGCGACAAACCCGGCGACCAGCAAGGCGAGCAATCCGCCGCGCGAGGTATCCTCCCCACCGCCGGACACGACGTTCAGCGCTGCCAGCGGCAGCAGCGCGAACCAGAGCGGCGCCAGCGCATAGTGCAGGATCGCCTGCACCATCTGAAAACGTCCGAGCCTGCCTAAGTCCGGTCTGCGCAACAGATGGCGATACTGCAGATTGCCCGCAGCCCAGCGCAGGTCACGGCTGAACAAGGCCAGCAGGTCGGGTGGATGCCTTTCGAAAGATCCCGCATCCTCCGGCAGCACCCGCACCGCCCAGCCGGCGGCATGCAGCAGTGCCGCTTCGGCATGGTCGTGGCTCAGGATGTGGCTGCCATCCGGCAACAGCGGCAACCTAGCGTCGCGGCGAAAGGCGGCGATGCGCAACAAGGCGTTGTGGCCCCAGTACGGCCCTTCTGGCCCCTGCCACCACGCCTGGCCGGTGGCCCAGAGACGCGCGCCGTGGCGGTGGCCGAAGCCGAACAGCCGCGCGAAGGACGTCTCTGCGCCGCATCCGGCGACCGTAGGCTGCAGGATTGCCAAGCGATAATCGGCTTGCATCACCCGTACCAGCCGCCGTACCGCCGTCGCCGACATCGTGGAATCGGCGTCCAGAACGAGTGCGAAATCGAATTCCTCGGCGTGTTGATCGAGGAACTCCATCAGGTTGCCCGCCTTGAAGCCGGTATTCTCCTGGCGCCGGCGGTACAGCAGGGTGCCGGGCGGCAGTCTTGCTGCCAGTGCCGCTGCGGCCTGCGCTTCCGCCTCAGCCGCACTTCCGCATGGCGTGTCGGACAGGATGCCGAGGGCGAAGCGGCCCGCATCGGCGGCGTGCAATTCCCGCAGCAGCCTGGCAAGCGGCGGCAGCACGGTCGCCATGTCCTCCAACCGCACGCAGACTGCCAGCACCGTGCGGGCCTCGATCGGTGATGCGTCCAGGTCGCAGCGGTGCCGCAGCGCCGGCAGCACGGCAGCAATCGGATCCCTGGCGAACAGGCGGATTGCGAACCCGATCAGCCCGGTTGCCGCCGAAAGGCCCAGCCAGGGCGCATTGGCGGTGAGGCAGACCAGGATGAGGGCTTCCCAGGCTGTCCAGCCGCCGCCCGCCAGCACCCGCCAGGCCAGCGCGAGGAGGCCAAGCGTCAGGCCGCCGGCGAGCAGCGCGAAGACCGCACGCCGCGGCCCCAGGCCTTGCAGGCCTTGCATGGGCGACACGGCGCGGCGGGTCAGACGGTGGCGCCCCGACGGGCAGGAAGCAGGCCAGCGGCCTCGGTCAGCACCGCGACGATCCGGCGGGGCAGCGCGGGATCGGTGCAGGTATAGACTGGGCTAGGATGCGGCATGGCCAGCACCGGCATCCCGGGACGCGCCGCCTGCAACGCCGGCATTGCGAGCCTGGCGAAGCGCCCGGCGAGCACCGCGACCGCGAGCTGCGGCAGCAGGTCCAGCAGCGGTGGCAGCAGCGCGAGGCCCGCGGCGCACTCGGCAGCCCTTGGCGAGCGATTGGTGGCCCCGGGCGCGTGGATGAAAAAAGGCACGGTGTTCCAGATCAACAGGTCGGCCCGGGCGACGCCGGCATCGCCGAGGAAGCGGCGCAGATTGGCACTCGTCGGCGTAGGGTTGTCGCTGGAAACGAAGCCGGTCACCGGCATGGAAGGACCCGGCGTCTCCAGCAACAGCAGCAGGCGGGCCGCCGTGCCGCCGTCCGCCGGATCGGCATCCGGCACCGCTCGTCCGGTCTGCTCTCGCAGCATCCCGGCGAAGTGTGCCAGCGGCTGCATATGCGGCCTGGCCAGGGCCGCACGACGCGCCGCGAGTACCGCCGGATCGGCCAAAGGCGCGGCAAGCCGCTTCTGGAAGACGGTCATGCCGCGGCGCGCAGGCCGCTGGGCAGCAGCGCGCGGCCCTGGGCGCGGAACCGTTCCACCGCGCCGGCCTCGGCCAGCGCCTGCCGCAGGCCCGCCTCGCCGCCGAACTGGAAGCCGAGCTGCGTGCCGTAGGCGCTACAGGCGCGATGTCGCGTCTCGGCATCGCCCTCCACCGCCACGTCCGGCCAGGCAGCCATCTCCGCGGCGAAGGGCCGAGCGGGATGGCTCTGCGGCTTCGCACTGTAGGGAAAGTCCGTCCACCACAGCACCGGCAGGTCCGTTGGCAGCACGGCGCTCAGCGCGCGCACCAGCACCACGTGGTCGACATGGCCGCCGACCGCCTGCGGCGCCAGCACCAGGTCGGGGCCGGCATCCAGCATCGAGATCAGGGCCCGGGTCAGCGGCGCCGCGATGCCGTCCGCCGGCCGCGGCGGCGCGAACAGCGCCCGGGCATCGCCATAGCCGCGGTGCGGCGCTTCCGGCAGGTCTAGCCATTGAGGCGCCGCGCCGAGCAGAGCGCAGGCTGCCGCGTCCTCGGCACGCCGCAGCGCCATGTAGTCCACCTCCGGCCCCAGCCCCTTGTCGAGCTGGCAGTCGAGGGCAAAGCCGGTTGGCCGCGGCACCGACTGCGTGAAGGCGGTGCAGACCGTGACCGCCCAGCCCATGCGCGCCAGCCGTGCCAGCGTACCGCCGCACGAGAAAGCGGCATCGTCCAGGTGCGGGGAGATGGCGAGGGCACGCGGCATCAGTGGACCGGGATCACAGAAGGTGCGGCGTCGCGCGGAAGCGGCAATCGGCGTCGCGCGGCAGTACCGGATCGAAGCCTGTCTTCGGCGCCTGGCCATGCACCCGGGCGTAAATCTCCATGATCTGCCGTCCCACGGCCTCCCAGGAATAGGTGCGGCGGCATTCCTCGAGCGCGGTCGTCGCCAGCCGGGCACGCAGCGGCCGATCCTCGATGATGCGGCGGAGCGCCTTCGCCAGCGCCGGGATGTCGCCCGGCTGGACCAGCAGGCCATTCTCCTCGTTCCGCAGGCAGTCGACCACGCCGACAGCATAGCATGCGACGCTCGGCAGCCCGCTCGCCATGGCTTCGAGAATGGTATTGGAGAAGCCTTCGGCATAGGTCGGGCTGACGAAGACATCGGCCTTGCGGTACAGCGCCGGCGCCGCCTCGTAGTCGGCATAGCCGGAGAACTCCACGTCGAGCCCGAGCTTCGCCGCGAGCTCGCGCGAACTGTCGTAGTCTGGCCCGATGCCGGAGACGGTGGCAGCGTAGGGCACGCCCTGATCGCGCAGCAGGGCCAGTGCCTCGAGCATGTCGAGCGAGCCTTTCCGCCGGTCGACCCGGCCATGGTACAGCAGCCGCACCGGATCCGCGGCCTGGCCCGGCACATGCCCCGGCGCCGGATGGAAGCGCGCCGTGTCCACCGCGCCGGGCACGATGGTGAAGCGCGAGCTCGGGACCTGCAGCCGTTCCACCACCTCCTGCGCGAAACTCTCGCAGCCGATCAACAGGGCATTGGCATTGTTTAGCACGTTCAGCATGCCGAGCCGGTGGGTCTCGCAGCAGGACCCCACCCAGTGCCCATCGCCGCCCTGGATGGAGACGACGGTCGGGATGCCGATCTGCCGCGCCGCCAGCAGCACCGCCCAGCCATTCGGGTAACCGTACTGCGCGTGCAGCACGTCGAAGGACTTCTTCCGGTGCTCGGCCAGGATGACCTGCACCATGTCCTCCACGTCGCGCTCGAAATCCGCGCCACCCGGCTCGGCGAAGGCCTCCTCGCCCAGGGACTGCCGGCCGATGACGGTGACGCCGGGAACCGGTGGCGGCGGGCCGCCGCCATAGACCTTCGTCCCGGTCTCGTCGTGGCGGTACTGGCTGACCATGGTGACGTCGTGCCCCGCCGCGACCAACTGGCGCAGCAGGTTGACGGCATAGACGCTCATTCCGCTGATCGCGGGGAAAAAGCGCCGGCTGCAGAACAGGATCCTCATGCGGTTCTCTCCTCCCGGCAACGGAGCAGCCAATCGAGGCTCTGCGGAATCATCCGGTCGGCGCGATGGCTCTCGCGCGACAGCTCGACGCAGACCAGGCGCGCGAAGCCGATCGCCTCCAGCGCATCGAGGCAGGCGGGGATGTCCATGTCGCCCTCGCCGAAGGGCAGGTGCGTATGATCGCCGCGGCGCATATCCTCGATCGCCACGGTCCCGAGCTGCGCGGCGAATTCGCCGACCGCTGCGGCCGGCTCCCGCTCCTGCGTCACAAGGCAGTGGCCGAGGTCAAGGGCAAGCTTCAGCTGCGGCAATCGCGCCTGCAGCAGAGACCAATCGTCCAGCGTCTCCACCAGCATGCCGGGCTCCGGCTCGAGCGCCGCGGTGACGCCGCGCCGTGCCGCATGGTCCAGCACCTGCTCGACGCCCTCCACCAGCCATTCAGCGGCCTCGCCGCGATCGACGCCCGGCAGCGGCACGCCGGCCCAGAAGGAAACCGCCTCGGCGCCCAGAATCTGGCCGATGTCCACGGCGCGCTGCAGGAAGGCAACGCGGCGGGCCCGGCCCTCGGCATGCGGGGTCAGCAGCGTCGGTTCGTGCTTGCGGCGAGGGTCGAGCAGAAAGCGCGCGCCGGTCTCGATGACGCAGCCGAGGCTGCGGGCGTGCAGGTCACGCGCCAGCGCCTCGGTGCGCTGCACCCAGCCATCCTCGAGCGGATCAAGGTGGTGGTGGTCGAGCGTCAATGCGACGCCGTCGTAGCCTGCCACAGCGATCAGCGCGATGGCGTCGGACAGCCGGTGATTCGCCGCCCCGTTGGTGTTGTAGGCAAAGCGCAGCCCGCCCGACGGCCGCGGCGAGGGCGACAGAATGCTCGCTGCCGCCGCGGGCTCCGGCGTGTCGCCGAGCGTCGTGCTCACGCCGCCCGCCGCTGGCGATGCAGCTGGGCGGAGAAGGGACCGCTCTCGCGGTACAGCGGGTAGAGCTTGCCGACCAGCTGGTCGGCAAGCCGCGCATCGAACCAGGCCGGACCGCCGGCGCGTGCCTCGTCCTCCGGCCGCAGCCGCACCCGCCGGGCGCCCTCCCGCGGCGCGTCCAGCAGCAGCGGGTCATGCCGCGCGCGCAAGCGGCGCACGCCGCGCCAGCCGATGCGGTGGTAGCTCATCGTCTCGCTCTCGAGGCCGGGGACGATGGCCTTCACCACCTTGACCCGACCCTCGGCGGGCGAGCAATCCACCACCAGCGGCTCCAGCCCCTCCGCCGCGAGCCGGTCCGTCAGCAGCCGCAACCGGTCGCCGGAGTCCGCCATGGCGCTGGCCGGCACGGTGGGCAGGTCGGACAGCCGCACGCGCCTCCGCTCGGCGAAGACACTGCCGGAAAGCCGCCGGCGCAGCTCCGCCGCGTCCTGACCGACCCATTCGGCCATCGCATCCAGCGCGCGGTTCTCCTCCTCTTCCAGCATGGCCACGGCCATCTGACGCTCGACATAGTCGCGCGGCAGCGCGGCGGTGATCGCCTCGATCGGCCCGTGCGTCGCCGCCTTGCGCGACCGGCTGCCGCAGAACTCCAGCAAGGCCTTCCGGAGCGACCGCGCGCGGTCGGGATGCGAAGCCTCGCCGCAGCTCGTCACCTGGATCGGCACGGTCGGGTCGCCATGGTCGTCGCCGACCACATAGAGGTTGGGAATGCCGAAATCGGTGCAGGCGAGCTTGACCTTCACTGCGATGCCGAGGCTGCGCAGGTGCTCCAGCAGCGCGGCGACCTCCGGTTCCTCCACCGCATCCAGCTCGATCGCCACGCCCTGGTCCAGGGCGCGGTAGGTGACGACGTTGCCGTCGCGCTGCAGCAGCTCCATCAGCCCGTGCGCGATGGCATGCGGCAGGTCGAAGCCGGCGCCGAGACCGTTGGTGATGGGCGTGATCAGCCGCGGCTTGTCCTCGCCAAGCTGATAGGGATAGGCGGCGACCCATTCGCGCGGCACCAGCACCGGCTCGCCGGAAAGGCGATGCGCCGTGACCCAGGACAGCGGCATCTCCGGCGAATAGGGGCTGCCTGCGGGTAGGCAGAGCGTCAAGGGGTCGACGATGCCGGTCGTGCCGTGCTGCCGGGACAGCTCGGCATAGGAACCGACGATGCGCTCCGCCCGCTTCAGCCAGCCATGGACATGCACTTCCTCGCACAGCTCGCCGAGCGCGCCGACCTCCGCCTCGATCGGCTCGAAGCCGTAGCCATAGCCGATGGTCGCCGGCTCGTCCGGCAGGATCAGGTTGGCCTGGATCACGGGAATGCCGATGCGGTCCAGCATGTCGACGCGAAAGACCGAGACATGGCCCCGCGCGGGCATCGACTCACGGAAGGCCTTGGCGACGTCGTGCAGGTCGGTCATGGCGCGGGGCTCCTGCGCAGCTCGGAAAGGGGGATGTGGCGGACCTCCGGCGGGCCGCGCAGCTGATCGTCCAGCACCGCGAGCGCGATGTCCCGGCCGATGCCGGGCGCGTGCTCGAAGGGCGTGCAGACGGTGTCGAAGTCGAGGTCCGCGATCACCGCGCGGTAGCGGCGAACCTCTCCGGGCGTCAGCGGGATGTTCTTGTGGAAGGCCTTGTGGGTGGAGACCGCCAGACTGTTGCCGGCGGCGTCCTGGTCCACTTTGAACGCGTCGCCGCAGAACAGGATGCGCCGCCCCGCGTCGTGCAGCACGGCCTGACCTTCGTAATGGCCGCCGACTTGATGCAGCGTCAGCCCAGGCCGCAGCTCCAGCGCCTCGTCATAGGGGCGGGTCACCCGGAAGGCCTTGGTCAGCCATAGGTCTTCCTTCTGGATTGCCAGCACCTCCGGCCGGAACACGTCCTGCAGCTGCCACAGCGCGCCGTAGCCGTGCACGTGGGAGGCCGCGAGGAAGCGGATGCCGCCGAGACGCTCGATCTCGGCCAACATGTCATCGGTGTAGAAGGGCGCCGCCTCGAAGGCGACATTTCCCTCGGGATGCAGCAGCAGCCAGCCGGTGCCGTTCAGCCCGTGCGGCGGTGTGGTGGAAAAGGCAACCATGTCGCGCCCGAGCTGCCGCCAGTGACCCTGCAGCATGGGGCGCACCGCCTCGGCCGTCAGGAACCGCCAGCCATCCTCCGGCAGGTCGTTGCGGGTGTCGGTGCAGACCGGACAGTCGGGCGGCGGCGCGAAATAGCGCTGCCAATGGCCGCAATTGGCGCAGCTATAAAGCTTCAAGGGCATCCGGCGACCTCATCGGGATGGGCCCGCGGCCGCGCCGAGGCATAGGCACGGTCCAGCAGACGCATGGTATGGACGTCGCGCTCCAGGGAGAAAGCGGCGGCGTCCCCACTGCCCCGCAGCCATTGCTCGAAGGCAGCCATCTGCCGCGCGAAGGGCGAGGCGCCGGCGTCCGGAACGGGCAGCGGCGCGCGCAGGCCGAGCCGGCCATCGATCCGCCAGACCCGGCCGCCCGCGGTCTGGCCCATGGTCCGCTCGGCGAGCAATTGCCCGGTGCTGCCCAGCACCTCGAGACGCCGGCGCGGCAGGGCCTCCGGGCAGTTATAGGCGACGTGCAACTGCACCAGGACACCGGCCGCCGTGCGGCCGATCAGCAGCGCGCCGTCGTCCACAGCATAGTCCTGCACCTGGCGCTGGGTCAGCGCGGCAATGTCCACCACCGGCTCCCCCAGCAGGAACTCCGCCAGGTCGATTCCATGCGGCGCCAAGTCCATCAGCGCGCCGCCACCCGCCCGTGCCGGGTCCGCCCGCCAGTTGTCGCCGGCCCATCCCGCGTCCACCCAGCAGGCATAGGCGATGCGGATCGCCGTCACGCAGCCGATGGCGCCGGCCACGATGGCCTCGCGCATGGCCTGGTGCGACGGATGGTGGCGCTGATCGAAGGCGGTGCCGAAGGAAATGCCGGCGCGGCGCACCGCTGCAGCCATGGCCTCGGCCTCGGCGAGCGTGGTCGCCATCGGCTTCTCACACAGCACCGGCTTGCCGAAGGCGGCCGCCGCTTCGACCGCCGCGCGGTGCAGGTGGTTCGGTGTCGCCACATACACCGCCTGCACCGCCGGGTCCTCCAGCAACGAGCGCATATCGGCTTCCGCGCGCGCCCCGAGCGCTGTTGCCCGGCGCCGTGCCCGCGCATCCGGGTCGGCGACCGCCACCAGCCGCCCGCCCGCGTTCAGCAGGCCGGGCACCGCATAGTCTTGCGCCACCCAGCCGAAGCCGATGACACCCCATCCGAGGCCGGTCGTGGTGGCGAGTGCGTCCAGCATCCTCACCAGCGCTCCGGCAGGTCGACCAGCTCGCGCCGCCGCGCGGCCCCGGCCGTTGCACCGTCCAGCACTGCAAGCGGCGGCACTTGGCTGGCGAGCGGGTAGGTGGCGTGTAAGCCGTACTCGCGTCCATACCGCTCCGACGGCCAGGCTATTCGGCCGTCCGCGCCGTAAAGCGGATTGCGTCGCAGCGCCGTGCCGGGTGGCGGCAGGGCCAGTACTCCGGGGCTTGGCCGCGCCGCCGCAAGGCCCGGGCCGGCGACCGCGGCGAATGCCTCCGCGTCCCGCAACACGGCGGCCTGCGCCGACCGCGGCGCGCGGTCGGCGGCGAGCGCGCAGGTCAGCTCGGCATCGTCGTACAGCACGGCGTCGGGCAGCAGGGCGGCCATCTCGGCCGCGCTGACCGCGGCACCGGCCGAGAAGTTCGCCGATTCCCGGTTATGGACATGCCCGATGGCCAACAGGCCGCGGTCCGGTTCGAGCAGCGCCCGCAAATGGGCCAGGATCGCCGCCTTCGGCTCGAGGAAGTAGAAGGCGTCGTGGCAGGCCACCAGGTCGAACAGCCCGAGCGGCGGCCATTCCTGCGCCGCATCCAGGCAGAGCAGCCGCGCCTCCGGGCAAACCCAGTGTCGCGCGACCCACAGCTTGGCGAAGACCACATCGGTGCCGGTCACCGCCGCGCCGCGGCGCGAGAGTTCCCGCAGGTGGTGGCCGATGCCGCAGGCCAGTTCGAAAGCGCTGCGGGGCGCGGTCCAATGCGCCTCGACCAGCGCGAGGCCGGCCAGGAAGGTCGGGTCGGACCAGCGGTGCGCGAAATAATCTGCGACTGACCCCCAGGCCAGCAGCGCCATGGCATCGCGCAGGCTCAGCTGCGGACGGTCCCTCACCAGGTGCCGCAAGGCCAAGGGATCGGCGGTCGGGCCGCGCCACCAATCGTCCTGGTCGGCCAGCAACAGCACCAAGGCTGCCTCGGGATCGTTGGCGTCGAGTGCGTCGAGTGCGGCGTTTGCCAATGCTTCGCGGCCGGCGCGCAGGAAGGGGATGCCGTCCGGCGCCGGCCAGCGGCGGCCTGCGGCGTCGCGGACGGAATGCGGGGTGTCCGGGATCACGCGGCCACCCCGCCGCGCGCCTCCGGCGGCTCAGCCATCAGCCCGAAGCGTGCCAGCACCGCATCCTGGAAGGTCCTGGTCGGGCCGGCATGTACCAGTTCCATCTGCCGCAACACGAAATCCATCGTGGTGCCGGCAGCGCGGAGGTGATGTTCCACCTGAAGTACGCGGTCGAGCGTGTCCGCCGCATGGAAGGCGCGACCTTCCGGCGTCGCGGCATCGGGGATGATCCGTAGCGCCGCCTGGACGCGGTTGCGCGGTATGGGGTCCAGTTCCTGCAACGCAAGCGCCGTCGCGCGCGTGAAGGCGGGTTGCAGCCATTCACCCAGCAGCATCTCCCCCGCGAATCCGGAATCGGGCAGCAGCGCGTTGTGCAGATGGTGCGCCAGGCCTGCCAGAAACACCGTCTCCGAACCGGCATCCCAAGTTGGCGCGAGCAACGCGCCGATCACCGCGACCACCAGGCAGTGCTCGGCATGGCTCTCCGGCGGCTCCAGCATCAGGCGCCCACGCTCCGGGTGCGTCGCGCCGGCACGCGGCTGCGCGGCGAGGCGTGCAACGAAGGCCGGAGGCGATGTTGAAACGGCAGCGGGCTCCGCCCGCGCCTCGCCTGCCAGCCACGCGCGTGTCGCCATGTCGAGCGGAACAATCGCCTGCGCCAGCGCAGCGCCCTGGATGCGGCCTACTTCCGCCGGTGGGACGCCTGCCTGACCCAGGGTGCCGGCATCCAGATCACCCAGGCGCGTGGCGATCAGCGCCGCCCGCACCGTATCGCGTGCGACGGCGTCGGGGTGGCCGCCTGCGGCGATCCGGGTCCAGGCTGCCGCGAACATGCGTTCGGCGATCGATCCCGCGCGGCCGGCCGAGCGGATTCGCTTAAGGTCGCCGAGCGCACGGCACAGCGGCAGCAATGCCGGCGGCGCCCGCCTGCCTTCCTCGGCTGCCGAATTCATTCGGCGGCGGCTGCCGGCACCGGCAGACCGAGCCACTCGGCGAGCATGCGTTCCTGGGTGTGGAAGGCATGTTCCGGCGCGCGGCCTTGCGCGGTCATCGGCGCCTTGAAGAACAGGCTGAGCTGTTCCTGCGGCCCGGCCTCACCGCGCTGTTTCGCCAGGTCCAGCACCCGGGCGATCTCCAGCGCCAAGGGTGCGGCGAGAATGCTGTCCTTGCAGAGGAAGTTCACCTTCAGCTGCATGCGATGGCCAAGAAAGCCAGAGATGTCGATGTTGTCCCAGGCCTCCTTGTCGTCGCCGCGCGGGCGATAGTAGCGGATGTCGACGATGTGGTCTTCGACCCGGTAGCCGAGGATGCTGTCCAGCACGCTGCCCTTGGTGCCGAGCTTCGACTTCAGGCTGTCCGGATCCTCGAGCGCCTGGCCGTCGCGGTTGCCGAGGATGTTGGTCGAGAACCAGCCGTCGACATGCAGCGCCCGCGCCCGCAGAGCCGGTGCCAGCACGGTCTTCATCAAGGTCTGGCCGGTCTTGCCGTCCTTGCCGGCGACCGGCACGCCGCCGCGCCGCGCCAGCTCGGCCAGCGCCGGTGCATCGGCGGCGACGGAGGGGGTGAAGTTGCCGTAAGGCACGCCTGCTTCGATCGCCGCGGCGGCATAGAGCATGGCGGGGCCGATCGAGAGGTCATCCTCCGCGATGGCGCGGGCGAAAGCTTCCGGGGTGCGCAGGGCCGGGGCATCCGCCGGCGTGCGCTCGGTCGAGGCGAGGTTGATCATCACCACGTCGTCGATGTCGTTCGCCGCCTTGAAGCGCCGCAGGTCGTCGATAATGGCATCGATTGCCGCGCGATGGCCTTTCGCCTCCCGCATGTTGGCACCTTCGATGCGGCGGCAGAAGGCGCTGCTGGCGACCGCAGGCCAGGGCCGGATCGCTGCCAGCGCAGGCGAGGTGTCTTCGAGCTGGTTGTCATTCAGCACGCGATGTTCGGCAGCCGCATCGGCGAGGTTCTGGCCGTTCAGGTCCCAACCGCCAAATACGAGGTCCTCGTAGCCCACAAGTCCGGGGACCGAGATGCCGGCGAGGGGCAGGCCGCTCATTTGATTGGTGCCGCGCTTCAGGATTTCCACGCCCGCTGCTGCCGTGGTTGCAACCGCGCCGCCGAGGCCTATCACTGCCACGCCAACCCGGCGCCGCTTCGAAGCTGCTGGCATCTCTCTCCCACCGTCACTGTTCGTTGGGGAAGCTCATGCCGGACGCGGAAATCGCCAGAGTGGCATTCGATCACGTATACCGGAGATTTCCCGGCTGCACGGCTGGCATGCAAATCGAAATAAGCAAATTTATAACTGCACCAAAATAGTTTTCGGTCGAGTGCGATAGTCACGAATTTTTTGATTGAACAAACAACCGCTCCGGCCGGGTCGACACCATCGCGCAGACGGCGAATATCGCCGCGGATCCGAGCACGGTCTGCCAAGGCCGCAGCACTGCACCGATGGGCCCCGATGCCGCAGCGCCGAGTGCGCTGCCGAGATTGAGCGCTGCCATGAACAGCGCGAAACGCGTCGCAGCGGCGGGGCCGCGACTGGCCTGCATCACGGCGGGCGCCAATGCGACGAAGACCAACGCCGGCACGATGCTGGTCAGCGCCATGGCCAGGGCCGCGGCGGAGCCGGTGGGAGGGGCCAGCAGCAGCAGCGCGCTGCCGCCATAGGCGGCGGCGCAGACCCAGAACAGCACGACGAGGGTGCGGTAGGGACCCACTCGGTCCGACCACCAGCCGATGGACAGCGCTCCGAGTGTCCCGCCCAGGATGGCGAGGCCGCCCTGCAGCCGTGACAGGGCGGCCGGATCCCAGCCGCCTACCTGGATCATCTCCACCGCAAGGCGCACACCGAAGACCGAGGTGGCGAATTCTTCAACGACGCAGAGCGTGATCAGGGCCAGCGCCGCCGGCTGCCGCATCATCGAGAAGAGACGCCACAAGAGTCGCAGCAACCTGACACGGGATGGCTCTGCCACCTGCGCGCCGATGAAAGGCCGTTGCCGAAGCGACAGCAGATCGTCACCAGGCAACTCGAGGACCGTCAGCGGCACCCAGGCCAGGGAAGCGGCAAGCAGCAGCAGCAAGCCGGCCGTGCCCGGCAGGCCGATGGCCGGAATCGCCCAGGCAAATGTCGTGGCGCCGAGCGCCGTGCCGGCGACGAAGCCGGTGCGCGTCAAGGCCGTCGCCTGGCCGAGCCGATCCGCTGGCGTGCGGTCGATGATCATCGCGTCCATCGCGGTGTCGAGCAGCGCGGCGCAGGCGCTGTGCACCATCAGGATCGCGCCCAGCCAGGGCATCGCCCCGAGGCCGTCGCCGGCCAGCGGTAGCAGTCCCAGGCACCCGAGGGCGGCGGCCTGCGCCAGCACGATCCAGAACCGCCGCCGGCCCATCCGGAACCGGCCGAAGCCATCGACCACCGGACCCCACAACGGCTGCAAGGCCCAGGGCAGGCCGATCATGGCCATGAGCGCGCCGATCGCTCCGGCCGAGGCGCCGATGGCGGCGAGATGATTCGGCAGGGCCGTCAGGCCAAAGCCTGCAACCAAGCCCTGATAGGAATAGACCGCCAGGATCGTTCGCAGTCGCCAATCCGGTCGAGTGAAGTCCCGCCGCCCGACGATTGCGGAGTCGCTCAAGCGCCCGGTCCCTACCACATCCGGCGCCGGTGATGCCGAATACACCAGCATGAACCACCCAACGGACTGCGCTTCACCATCGTCAATGGACTGCTCCTGTTTGCTGCCTTGCTTCGAGACGCGCCGAGGCGGAACAATGGGCACGCAAGGCTGTTTCCACTTCGTGTCCACCGATGTCGCCGCCAATGCGCTCGACCCGAGACCGTGGCACGGATTTCCAAGTAGCCGGGACGACGGCACCGGGACGGGAGATGCGGCGGTCCTGATGGTGGACGTGGTGGAGGAGGCCACTATCGCAATGGCGGCGGGCTTGCGCCAGCACTCCGCAGTTCATCATCCAGGCAAGCGCGATGCTGCCGACATGCAGCAGCAGGAGGCCGAGCGCCTGCCACGCCTCGAGCAGTGCGGGCGCGGCGCGGCGCACCCATCGGCGGATCTGCGTGTCGGTCGAGACAGGTCGGGCAGCACGCCGCCCTCCACTTTCGGCATGTCCTCGATGGCGGTACAGAGCTCGCGCGCCGCATGCACCGTCTCGGCATTGCAACGCCACTCCGCACCGCCCGGGCGGGTCGGCGCGACGGTGATGTGCCGGCGAGGTGACCGAACACCGCGCAGGGCAGGCGGCTCTGCGGGTCGTCCGGGATCCCCTGTGGCACGATTGGCCGAGCCGGTCGACGATCTCGTTGAGGTAGGCGGCGGCCGGTTTGCCCTCACGGGCGCACGTCACCTCGCTGAAGCGCGACAGGTCCAGCTTCGCACCGCATCGCGTGACGTGGCCCGGCGCAGCGGGTTGGCCGGCGGCGGCAGCTGGCCGCCCGAGCGCGCCAGCCTCGCCTCCCGCAGCCTGCCCGTATCGCCATCCGGGTTGAGCACCCGCCAGAGCCGATCCTCGCCCTGCACCAGGCTGAGCGGTCCTGCGCCTTCCGGAAGGCAACCGCTTCGATGCGCGGCCTTCGCCTCTCGAAGGTTTGGTATGAGGAAGCCGAGGATGGCGGAATAAACGCCCATGGACAGCGGGAAGCTGCCCTGGGTGCTCAGGCTGACGAAGAGACGGGCGATCTGCCCCGAGACCGTGACGCCACCCGCCGCCTTCGCGGTCGTCAGGATGGTGGCGATGGCGCCGCAGAGCGGGAATTGAATCAGCACGCCGACCGTCGCCGGCACCGCCTTGGCGACCGCGGCGAGAAGGCGCTTCGGCGTCCAGTGCAGCAGCAGCCCGAGCATCAGGAAGATGAAGTTGCAGGTGTTGAGGTTGGAGATCGCGATCATCCAGCTCTGCCGCGCGAACTCCTGCACCACCCACCCGCGGCGAGCGCGGCCAGGAAGAGCGTGAGGATGGGCGAGTGCTCCAGCCGCTCGCCGGACTGCTGCGGCGGCGGGGTCGCGTCCTCGGCCTTCCGCCCCAGCTGCACGCCCATCTGCTCCGCCGTCACCGCATTGCCGTCGGATGGCGCGGACCAGACGCGATGACCACCGAGACGAGGAGGAGCACCGCCGTGATCGCCTTCGACTGCCAGAGGAAAATGGTTTCGGTGAAGGGGATCACGCCGGTGATCGGCAGCAGGGAGCGCGGCAGGCCGGCGGCGTTGGCCTGCAGCTGCGCGGCCGAGGAGCTGAGGCCCATGGCCCAGGTTGCGCCGAGGCCGACTTGGGCCGCGGCGCCGGCCGCGCGGTAGTCGACGCGGATGTCGGCGCGCTCGGCCAAGGCACGGGCGATGAGTCCGCCGACGATGAGGCTGAGCCCCCAGTTGAAGAGGGAGGCGATCATGCTGACGGCGGCCATCAGCCCGACCGCGCTCCGGCCGTTGCACGGGACTGCCGCCAGTCGCCGGATCAGCCGCTGCGCCGGCGGGGAGGTAGCGACGACGTAGCCGACGATGGCAACGAAGGCCATCTGCATGCTGAAGGTGATCAGGCTCCAGAAGCCGGCGCCAAAGGCCGTGGCCACCGCGATCGGCGGCGCGCCGTTCAGCAGCGCCGCGCCGGACACGGTGACGACCGCGATGCCCACGAAGACGAAGGCGTCCGGGAACCAGCGTTCAGCCCAGGCGGTGAAGCGCAGCGCCATGCGCGCAAGGCGCCCCTCGGCCACAGCCATATGGGCGGGCGATCCCCCACCGCCTTCAACCGGCGAGACCTTCAGCCTCGTGACCATCCCCGTTTCCTTCCCGCGATCCCCGGCGCGGGCCTGGCCTTGGGCCGGTTGCGACCCGCCAGCGTTCAGGGACCAGGGAAGTTGCCTCGGGCCGAGTTCGAAGCGGAGAACCTTCCCGACGGCAGCGCGCTTCCGTCCGGGCGATGGTTGCTCCTGCGCGGCGCGACAGCAATGGTGCGCTGCTGCCGGTTTGTTGGGCGCGGAAGGCAGCGTCTTTTGCCCATCGGAAGACCTGGACCGGGATGCAGGATGTCCGGCCGCGAGGTCGAGCACGAAGCTCCGCTTGGTGGCGCCGCGGTCGGGCTGCGCCTGCCGCGCTCGCCCTGCAGGTGCCGCCGCCGGCCGCGCTGCCGACGGTTGCCGACCTGGTGGCGGAGGCCACCGGCACCGACTGGCCCGGCATCCTCGCCGAGCGGCTCGGCGCCTTTGCCGCAGCCTGGTTCGACGCGGGCCAGGCGCTCTGGCCGGTGCCGCGGCGCGGCTCGCTCTATGCCTCATGGTACGCGACGGCGCTGCGCGACCTGCCGCCCGGGATCCTCGGCATGCAGGGCTTCTGCGCCCATGTGGCCGCCGCGCCGGCTGGGGCGGAGGACGCGGCGGGACGCGCGCTCGCCGCGCTCGATGTGCCGGAGGCCACGCTGGAGACGCTGCTGCACCGGCTGCTGATGACGCTCGGCGGCTGGGCGCAGCTCGCGCGCCAGCGCGGCTTCGAGGCGGAGCGCGCCGGCGGCACCGACCCGACGCTTGCCGAACTGCTCGCCGTGCGCCTGGTCTGGGAGGAGGCGCTGCTCGCCCGGCACGGCGCGGCGGTCGGCGCGCGCTGGCGCGAGGTGCTCCCCGCGCATGCCGCCCCGGTCGTCGCCACGCCGGCAGACCTGGTCGACGCCATCCTGCAGGAGGCGGCCGAGCGCGCCGCGCAGAGCGCTCGGCGCGACGCTCGCCGCCCCGGTGACCGTCGCGGCGCCGACGCGGCCGGACCTCCAGGTGGCCTTCGGCATCGATGTGCGCTCCGAGGTGCTGCGCCGGGCGCTCGAGTCGCTTGACCCCGGAATCCGCACCCAGGGTTTCGCCGGCTTCTTCGGCCTGCCGGTGGCGCACCAACCCTTCGCCTCGGACGTGGTGGAGAACAGCCTGCCGGTGCTGCTGCGCCCGAGCTTCCTGACCTGCGCCGCCGTGCCGTCGGAGGCCGCGGCCGAGCGTGCCAGGGTGGCGGCGCTGCCCGCTGCCGAGCGGATCGACACGGCCGAGGCCGTGCTGCGCGCGATGTCGCTGACCACCGACCTCGCGCCGCTCGTGCTGCTGGCCGGCCATGGCGCGATGGTCGTCAGCAACCCGCATGCGAGCGCGCTGCATTGCACCGCCTGCGGCGGCTACCAGGGCGCCGTGAGCGCAAGGCTTCTCGCCACGCTGCTGAACGATGCCGAGGTCCGGGAGGGCCTTGCGGCCCGTGGCATCGCCATCCCGCCGGACACGCTCTTCCTCGGCGCGCTGCACGACACGACAACCGATGCGGTGACCATCCACGCCGCCGACCACCCGGCGCCGGCGCATGCCGCGGCGCTGCGGCAGGCCGAGGCCTTGCTCGTGCAGGCGGGGGCGCCTTCCTGCACGACTACGACTGGCGCGCCGACGAGGGGTTCCGCGTGCTGGAGCTGATCCTGACCGCGCCCGTCGTGGTCGCCAGCTGGATCAGCCTGCAGCACTACGGCTCCGTCGTGGCGCCGGAGGCTTTCGGCGGCGGCAACAAGCTGCTGCACAACGCCACCGGCGGCGTCGGCATGGTGGAGGGTAACGTCGGCACGCTGCGCACCGGCCTGCCCTGGCAGTCGGTGCATGACGGCGAGGGGCTGGCGCATGAGCCGCTGCGCCTCAGCGTGCTCGTCGCCGCGCCGCGCGGGGCGATCGAGACAATCCTGCAGCGGCACCCGGGGTTGCGCGCGCTGTTCGGTAACCGGTGGATGCACCTCCTTGCCCTGGAGGAGCCGGGCCAAGCCGCTCGCGATGCCGGCGACGCGGGGTGGCATCCGCCGCAGCCCATCGGCTGATCCCCCTTGCGCGGCTGCCGCCACGGCCGCTGTCCACGCACCACGGCGGCGGGGCGGGGGCGGCCGGCGCCCGTCGGACAAATGGCGTGCGGGGAGTCGGGAAGGCCCGCTGCCGGTGCGCTAGGCCGGCCTCAGCTGCTCGGGCCGGAGCCGGGGCAACGGGGGGAAGGTGAGGGCGATCGCCACGGCCCCGAGCCCGATCGCCAGGGAGCTGAGGTGCATCCCCGCATAGCTGCCGAACCGGTCGAAGATCCAGCCGCCGACCGCCGGTCCCGCCGCCATGCCGAGGCAGGAGACCATGGTCGCGGCGCCGAACACCGTCCCCATCACGCGGGGGCCGAAATAGTCGCGCGCCAGCACGGCATAGAGCGGCATCACCCCGCCATATGCGAGGCCGAAGACCGCGGCGACGGCATAGAACTCGCCGAGGCTGCTGGCCGGGAGAAAGGCGCCGATCGCCAGTGCCTGCAGCAGCAGGCCCCCGATCAGCACCGGCTTGGCGCCGTGGCGATCCGCGAGCACGCCCAGCAGCAGCCGCCCGCCGAGCCCCGACAGGCCCTGCAGGCTGTAGACGCTGACGGCGGCCACGGCGGACAGGCCGCAGACCATGGCATAGCTGACCACGTGGAAGATCGGCCCGGCATGCGCCAGACAGCAGGCGAAGAAGGTCGCCGCGAGCACCACGAATTGCCGGGAGCCGAGGGCCTGGCGGGCGGTGAAGTTCTTGCCCGCCGCCGAGGCCGCCGCGGCGGCGGCCGGGGTCATGCCCGGCGGGCGGCGCAGCAAGAGCGCGGCTGGCAGCAGGACCACCCAGGCGACGATTCCGATCACGAATTGCGCGCTTCGCCAGTCATGGCCCGAGAGCAGCCACTGGGCGAAAGGCGCCACGGTCACCGGCGCCATGCCGAGCCCGGCGGAGACGAGGGAGACCGCCAGCGCCCGCTGGCGGTCGAACCAGGCGCTGGCCGTCGCCATCATCGGCGCGAAGAAGGCGCCGACCGCGGCGCCGATGAACAGGCCGTAGGCGAGCTGGAAGGCCGGTAGGCTCTCCGCCCGGCTGGCCAGCACCAGCCCGGTCCCCAGCAGCAGACCGCCGGCGATGCCGACGATCCGCGGACCGTGGCGGTCGCTGACCCAGCCCCAGCCGAAGGCGCCGAGGCCCATCGCCAGGAAGGCGACCGTCATCGAGGCGGAAATGCCCGCGCGTGACCAGCCGGTATCGGCGGCGATGGGATCCAGGAAGACGGCGAGGGAAAACATCGACCCCATGCCGATGCAGCCCATCAGCGCCCCGACGGCGACGATGACCCAGCCGTAGTGTCGTTCCATGCGTCGTTTCCTCCCGCGCGGGGCCCGTGCCGGCCGGCACCGGACCCTGCTGCAGCCGGCATCGTCCCAGATCGTGGCCATGCCGCATACGGCCGTATCGCATGCGGATCGCGAGCCGGCCGCGGACCGCCGGGGGGGGGGGCTGCCGGCGCCCGCCGTCCCTGCCATGTCCTGTGGCCCCGACGCGGCGCGCATCGCCACCCGGCCTTGCGGGTGGGCCCGGCTGCCGGAACCGCCAGCGGCTGCCCGCCTTACCGGGCGGCGGTGAGCGCCGCGCCGCCGAGGATCAGCGCGCCGCCGCAGAGCAGGGCGGCATCGATCGCCTCCCCCAGCATGACCGTCGAGATCAGGACCCCGACCACGGGGATGATCATGAAGGAGATCGCGGCGGCGGTCGGAGTCAGCCGGCGCGACAGCTCGATGATGCAGCCGGTGCCGAAGGGGGCGACCACCAGCCCGTTGAAGGCGGCCAGCGGCCAGGCGGCGGGCGGGATGCCGCCATCCGGCTCCAGCAGGATGGCGAGGCCCACCAGCAGGGCCGCGGAGAGCGCGAAGGCCCAGGGCAGCAGCAAGATCACATGCAGCCGCGGCGGCCAAGCCTTGGTCACCAGGATGGTGCAGGCCCAGGCAAGCGCCGCGGCCAGCAGCAGGGCATGGCCCCATGCGGCCGCCCCGTTCGCCGCGCTGATCGACCAGGGATCGATGATGATGGCGACCCCGGCCAGGGTCAGTGCGGCCGCGATCCAGCGCGCCGGCGGCTCCCGCTGCCGCAGCAGCGCGGCGAGCGGCACCACCCAGATGATCGCGGCATTCGACAGGATCGCGGTATGTCCGGCGGGCACGAAGCGGACGGCGTAGCTGCAGAGCAGGAAGAAAACGGTCAGCTGCAGCACGCCGATGGCCAGCAGGGCCGGCAGGTCCGGCCGCGCGGGCCGGCTCAGCCGCCCGGCGGATAGCAGCAGCAGCATCAAGGCAAGCGCCGCTAGGCCGGAACGGCTCGCGGTCAGCCAGATCGAGGTGGCGCCGGTGCCGAGGATGGCGACCTTCACCGCCGGCCAGGATGCCCCGAACAGCAGCACGGCCGCCGCCAGCAGCAGCGCGGTGGAGTATGTCGGTCGCGGCCGCCGCGCCGCCGCGACCGGCCCCGGCGCGGCGGCCCCGCGCCCGGCCTGGAGCAGCACGGCGCAGTGCTATCGCTGCATCAGTGCCCGAGAAGCTGCTGCATGCTGGTGGTGTCGAGCCGATAGTAGACCCGCGGCAGAAGTTTGGCGCCTTCGCCGCTGTACAGCCGGCGCGCATCCGAATTGGATGCCTCCGCCGTCCAGTCCAGCGCGGAGAAGCCCTGCGCCAGGGCCAGCGCCGCGGCCGCGTGCAACAGGGCGCGGGCGACGCCGAGGCGGCGCATCGCCGCCGCGACATAGAGGTCGCGGATATAAAGCGAGCGCGACAGCTCGTTCGCGGGGAAGCTGACATTCAGCACGATGGATCCGGCCAGGCTGCCGTCCGCGGCATGGGCGACCAGGATGCGCGGCGCGAAGCCTTCCTGCCGCTGCGCCTCGCAGGCCTGGGTCGCGGCCGCGGCGGCGGTGTCCTGCGTCACCGGCTTGCCGTAGTGACGCTGCATCTCCGCCCAGAGCGCCGCCAGCGCCGGGGCATCCTGCGGCGCCAGGCGATGGATCGAGAAGGGAAGTTCGACCAGCCTGCTCGGCTTGGCGGCGTCGCACAGTTTCACCGGTTAACCTCTTTGCAGCAAGGGGCGGACAGGCTGACCTGAGCCTGCCGGCGGGAACCCCCGCCGTTCTGACTCTCGGGTGTGTATACAGCATCCGCGTACACAATCTTGAGTTGCATTCCAATACATGTTTTCGTTATCTTCATCAGTGGCGGTCACGTTCAGGATCTTCGCGATGCCTTATGCATTTCTGAATCAAACAGTAATAAATCGCGTCCGTTTCCTGCAGATTGCCGTCTTCGCGGCTTGCGCCGCCCTGATGCTCGCCAGCGGCGGCAGCCGCCCTGTCCGGGCCGATCCGCTGTACCAGATCGACGTCGTCGGCGGCCTCGCCGGCGTGCAGCAATACGACGCGCATGAGGCACCGTTCTGGGCTCGGCGTGTGCCGCAGATCACCGAGGGCCAGGTGCAGGTGCAGATCGTGCCCTTCGACCGCAGCGGCATCCGCGGCCAGGAGATGCTGCAACTGCTGCGGCTCGGCGTGGTCTCCTTCGGCAATGTCCTGCTCGGCCTGGCAGCGGCCGACGAGCCGGAGCTCAACGCGATCGACCTGCCGCTGCTGAGCCCCGACATGCCGGCCCTGCGCCACACGGTCGCGCTGTGGCGCCCGCGCCTCGAGGCGCTGCTGCGGGAGCGCTACGGTCTCGTTCTGCTCGCGGCCTATACCTATCCGCCACAGGTGGTGTTCTGCCGGAAGGCCTTC
>NZ_SMSJ01000290.1 GCF_004355005.1 Dankookia rubra
CCGCACGTCGTCGGCCGCGTCCTCGACGGCGGCCCGCAGCACGGCGTTGGTCGGCAGGCCGAAGACGTAGTCGATGCCCTCGGCCTCGCAGAAGGCCATCACCTCCGGGCGGCCATAGTGGCCATCGCCGCGCAGGGTGACGTGGGTACTCGGCCAGTGGCGCCGGATTTGCCGGACCAGGCGGCGCAGATGGCCCCGGACCTCCGCGCCCGACGGCGTCTTGCCCGGCCGCAGCAGCACCATCACCGGGCGGGAGGTCGAGGTGTCGTAGACGTGGATCGGCAGGAAGCAGCGTTCGTCGTAGTGGGCGTTGAACAGCGACAGCTGCTGGCGCCCATGCACCACGTCCACGGTGTCGTCGATGTCCAGCGTCACGGCGGCGGGCGGCTTCGGGTAGCTGGCGCAGTAGAAGTCGACCATGGCCCGCATCAGCCGGATCACCTCGCGCAGGGAGGGCGCGTTCTCCCAGCGCGACATGGTCGGCTGCGAGCACAGATCCCGCCCCGTGTCGGGCAGGCGGCCACAAGCCAGCTTGAAGCAGGGATCCTGGCGCAGATGGTCGAGATCGTCGGCATCCTCGTAGCCACAGGCGATCGCCAGGATGCGGGCTCGCAGGATGTCGGCCAGCGGGTGGACCACCCGCGACGGGTCGCGCGGGTCGGAGATTAACGCCGCCAGCCGGTCGCAGAGACCGAGCTGGCGCTCGGCCGCGGCCAGCAGCAGCACGCCGCCATCCGAGGTCAGCCGCCCGCCGTCGAAGGCGGAGGCCACCTTCTTGCGGCCGATCGGTGGAAAGCCGAAGGGCTCGATCGTATTGTCATCCATGGCGGGTGTGGCGCGGCCTGATGATGCTGCGGGTTGGTCTCGACACCCAAATCCGTAAACGCAATCAGCAGTTTACGCCACGCCCGCCAGCCGCACCGTAGGCCCGTGATGAATAAGAGCGGCTAGGAGCTCGTCCACGTAACGGCTGAAGAGGCTCGACAGGCGGATCGTGCGGTGATTCGCTCGGCGGCATGACGAAGAGCTTTCGGCCCTGGAAGGTGGACGAGGCCT
>NZ_SMSJ01000291.1 GCF_004355005.1 Dankookia rubra
CCTGAAGTACCTGCTGCGGGCGAACGGCGCTGCCGTGGACCGCGCGACGCTGCTGGTCGATGTCTGGGGCTTTAACAGCGGGGTCACCACCCACACGCTGGAGACACACATCTACCGCCTGCGGCAGAAGATGGAGACGGACCCGTCGAGCCCGCAGCTCCTGCTGGCCACCCGTGGCGGCTACCGGTTGGATGCGACCGCACCGTCAGCCGCCGGCGCCGCGCGCGAGTCGCTCCGTACCCACTGAAGCACACTCCTCAGCGTTGGATGCCGATCATGGCTGACATCCTACTCTTTCCTGCCGAGCGCGCCTCCGCCGCAGCGCATCAGGACGATGCGCCGCACACTCAGGCCGCAGTAGTCGCAGCGTCTCTCGATGCCGACGCGTGGCCGGAGGACGACACGGGAGACATCGGCGAGCTTGCGACGGTGGCCAGTCTAGCCGCCTCTCCGTCACAGTCGCTCGCCGGCCTGGTGAGCAAGGTGGAGGTCCTGGTTGAACGTCTTGCTCCGGACGACGGGAGCGATGCTGGTCTCTGTCTTGCCGAGGCAAGCCTGCTGCGGTCTGTGCTGCGCGACCTGCGGGCCTTTGTCGGGGACGCCGTCTTTGCGGCCCAAGGTGCCGCCCTGTGGGCACCGGTCTCGACCGGAGCCAATCTTATGCACGGAGCCGGCGCAGGCTGATACACCCGGGCCGGGTCGAATGCCTGAAGTCTCATATAGGTCAGATCTCGGACATCTGGTTCGCAGTGCGACCATGCCCCTTCTAGGCGTGGTCAATGCACGACAACATGAGTGACCAAGCCATCAAAGCCGGTGCCAGCAACAAGGCCCAGAGCGGGCCGGACCGCACCGCGCCGAACGGCTCTGTGAACGCATTCGGCTATCGCAGACCATCGCCGCCCAGAGGGCTCGCATCGAAGCAACAGGCGGCAAGCCCATGTAGCCGCCGGAGTGAAACTGACCCGGTCGCCGGTTGAAATCTGACCCAGGTTCTAGGGTGCCCTGTCACCGCGATGGGGGCCCGGATGCTTGGGGGAGAGCTGGCA
>NZ_SMSJ01000292.1 GCF_004355005.1 Dankookia rubra
GCTGCGGTAACCGCAAGGAGCTAGGCGACCACGGTAGGGTCAGTGACTGGGGTGAAGTCGTAACAAGGTAGCCGTAGGGGAACCTGCGGCTGGATCACCTCCTTTCAAGGAACCTGTGTGGGGTGAGCGTTCCGGCGCTCAGCTGCCTGGGTCCTGAACAAGACTATATCGCCCGCGAGCGATGCTGGGGCCGCTGTCCTCCGGAGGGAGGGTTCGGTGCCTGGCGCATTCCGATCCATTCACCATCGCGTCCGGCCAGCCCTGCTGGCCACTGGGATGATCCCGCTCGGCGTGCCCGATCTTTCGAGGTCGGCGCCGTCCGCGCATCCTTCTTCCATTCCGTGATCCGGCCCTGGCTGGCTACTGGGCTCCTCGGGCCCTGGCGCCTGTCGGGGTCCGGCTGACGTCGGTTGGGGGCCAGTAGCTCAGTTGGTTAGAGCACACGCTTGATAAGCGTGGGGTCGGAGGTTCAAGTCCTCCCTGGCCCATTTTCCTGCGGTGAGCCGCGAGGAAAATCCCCCGGATTGAGCCCCAAAGGGGATCAACGCCACGAGCCGGTTGCCGGCGTGCGCGAGCGCGCGGGCAAGCCGCGGCACTGCCGCGGCAGGCGAGGTGCAGCCTGTCGGGTCCTCCGGGATCTGCGGGTTGCGGCACTACGGGGGCATAGCTCAGCTGGTAGAGCACCTGCTTTGCAAGCAGGGGGTCATCGGTTCGAATCCGTTTGCCTCCATTTTTGTGCTCGGCTGCGCCGAGCGCAAAAGCCCGTCGGAGACTGACCTAGCCGATCGGCATCGCCATGCGATGCCGAGCCGCGGCCCTGCCGTGGCAGGCGCGGTTCAGTCTGACGGATGTTTCCCGCGGCCCTCGGGTCTTGCGGGGCGCGTGCTTCCAAAACCGCCGCAAGTGGCGCCGGGTCTCAGGACCTTGGCCCTGGCGGATGATCTTTGACAGGTGAATCTGGGAATGGAGTGTAGACTGGTAAGCGTAGTGCTTGCTGTTTGCTGCTGAAGGCTTGTTGCGCGGTTTGGTACTGCGTGCGGGCGTTGTG
>NZ_SMSJ01000293.1 GCF_004355005.1 Dankookia rubra
GATGCCATGCTGCCGCAACCGCTTGCGATACTCATGGGCCGCAAATTGCACCCCGCGGTCCGAGTGATGGGTGAGGCCCGGCGCGGGACGCTGACGCGCGATGGCCATGTCGAGCGCGGCGAGCGCGAGCTCATGGCCGAGGTAGTCGGCCATGGCCCAGCCGACGACGCGGCGGGAGAACAGGTCGAGCACCACGGCCAGGTACAGCCAGCCCTCGGCGGTCCAGATATACGTCAAATCAGCCAGCCAGACCCGATCCGGCGCGCTGGCCGTGAAGTCGCGCCCGAGCAGGTTCGGCGCCACCGGGAAGACATGCGCGCTGTCCGTCGTGCGGCGGAACCGACGCTTGCGCCTGGCCGACAGCCCCATGCTGCGCATCAGGCGGGCCACCCGCTTGCGGCCGACCCGCCGGCCATGGGCGCGGAGTGCGGCATGCACGCGCGGGCTGCCGTAGCAGCCACGGCTGGTCTCGTGCGCGGTGCGGATCTCGGCTGCCACGGCCCGGTCCTCGATGGCCCGCGCGCTCTCCGGCCGGCTGGACCAGGCATAGTAGCCGCTGCGGCTCACTCCCAGCATCTCGCACATGACCTGGATGGGGTAGTTGGCGACGTGGTCGCGGATAAAGGCATAGCTCACCTCCGGCCCGTCGCCTGGCCGAAGATGAGCGCCGCCTGTTTTAGGATGTCACGCTCCATCCGGACACGGTCGAGCTCACGCCGCAGCCGCCCGATCTCGGCGGCCTGATCGGCCGGGCTCGGGCCCACGCGGCGCGCCGGCGCCGCCTGCGCTGTGGGGAGCGTCGGCGCTGGCGCGCCGCTCCCTGCCGCTGCGCGGCCCTCCGCCCAGCGCAGCCAGGCACGCACCAGCCGATCCGGCAGGCCGAGCTCGGCCGCCACCGCCGAAACCGAGCGGCCACCGCGGATCGCAGCCACCGCCTCGAGCTTGAACGCGTCCGGAAATAACCGCCGCTGTCTATTGCTCTCCGCCATCGACACCTCCCAGGCTCCTCAGCCTATCAAAGGTGTCCGTGAAAGCGGGACAGGCCCA
>NZ_SMSJ01000294.1 GCF_004355005.1 Dankookia rubra
ATCAGACGATCTTCACCCAGCTGGTCAGGTGCGACAGGAAATCGTCCTTGCCGACCCCATCCAGGCGGATGCTGTCGTCGCCGATCTTGATCGTGGTGTGGCCGGCATCGCCGGAGACGTACTGCGCGACATCCCGGGCATTGCTGATGCCCGAGTTGTTGATGTTGGCGGTCAGCCAGATCTGGTCGGCCTTGCTGAAATCGGTGATCACGTCGTCGCCGAAGCCGCTTTCGAACAGGAAGGTGTCGCTGCCGTTGCCGCCGGTCATGGTGTCGCTGCCGTCGCCGCCGATCAGCGTGTCGCTGCCGTTGCCGCCGAACATCTGGTCTTCGCCGGCCTCGCCCGCCATCCAGTCGTCGCCGTTGCCGCCGTCCAGTTGGTCGCCGCCCTTGCCGCCGGCGAGCATGTCGTCGCCGTTGTCGCCGTACAGCGTGTCGTTGCCGGTGTCGCCGATGATGGAATCATCGCCGTTGCCGCCGCGCACCAAGTCGTCGCCGCTGCCGGCATAGATGCTGTCGTTGCCGTTGTCGCCCGCGACGGTGTCGTCGCCGCTGCCGCTGGCCAGCCAGTCGCTGCCGTCGCCGCCCGCGAGGCTGTCGTCGCCCTCCTCGCCCATGACGACGTCGTCGCCCTTGCCGCCGAGGACGGTATCGTCGCCGAGGCCGCCCGAGAGCCAGTCGTTGCCCTCGTCACCCTGGATCCTGTCGTCGCCGATATAGCCGAAGATGGTATCGGCGCCGTTGCCGCCGCTGAGATCGTCCTCCGCATGGCCGCCGGAGACGTGGTCGTTGCTCGACCCGCCGATGACCGTCAGGTCGTAGGGGTCGAGATGGCCGTCGACGATGTTCCTGGCCGTATGCTGCGACAGGTCGAGCACCACCCCGGACGAGACGATCTGATAATAGGCGCTCAGGTTGTTCGGGATGTCGTCCAGGCCGACGATTGGTCCGGACCCGATGACCGATGCGAAATCACCCATAAGTGGCAGCCTCCGCCAGCAGAGCCCGCACCAAGCGCGAGCG
>NZ_SMSJ01000295.1 GCF_004355005.1 Dankookia rubra
GCTGCGGCGGGCGGGCCGGCCGCGGGCTCCGGGACCGGTCCGGCCCGGCCGCCGCGGGCCGCGGCCAGCGCCGGGCCGCAATCCGGCAGGCCGTTCGTCAGCGCCGCGCCATTGCCGCCGAGCGCGCCCAGGATATCCCCGGCCAGGTTGCCGGGGATCTGGATCAGCCCCTCCGCCGTGCCCAGCGCCCCGCGCGTCACCGCCGGCCCGTAATCCGGCCGCGGATTGGCGAGGGTGCCGCCGACCGGCAGCGGCGCCCGGATGCGCAGCTGGCTCACCCCCGGGATCGGCAGCCGCAGGTCGAGCTGCAGCCGCAGCGCCAGCGTTTCGTCCCGCAGGTTCACCTGGCCGCCGCCGCCGACCTTGCCGAGCGAGCCGTCGAGCAGCAGCGCCTCCGCCCGGGCAATGCCCGCCTCCGCCCGCCAGCGGGTGGCGGCGCAGGCGACGGTCACGCGCCCCTCGGCCAGCGCACCGAGTTGCGGCACCGCCCGCCGCAGGTCACCCAGCGCTTGGCCGAGCAGGGAGCCGGAGCCGCTCTCGACCTGCCCATGGGTCAGCGCCAGGCCGAGATGCCCGGTCGCCGTGGCGGCGACGGCGCGCAGGTCGCGGCCCTGGCCGCGCAGGTCCAGGTCGAGCTCGACCCGCCCGGCGGTGCCGCCCGGCGTGTGCAGCGCCGCCAGCAGGGGCGGCAGGTCGATCCCCTCGGATTGCGCCGCGACCTGCAAGCTGGGTGGGGTGGTGGTGACGTCGGCCGCGACGCGCAGCGACAGCCTGCCGCCCGGCAGGCTGGTGGTGAAGGGGTCGAGCCGGCCGTGGCCGTCGCGGATCTCGGCATGCGCGGCGGTGTCGCGCAGGGTGACGCCGCCGGAGCGCAGCTCGCCGATCGTCCAGCGCAGGTCGCTGTCGGTGATCCGCAGCAGCTCCAGCGGCAGCGGCAGGTCGGGGATGACGCGGCCGTCGTGCCGCGCCGCCGGCACGGGCGGCGTCGCCGGCGCGCCGGGCGCGGCCGGGGCCG
>NZ_SMSJ01000296.1 GCF_004355005.1 Dankookia rubra
AGAGTCTGAACGCGAAATAAGTCTGGCCCTTCAGGTCGGTTTCGACACGTAGGGCAGTGCGCCGGCTGAGCCTCACCATGTTGGGCCGATGTCTCGCACCAGCCTACACAGCAATGCCGACCTGCCTCCGCCTTCCGATCGCCGTGTTCCCCGCCCCAGCCGTGGTGACGGCTGGAATGCCCTGGCTGACATCGAGGTTTTCGTCTTCGCGGTCGAGGCCGAGTTGGAGGCCATGGACCGCGAGCGGATCGGCGTGCACCGCCGCGGCCGCAAGCCGGACCTGATGCTGCGGCGGCGCCTGATCGGGCTGATTTGGACGCTGACCTTCGGCGGCCTGCAGTGGCGCATCGCCGGCTGGCTCTCGGGTGTTCCCTTCACCACCCTGCACAGCAGCTTCGCGCGCTGGACCCGCCTGGGGCTTTGGCGACGGCTGGGACAACGCCTGGCATTCGATTGGCGGCTGGCCTGCGGCGACGAGGTGCTGCCCTCGGCGGTGGTGACCGACAGCCGCTCTCTCCGGTCAGCCCCAACCGCCTGGGTGCGCGGCATCGATGGCGGCAAGCTGGTCAAGGGCGTGAAGCTGTTCGCGGTCTGCGACAAGCACGGCTCGCTGCTCGATCTCGAACTGCACCCCGCCAACACCGACGACCGCGCGGGCGTCCTGCCGATGCTGCCGCGGCTGGCCGCGCTCGGCTTCGAAGGTGATCTCCTCGGCGACAGCGGCTTCAAGGGCGCGCCCTTCGCCGCGGCAGCGCTCGAGCACGACATCCATGTCTCGGTCTCGCCCGGCGGCACGCGCGAGGGTCGCTTCCTGCCAAACGGGATCAGGTGGGTGGTGGAGCGGCTGTTCGCTTGGCTCAGCCGCTACCGCCGCCTCAACGTCGTGTACGACCGCGCCGGGGACCTCTTTGCCGGGCATATCTGGATTGCGATGACCTCCATCATCGCACGCCGGCTCGTCGCTCAAACCCAGGTGCAGTAAGGAGTTTAATCGCGTACAGCTTCT
>NZ_SMSJ01000297.1 GCF_004355005.1 Dankookia rubra
GGGTTTCGTGGTGCGGGTTTGCTGTGAAGCGCTGCGGCTCCGCCGTCCATGCTTTGCAGATGAATTCGTATGGCGTTAGGCCGCGTAGTCGCTTGAGGCGGCGACCGAAGTTGTAGGCTGCGATGAAGTCATCGAGATGCCGCTGGAGCTGCTCGTGGCTGTCGTAGTGATAGCGTTTGACGGTGGCATCCTTGATGGTGCGGTTCATCCGTTCGACTTGGCCGTTGGTCCAGGGGTGGTTCACCTTCGTCAGCCGATGCTCGATGCCGTGTTCGTCGCAGACACGGTCGAAGATGTGGTCGCTGTCCCAGATGTCCTGCTTGCGTGGGGTGAACTGTACGCCGTTGTCGGTCAGCACGGTGTGGATGTGGTATGGGACGGCCTCGATCAGGTCGCGCAGGAACTGGGCTGCCTCCATTTTGCCGGCGCTTCCGACCAGGCGGACGAAGGCGAACTTGCTGGTGCGGTCGATGGCCACGAGAAGGCGGAGCTTGCCTTCCTCGGTGCTGACCTCGGCGATGTCGATGTGGAAGTAGCCGATGGGATACGGCTTGAAAGCCTTCCTGGCTGGTTTGTCGCCCTCGACCTCGGGCAGGCGAGAAATGCCGTGACGTTGGAGGCAGCGGTGCAGCGCTGAGCGCGTGAGCTGAGGCAGAGTGGGCTGCAGAGCATAGAGGCAGTCATCGAGCGGCAGCAGGGTGTGCCGCCGGAAGGCAACGATGATGGCCTCCTGATCGGCCGAAAGCGTGGAGGAGTGCGCCTCCCGAGGGCCGGTCGGCAGGTCGGCGACGGAAGACCGCTTGCGCCATTTGGCGACCGTCTTCGGGTTCACCCCGTAGCGGCGCGCCAGCTCCTTTAGGCTCGCTTGACTATGCTGGATCGCGCGACGGATCGCCTCTGTCGTAGTGGCGCTGCCGTGGAGAACCTGGCCCATAGCGCGTCCTTCCATGCCTGGGAGAAGACTGCACCACGAAACCCCGGGACCAAACACCTAG
>NZ_SMSJ01000298.1 GCF_004355005.1 Dankookia rubra
AGACCCCGTTTGCGAAGGGGTGATGGCACTCGTCTGACGGGCTGATCCTGACCCCTTGGGCGGCGTTGCGGGCGGTTTCCTGCTTGGAGACCGCCATGTGGACGCCGGCTGATCGCGCGCTGGTTGGGAATTTCGGCTCCGGCCAGGCGCTAACGGATGACCAGTTCCGATTCCTCGAACCGCTGATTCCGCCCGCCAGGCCCGGCGGGCGGCCGCGCAGCACGGACATGCGCAACCTGCTGGACGGGCTGTTCTACCTAGTGCGCACCGGCTGCCAGTGGCGGCACCTGCCGCCGCCACCGGCTTTCCCACCTTGGCCGACGGTGTACGGCTATATGCGCGCCTTTCTCCGGGATGGCGTGTGGGAGAGCATCCGCCACCACTTCGTGGTCATGCTGCGCGAGGGCGCCGGGCGGGAAGCAAGTCCTTCTGCCGCGATCATCGACACCCAAAGCGTGAAGACGACGGAGAGCGGTGGCCCACGCGGCTGGGACGCCGCCAAGCGGCTGAAGGGGCGCAAGCGGCACATTGCGGTGGACACGGATGGGCTGCTGCTCGGCATCCTCGTCCATGCGGCCGACATCCAGGACGCCGACGGCCTCGGCGACCTGCTGAAGCGCCTGAAGCCGCTCTACAACTGGCTCCGGGCGGTGTTCGCCGACAGCATCTACAATCGGCTTGCGGCCTTGCTCGCCTGCTTTCTGGCAGGTCTGGTGCTGATCATCGTTCGCCGCCTCGCAGGCAGCACCGGCTTCGTCGTGCAACCCCGGCGCTGGGTGGTCGAGAGATCGCTCGGCTGGTTCGGCCGCTGGCGCAGACTGTCCAAGGACTACGAGGCGCTACCCGAAGTCTCCGAGGCGATGGTCACCCTGGCCGCAATCCGCTTGATGCTCCATCGCCTCGCCCATCCCAACCGCAGACGACTGCCCGCCCCATGACTTCAAAAACGGGCACT
>NZ_SMSJ01000299.1 GCF_004355005.1 Dankookia rubra
CCCTTCACGTCGCCGTAGAACTCGGTCATGGCCGCTTGTCTGTTCTGCGCGGCGAAGATCGCCTCGGCCCAGCGCGCGGCGAAATCGCGGCCGCGCTCCGAAGCGCCGGCCTGCATGATCACCGGCCGGCCCTGCGGCGAGCGCGGGATCGACAGCGGACCGCGGCTGCGCACGTGCTGGCCGGCATAGTTGGCGTAGCGGATGCGGCCCGGGTCGCCGAAAACCCCGCGCTCCTTATCGAGGACGAAGACGCCGTCCTCCCAGCAGTCCCAAAGGGCGAAGCAGGCCTCCAGCACCTCGTCGTCGATGTCGTAGCGCAGGTCCTTCGGCGGCAGTGCATCGATGCCGAAATTGCGTGCTTCGAGGTCAGTGGCGGAGGTCACCACGTTCCAGGCGACGCGGCCCTTGCTCAGCACGTCGAGCGAGCCGAGTAGGCGGGCCAAGTGGTAGGCGCTGTGGAAGCTGGTGGAGAGCGTGGCGCCGAGGCCAAGATGCTCGGTCACCCGCGCCATCAGCGGCAGCACGACCATGGGGTCGAGGAAGCTGATCTGCCCGCCGCGCTGGATGTAGGTGTCGAAACCGCCCTGGTGGATGTCGTAAAGGCCGAACAGGTCGGCGAAGAAGCCGCCATCGAACCTTGCGGCCTCGAGGACCCGGGCGATGCGCTCGTAACGGCTGGGCTCTAGGATGTCATCGAGCCTGCTGTCGGGATGACGCCAAGCCCCGACATGTATGCCCGTAGGGCCTGTCTTCAGGTAGGCCAGAAGGTGCATTTCGCGCTTAGGCATGCCGTTCAGCACTATTCCTCCAGCTTATCCGGGAAGCGGCTTCGGCATGTGATCGCTTGAGGCCATGCACCTATTTTGCTATCGGCCTGCGATCGCTGTGTTTGAGCGCAGCATGGTACACGGAGCGCCGTCAACAGCATCGCCAGATCA
>NZ_SMSJ01000029.1 GCF_004355005.1 Dankookia rubra
GGCAGCCGCGCCGCGGCCTGGCTGCTGGCCCTCGGCCTGGCGCTGCCCGGTGCGGCGACGGCGCAGTCGCGTGGCCAGGCGCCGGCGCCGCTGGCGCCCGCCCCATCGGCACCTGCCGCGATGGTGCCCGCGGCGCCGTCACCCGCCGCGGCACCGCCGGCCTACGCCGCGCCCGCTCCGGCCTACGTCGCGCCGACATTCCCCGCGCCGGTCGCCGCCGCACCCGCCGGCCAGGACGCCGGTGCCGGCACCCGGCGGATCTCCTATACGCTGCGCCAGCTTGGCCTGCGCGCGCCGATGCAGCTGCGCGGCACCACCGACCTGCAGGGCGTGCTCTTCGGCATCCGCGGCGACGAGGTGGTGACCCAGGCGCGGCTGGTGCTGCAGGGCGCGACCTCCCCGGCGCTGATCCCCGAGCTGAGCCAGATCGCCGTCGCGCTGAACGAGCAGTTCGTCGGCGCGATCCAGCCCGACCGCTCGCGGCCGAGCTTCGGGCCGATGGAATTCCCGGTGAACCCGGTCTTCTTCGCCGATACCAACCGGCTGAACTTCCGCTTCTCCGGCCGCTACGCGGTGGAGTGCAACGACCCGCTCTCGGGCCTGCTCTGGTCGACCATCTCCGATACCTCCACGCTGCACCTGCTGCTGGAGAAGCTGCCGCCGACCCGCGACCTGGCCCGGCTGCCGGAGCCCTTCTTCGACCAGCGGCTGATCCGCAGCCCGCTGAACCTGCCGGTGGTGCTGCCCGAAGGCGCCGGCAACGAAGCCATCCGCGCCGCGGCCGTCGCCGCCTCCTGGTTCGCGGTGCAGGCGGACTACCGCGGCGCCGAATTCCCGGTTTCCGCCTCGCTGCCCTCGCGCGGCCATGCGGTGGTGATCGCCGCCGGGCCGGATGCCGTCCCGGGCCTCACCCTGCCGCGCTTCGATGGCCCGACCATCGCGCTGGTGCCGCATCCGGGCGACCCCTATGGCACGATCCTGGTCATCGGCGGCCGCAGCGGGGCCGAGGCGGCGAGCGCGGCCACGGCGCTCGCGGTCGGCCGTGCCGCGCTGTCGGGCGAGCTCGCGCTGGTCCAGCCGCCCGAGGTCACGCCGCGGCAACCCTATGACGCGCCGCGTTGGGTGCACGGCGACCGCCCGGTCCGCCTC
Source organism: Dankookia rubra (assembly GCF_004355005.1). Lineage (GTDB taxonomy): Bacteria > Pseudomonadota > Alphaproteobacteria > Acetobacterales > Acetobacteraceae > Paracraurococcus > Paracraurococcus ruber_A. The sequence continues at coordinate 1,150 of NZ_SMSJ01000029.1, forward strand.
GGCGAACTGGTCGACCCGTCCGAGCTGCAGGCCTTCGGCTATTCGCCGGGCGCCATCTCCGTCCCCTTCCGCACCGCGCCCGACCTTTATACCTGGCGCAACCGGCCGCTCAGGACGGATATCCGCTACCGCGGTCCGCCCGGGCCGATCATCGACACCTCCGTCTCGCGGCTCGACGTGGCGGTGAACGATCTCTACCTCCGCAGCTTCCCGCTGCAGGGCGCCGAGCCGTCCTGGCCCTGGTCATGGATCAGCCAGCAGATCGGCCAGCCGGACCGCCGCAGCGGCCAGGCCGGGATGCCGCCCTGGATCGTCTTCGGCCAGAACGAGCTGCAGCTGCGCTTCGACATGAAACCGATGGCGCGCGGCGACTGCGTCGCGGTGCCGGGCGACATCCGCGCCTCGATCGACCCCGACAGCACGATCGACCTGTCGGATAGCTATCGCTTCACCACCCTGCCGAACCTGGCCTTCTTCGCCGGCGCGGGCTTCCCCTTCACCAAGCAGGCCGACCTGTCGGGCACCGCCGCAGTCCTGCCGGACCGGCCGCATCCGCAGGAGATGTCGGCCTTCCTCGGCCTAATCGGTCGGCTTTCGGCGATCGTCGGCCTGCCGGCGACGGGCCTGCAGGTGGTGCGGCCGCAGGGCATCCCGCAGGTGGCGGGCCTCGACCTGATCGTGGTCGGCGCGCTCGGCCGCCAGCCGGCGTTGCAGCAGTTGTTGAAGGACGGCCCGGTGCAGCTGGATGGCAACCGCCTGTCCGTCGCCCTGCCGGACGCGGTGGCCAATATCCGGCATGTCTTCGGCGGCGTCGACAAGCGTGGCCTGGCGGAACGCGCGGCGGCGCAGCTGCTGGCGCCGGGCGAGGGGCTGGGTGCCCTGATCGGCTTCGAATCCCCGCTCACCCCCGGCCGCTCGGTCGTCGCCCTCAGCGGCAGCACGCCGGCCGCGGTGGAGGCCATGGTGCAGGCGCTGCGCGATCCCGAGCAACTGCCGCGCGTGCAGGGCGACATGGTGCTGCTGACCGGCGGCAAGGTGCAGGGCTATGCGCTCGGCAACCGCTATACCGTCGGCTGGCTGCCCTTCTGGCTCTGGCCGCAATACCTGCTGGGCGACAGCCCGCTGTCGCTGCTGGTGATGCTCGTCATCGCGCCGCTGCTGATGGCCGGGCCGGTCTACTGGCTGCTGCGCCGCCGTGCCGCCCGCCGGCTGCGGGAGCGCACGGCGTGACCCACCGCACCCGACTGCTCGCCGGCGCCGCCCTGGCCCCGGCGGTCCTTCTCCTGCTCGCCAGCGATCCGGCCTCGGCGCAGGTACTCGCCGTGGCGACGCCGCCGGGTACCGACAAGGCGATCGCCACGCTGCTGGAGCAGGCGAACTACTGGCGCCTGCAGAACCGGCCGGACCAGGTGGTAAGGGCGCTCGACCGGGTCCTCGCCGCCGATCCGCGCAACGTGGAAGCCCTGGCCAGCGCAGCCCAGGCGCAGGCGCAGCTCGGCAACCGCGCGGCGGCGGATGCGCTGATCGCCCGGCTGCGCGCCGTCTCCCCCGCCGACCAGCGGCTGCAGGAGACGGATGTCACCGTCCGTGCCGCCACCGTCGACCAGAATGCCTTGCTCGAAGCCCGCCGCCTCGCCCAGGCCGGCCGGGGCGCCGAGGCGGTGGCGCAGTACCGCGAGCTGTTCCGCAGCCCGACGCCGCCGGATTCCTACGCCCAGGAATTCTACGCCACCCTGGCGGGCACCGAAGGCGGGTACGAGGAGGCGCGGTCCGGCCTCGCCCGGCTGGTCGAGCGCTCGCCGAGCGATGCCCGGCTGCAACTCGCCTATGCGCAGATCCTGACCTACCGCGACGCGACCCGGGCCGATGGCATCGCCCGGCTGCGCCGCCTCGCCTCCGGCAGCGATGCCGGCGGCGGCGCGACCAATGCCTGGCGCCAGGCGCTGCTCTGGGCCGGGCCGAACCCGGCCATGGCGCCGGAGCTCGAGGCCTTCCTCGCGCGCAACCCGAACGACCCAGCGGTGGCCCAGCGGCTGCAGGAGATCCGCGCGCCGCAGCCCGGCGGCCCGCCGGACGAGGCCGCCACCGCGCGGCTGCGCGGCTTCGAGCTGCTGAACACCAACCGCGCCCGCGATGCCGGCCGCGACTTCGAGGCGGCGATCGCCGCCAACCCCGGGGATGCCGATGCGATCGGCGGGCTCGGCATCGTGCGCTTGCGCGAAGGCCGCTACGGGGAGGCGCGCAGCCTGCTGGAGCGCGCCATCCGGCTCGATCCCGCGAAGCGGGCGCAGTGGCAGAAGGCGTTGGACGGCGCCGGCTATGCCGCCGACCTTGCCGGCGCGCGCAGCCAGATCCAGGCCGGCGACCTCGACGCCGCCGAGCAGAGCCTGCGCCGCGCGTTGAGCCGCGACGCCGCCGACCGCGCCGATGCCGAGGCGCTGCTGGGCGACATCGCGCTCCGCCGCGGCGACCATGCCGGGGCGGAGACGCGCTATCGCGCCGCGCTGGCGCGCCGGCCCAACCTCGGCGCCGCCACCAGCGGCCTCTACGAGGTGCTGCAGCAGCAGGGCCGCTTTGCCGAGGCCGAGGCGCTGCAGGGCCGGGTCCGCCAGGCCGCGAACGAGGCCGGCACCAATGCCGGCCGCGCCAGCCAGCTGCGGGCCGAGGCGCAGCGCGCCAACGACCCGGAGGACCAGCTGGTCCGGCTGCGGGAAGCGCTGGCGCTCGACCCCGGCAGCCCCTGGATCCGGCTCGACCTGGCGCGGTTGCTGTCGCGCCAAGGCCAGCAGGCGGAAGCGCGCGAGCTGATGGGCGCGCTCGGCGCCGGCGGCGGGGCGGAGGGGCTGCACGCCGCGGCGCTCTTCGCCGAGGAGGATGGCCGGCCGAATGACGCCGCGGCCTACCTGAACCGCATCCCGGCGAAGCAGCGCACGGCGGACATGAGCCGCCAGCTCGCCCGCAGCCGGGTGGCGTCCGAGGTGGACCGCGCGGTGTCGGCCTGGCGGATGGGGTCGCGGGCCGAGGGGCGCGCGGCGCTGGTCGCCATCGCGGCGCGGCCGGACCCGACGGGGGGCGCCGGCGCGCTGGCGGTGCGGGCGCTCGGCACGCTGGGCGACGCACAGGGCGCGGCGGAAGCCGGGCGGGCCGCCGTTTCGGCCAATGCCGGCGCTCCGGCCGCGGCGCGGCTGGCCATCGCCGGCGCGCTGCTGGGCGCGGGGGCCGAGCGCGAGGCGGTGCAGATCGCCCGCTCGGTCGAAAGCCAGCCCGGCCTTTCGGCCGAGGATCGCCGGCAGGCGGCGGCGCTGCAGGCGGGCTTCGCCATCCGCACCGCCGACAGGTTGAACGAGCAGGGCAACCAGGCCGCGGCCTATGAGGCGCTGGCGCCCGTGCTGGGCCGCGACCCGACCAACCCGCAGGCCAATCTCGCGCTGGCCCGGCTGTACCAGGGCGCGCGGCAGCCGGACCAGGCGGCGCAGGTCGCCGAAGCCGTGCTGCGGGGCGACCCGCGCAGCATGGATGCGCGGATGGCCGCGGTGGATGCGGCGATCTCCCAGCGCGACTGGGGCCGCGCCGAGGCGCTGCTGGTCGAGGCGCGGGCCTTCAATCCGAACGATCCGCGCGTCCCGCTGATGGAGGCGAAGATCGCCCGCGCCGGCGGCAATTCCGGCCGCGCCCTGCGGGCGCTGGAACGGGCGCAGGACCAGCTCCGCAGCCAGGGCAAGGTGGTGCAGGTCTCGGCCAATGTCGGCGGGCCGGGCAATCCCTTCCGCGGCGCGGTGCCGGGCAGCGCTTCCTCCTCGGTCGTCCCCGGCGCCGATCCGGTGGCGGCCGAGGTGGCGCGCGAGCTCGCCTCGGTGCGGGAGGAAGCCTCCGGCCGCATCCAGGGGGCGCTGGCGATGCGCTTCCGCTCCGGCACCGCCGGGCTCGACCGGCTGTCGGATGTCAGCGCGCCGGTCAGCGCCTCGCTGCCCGTCGGCGCGCTCGGCGGCCGCTTCACCGCCACGGTGACGCCGGTGACGATCTCGACCGGCCAGCTCGACAACGGCAACCTCAGCACGCTGCGCAGCTTCGGCACCAACATGCTCGTGCCGGAATTGCGCCAGCCGGCCGGCCAGGCCGCCGGGCCGAGCCAGGCGACCCGCGACCGCTACACGCCGCGCGACGACACCGCCTCCGGCGTCGGGCTGGGCCTCGCCTATTCGCGCAATGCCTTCACCGCGGATATCGGCACCACGCCGCTCGGCTTCCGCGAGCAGAACATCATCGGCGGCGTCGAGATCGCGCCGGCGCTGACCGATACCCTGAAGCTGCGGGTGACCGGGGAGCGGCGGCCGGTCACGGACAGCCTGCTGTCCTGGTCCGGCATGCGGGACGTGAATTCCGGCCGTAGCTGGGGCGGCGTGGTCCGCACCGGCGGCAGGGCGCAGCTCGAGGTCGGGACCCAGCCGGTCTCCTTCTACGTCGGCGGCGGCTATTCGGGCCTCGACGGCACGCAGGTGGCGAAGAACAACCGCATCGAAGCGGGTGCCGGTGCCTCCTGGGTCGTCTACCGCGAGCCGGACGAGGAACTGATCGCCGGCATGGACCTCGTCTACTTCGCCTACGACAAGAACCAGCGGCTCTTCTCCTACGGCAATGGCGGGTACTTCAGCCCGCAGAGCTATACCGCGGCGCTCTTCCCGCTGGACTGGCGGGCGCGCAAGGGCAACCTCGCCTGGCGGCTGGGCGGCACGATCGGCTACCAGGCCTACCGCGAGAGCGCGGCGAAGTACTTCCCGCTCGACAGCGCCATGCAGGCGCAGGCGGATCTCGCCGCGGCCGCGGATCCCACCCTGCGCTCGACGCTGCCGGCCTCGACCCATTCGGGGGTCAGCGGCGGCGTGCGCGCCGACGTGGAGTATTCGGTGACGCCCAACCTGCGGATCGGCGGGCTGCTGCGCTACGACCGCACGGCCAATTGGAACGAGGCGCGCGGGCTGGTCTTCGCGCGCTACCGCTTCGATCGCTGACCCGCCAGGAGAAGGGCAGGATGCGGTGGAGCGAGGTGAGGTGGCGCGCGGCCGGTCGCAGGCGCGCGCGACCAACCGGTGGCCGGGCCCCTGTCCCGGTCATGACGACCGGCGGCCAGGCATGGCCCGCCGCGGCGATTACCGGAGGTGTTGCATGACGGCCGTCGACGAGCAGCGTTCCCTGTCCTACCTGGCCCGGCGCGGCGTCGCCGCGCAGTGGCGTGGCTTCCTGCGGGCGCTGGTGGAAACGCTCGACGCCAATCTCGATGGCGCCTCGCGCGATGCGCTGCTGCGCGCCGTGGGCGCGCGGATGGCCGGGCTGATGCCGCTGCCGGCCTGCGGCAGCCTGCCGGAGCTGGAGGCGCGCATCAATGAATGCCTGGCCGGCTGCGACTGGGGCTGGGTGGAGATCGGGCTCGACCCGCAGGACCGGGCCCTGGTGCTGAGCCACAATGCCGCGCCATCGATCGCCGCCGGGACGGAGGCCAACGGGACCTGGATCGCGGCGGTGCTGGAAGGGCTGCATGGCGGCTGGCTGGGCGGCCAGCCGGGATCGGATGCCGCGCTCGCGCCGCGCCGCGTGGCGGCCACGGCGGCGACGGTCACCCTGCGCTACGGGCGCGCCTGACCGGCGGGACCGCGCGCGGGGTGCCGAGCGACGGAGCGGCCGGCGGGCATCACGCCGGGTTCGAAGCGGGCGGCATCCTGCCCCGCCGCGATCCGCGCTGATCAGCCCGGCGGCACCGCGATCTCCAGCCAGCCGCGCGCATCCATCCGCGCGGCATCGCCCGGGCGCAGCAGCACGGTGGTGGTGGCGCTCTCGACGATCGCCGGCCCGGCCACCGCCTGGCCCGGCGCCAGCGCCTCGAAGCGGTGCACCGGCGCCATGACCGCCGCGCCGTCCAGCCGGATGCGGCGCTGCGCCACCGGGGCCGCCGCCTCGCCCGCGGCGCCGCCCGCCGCGGCATGGCGCGGCAGCAGGCCGACCACGGCGAGGCGGGCATTGACCAGCACCACCTCCTCCTCCGGCAGGTCGTAGGTGAAGAGCGCGCGGTGGCGGGCGTGGAAGGCGGCGCGGATCTGCGCGCCGAGGTCGGGGCCGGCCCAGTCGATGCCGTCGAGCGGCACGGCGATCTCGAAGACCTGCTCGCCGTAGCGCATGTCGGCGCTGCGCCGCGCGGCGGTCTCGCCGCCATGCCAGCCCGCCATCCGGCCGCGGCCCTCGGCTTCCAGCCCGTCGAACAGCGCGCGCAGCGCGGCGTCGGCGGGCATGCCGGCGGGCGTCACCGCGCTGCGGGTCAGCTCGTAGCGCAGGTCGGTGTGCAGCATGCCCCAGGCCGACAGCCCGGCGGCAAACAGCGGCACGGCGGCGCGGCGGAGGCCGAGCTCGCGCGCCACCGCGGTCGCGTGCAGCCCGGCGGCGCCGCCGAAGGAGAGCAGGGCGCTGTCGCGCGGGTCGACGCCGCGGCGGACGGTGGCCAGCCGCACGCCATCGGCCATGCGGGCATTGACCAGGTCGTGAATGCCGGCGGCGCAGGCCGCCGGGGTGATGCCGAGCCGGGCGGCGAGGCCGGCGACCGCGGCCTCGGCCGCCGCCAGGTCCAGCCGGCGGGCGCCGCCGAGGAAGTTGCCGGCGTCGAGGTAGCCGAGCACCAGGTTGGCGTCGGTCACCGTCGGCTCCGCCCCGCCCAGGCCGTAGCAGGCCGGCCCCGGCACCGCGCCGGCCGAGCGCGGCCCGACCTGCAGCGTGCCCCCGGGGCCGAGATGCGCGATCGAGCCGCCGCCGGCGCCGAGGGTGACGATGTCGAGGCTCTCGAGCGCGATCCGCTCCCCGCCCACCACCCGGCCGCGGCCGAGCGCCGCCTCGCCGCCGGTGACGAGCGCGATGTCGGTCGAGGTGCCGCCCATGTCGAAGGTGACGAGGTCCTGGCCAAGCCCCTGCGCCGCCAGCGCGACGGCCGCGGCGACGCCGCCGGCCGGGCCGGACAGCGCGGTGCCGACCGCGCGCCGCGCCGCCTCCTCCACCGGCGCGACGCCGCCATGGCTGAGGATGACGAAGAGCGGGCCGCGGTAGCCCGCCTGCTCCAGCCGCCCGGCCAGCTTGCCGAGGTAGCGGGAAACCACGGGGCCGACATAGGCATTCACCGCGGTAGTGCTGAAGCGCTCGAACTCCTTGATCTGCGGCAGCACGTCGGCCGAGCAGGTGACGAAGGCGCCGGGCATGGCGGCGGCCACCGCGGCGGCGGCGGCGTGCTCGTGCTGCGGCGCCGCCCAGCTATGGAGGAAGCCGATGGCGACGCCTTCGACCTGCCCGGCCTTCAGCGCGGCGATGGCGGCGTCGAGCGAGGCGGGGTCGAGCGGCACCTCCACGCTGCCGTCCGGCCGCAGCCGCTCCGCGACGCCGAGGCGGAGGCGGCGCGGCACCAGCGGCTCCGGCGCGGCCAGGCGGAGGTCGTAGCGCTCGGGCTTCAGTCCCTCCCGCATCTCGATGACGTCGCGGTGGCCGGCGGTGGTCAGCAGGCCGATCCGGGCGCCCTTACGCTCGAGCAGGGCGTTGGTGGCGACGGTGGTGCCGTGGACGATGCGGGCGGTGCGCCCCAGCAGCGCGGCGAGGTCGAGGCCGAGCGCGGCGGCGAGGTTGCGCAGGCCCTCGACCACGCCCTCCGACTGGTCGGCCGGGGTGCTGGCCGCCTTGGCCAGGGTCTGGGCGCCGCCGGCCGCGATGCAGACCACGTCGGTGAAGGTGCCGCCGACATCGATGCCGATCGTCAGGCCATTCTGCTGCGCCCGTTCGGCCGCCTGGCTATCGGACGCGGCCATCAGACGTAGCCCTCCGCCGCGTCGCGCGCCCGGGCCTCGGGCGCGCGCGCCTCGGGCGGGCCCCAGCCGCCGCCGCCGGCGGCCTCGACCAGCAGGCGGTCGCCGGGCCGGACGGGGATGCCGACCTCCTTGGTCCGCAGGACCCGCTCGGTGCCGTCCGCATGGCGCAGGCGGTAGTGGTGCGGCCGGCCGTCCCGCCCGCCGCGCATCCCGGCGGCGCCGTGCCGCACCCCGTCGCCGGCGGTATTGGCCGCGGCCGGGCCTTCGCTCTCGATCCGCAGCGACAATTGGCCGCCGAGGCCGCCGCGGTGCTGGCCGTCCCCGGCCGAGCCGGGGAGGAATTCATGCGTCTCGAAGAGCAGGGGGAAGCGCGCCTCGGCCATCTCGACGCTGCCGAATTTGAGGCCGCCGGCGGAATGCCACTCGCCCGCGCCGGACCAGCCGTCGCCGCCGGAGGAGCCGCCGCCCCCCGGCCTCGCATGGAACATGTGCCAGACGAAGCGGCGCCCCGGCCGCCTGGCATCCTGGCCGGTGATCGCCACCCGGAAGCGGCGGCCCCAGCCGCCCATGGCGCGGTCGGGGCAGCAGTGCTGCAGCGCGCGGACGATGGCTTCCACGATCTCGTTCGAGCAATGGCTGGTGCACATGGTCACTGGCGCGCCCTCCCGCGCCCAGACCACGGTGCCTTCCCGGGCGATGACCTCGAGCGGGCGGAAGGCGCCGTCGTTCTTGGCGAGGTCGGGGTCGAGCAGGAACGCGAACGCCATCGCGACGGCGCTGCGCATGTTGGGGTAGCTGGAATTGACGAAGCCCTTGGTCTGCGGGTCGCTCTCCGACAGGTCCACCGTGAGGCCCTCGCCCCGCTTGGTGACCCGGGCGCGGATGGCGATGTCGCGGCGGTCGAAGCCGTCGTCGTCGAGCATGGCCTCGCCCAGCCAGGTGCCGTCGGGCCAGGTGGCCAGGATCCGCCGGGCATGCGCCTCCGACAGGTCGAGGATGGCGGAGACCGCGGCATCCAGCGCATCGGCGCCGTATCGCGCCAGCAGCGGGCGCAGCCGCTGCTCGCCGAGGCGCGCCGCGCCGACCATTGCCATCAGGTCGCCACGGAAGTCGCGCGGGATGCGGGTATTGGTCGCCAGCATGCGCAGCAGATCCTCCCGCAGCGAGCCGGCCTCGCCCAGCCGGATCGGGGGGATCCGCAGCCCCTCCTGCCAGATCTCCGTCGCGCCGGGGTTGTAACCTCCGTGGGTTGCGCCGCCGATATCCGATTGGTGGGCGCGCACGACGGACCAGAAGCGCAACGCCCCTTCCGCATGGACGGGAATGATGATGGTGAGGTCGGGAAGGTGGCTGCCGCCGTGATAGGGGTCGTTCAGCAGGAAGGTGTCGCCGTCGCGGATGTCGCCGGCGAAGGCTTCCGCCACGGCCCTGGCCGCCCAGGGCATGGCGCCGACATGCACGGGGATGTGGTCGGCCTGCGCCACCAGCCGGCAGTCCGCGTCGCAGAGCGCGATGGAGAAGTCGCGGGAGGAGTTGAGGATCTGGCTATAGGATGTCCGGAGCATCGCCTCCCCCATCTCCTCCACGATGGCGCGGAGGCGGTTGTCGAGGACGGCGAGGGTGACCGGGTCCGGCATGGGGGCCCGGCCGGGGGTTGCGGTGGGATCGGCCATGCGGGAAGGCTCGGCCGCGCCCGCCGCTGCCGTCAAGCCGGGGCGGCGGAATATCGCACCGCCAGTTCAGGAAACCGTGATAAGGCCGGGCCGTCGCGCCCGTCCCGGGACGCCGTCCGCCCGGCGTGGAGAGCATGAGCACAACCTGTCTGCGCGGCCAAAGCGGCAACCCGGAGGCGGGGAGCCGGCCCGGGCCCGGCCCGGCCGCCTCGCCCGCGACCCGCGCGCGCGCCTGGGTCGAGGCCGCCTTCGTGCCGCTGATCCTGTTCGGCGCCTCCCTGCTGCTGCGGGGGATCGGCTTCACCGTGACGGTGATCGACACGGATGAGGGGCTCTACCTGGTCCAGGCGCGGGAATGGCTGCGCGGCAGTTGGCCGCTGGTCGCGGTCTGGGACATGCACCCGATCGGCGCGCCGGCGGTCTATGCCGCGGCGATCTGGCTGTTCGGCGAGAGCATCGCCACGATCCGCATGCTGGGCGTCACCACCGTCGCCGCGGCCGGCTGGGCGCTCTATGGGCTGGTGCGGGCGGCGGGCGGGCCGCGGCCGGTCGGCCTTGCCGCCGCCATCCTCTACATCGCCCATACCGTCCTGCTCTTCGGCCTCGCCAGCAATACCGAGGTGCTCTTCGCCCCGCTGGTGGTCTCGGCCATGGCGCTCGGCACCCGGGCGGCGGTGCGGGCGCTCGAGGACGCGCAGGGGCCGCGCTGGGGCGACCTGGTCCCGATGGGGCTGGCCATGGGCTGCGCCTTCTCCATCAAGCCGGTGGTGACGCCGGAGGGGTGCCTGGCCTTCGCCCTGCTGACCGTCCCGGCGCTGTGGCGGCGGGTCCTGCCGTGGCGGCGGGCCCTGGCCATGGCGGCGGCCTATGCCGGGCTGGTGCTGCTGCCGACGACGCTGTTCGCCCTCGCCTACCTGGCGCGGGATGACCTGAAGGAGTTCCTCGACGGCTCCTTCCTCGCCCCGCTGCGCTATGCCGAGGCGCGGCTGAGCCTGCGGGAGGCGCTGCAGCGGGTGCAGGTGGCGCTGCTGGTGCTGCTCTGGCCGATGCTGCTGGCCGGGCTGGCACTGGCCCGCTGGGGCTGGCGGCGGGGCCGCGAAGGGCGGCTGGCGCGGCTGGCGCTGGTCTGGTTCGGCTGCGGCTGCCTGGCGATCGTCGGCCCCGGCTTCTACTACCCGCACTACTTCCTGATCTGGATGCCGCCGATGGCGATCCTGGCGGCGATGGGCGCCTGGTGGCTGGCCCGGCTGGCCCGGCCGCGGATCGCCGCGGCGATCTTCGTCGCGCTGGTCGCGGTGGTGGCGGTGGAGGCCTGGCGGCAGGAGGCGACGGTGCGCGTCGGCCGCGGCTTCGGCATCTGGCTGCCGGACCCGGTGGCCGAGGTGGCGAAGGCGGTCCGCGCGCGGATCGCACCCGGCGACGCCATCTTCATCGCCAACTACCACCCCGTGGTCTATGCGCTGACCGATGCGGCGCTGCCGACCCGCTTCGTCTTCCCGGCGCACCTGACCGGCGGCTTCACCCAGGTGGCCGACATCGACACCGATGCCGAGGTCCGGCGCATCCTGGCGACGAAGCCGCGCATCGTGGTGGTGGACCGCGGCTGGTGGGCGCAGCTGCGCCCGAGCGCGGCGGCGATCCTGACCGAGACGCTGAACCGCGACTATGTGCTGGACACCACGGTGGCCGAGGAGCGCGGGCCGGTCGAGCTGTGGCGGCCGAAGTAGCGGCATCGCGCCGCGGGTTTGCAGCGCCGCCGGCCTGACGCATCATCCCTTGCAGAAGACATGCGGGGGGAACATCCAATGAGCGACGCGACCGGCCTGGCCATCATGGCCGAGGGGCTGCGCTTCCCGGAGGGGCCGATCGCCCTGCCGGACGGCAGCGTCATCCTGGTGGAGATCGCCGCGGGCAAGCTGACCAAGGTCGCGCCGGACGGGACGAAGTCCACGGTGGCGACGCCGGGCGGCGGGCCGAACGGCATCGCCATGGGGCCGGGCGGGCAGATCTACTGCTGCAACAACGGCGGCTTCGTCTGGCACGAGGGTCCCGAGGGGCTCCGCCCGCACGGCGTGCCGGCGGACTACAAGGGCGGCCGGATCGAGGTGATCGACCCCGCCAGCGGCAGCGTGAAGGTGCTGTACGACCGCTGCGGCGAGAATACGCTGAAGGGCCCGAACGACATCGTCTTCGCGCCCAAGGGCTCGCCCGGGGAGGGCGGCTTCTGGTTCAGCGACCTCGGCAAGGTCCGCGCGCGCGACCGCGACCATGGCGGCGTCTACTGGGCGGCGAGCGACGGCTCGAGGATCGTCGAGGCCGCCTTCCCGATCTTCGGCGGGGCCAACGGCATCGCGCTCTCGCCGGATGGCCGCACGCTTTATGCCGCGGAGACCGAGACCGGCCGGCTCTGGGCCTGGGACATCGAGGGACCGGGCGTGGTGCGGAAGGACCCCTGGCCGTCCAGCAACGGCGGGCGGGTGATCTGCCAGTTCCCCGGCTACCGCCGGCTCGACAGCATCGCGGCGACGGCAGCGGGCAACATCTGCGTCGCCACGCTGGTCTCCGGCGAGATCACCACCGTCTCGCCGAAGGGCGAGATCGTGGGCGTGGTGAAGATGCCGGAGCGGATGCCGACCAACATCTGCTTCGGCGGGCCGGGGATGCGGACCGCCTACGTCACCCTCTCGCTCAGCGGCAAGCTTGCGGCGATGCCCTGGGGCGAGCCGGGGCTGGAGCTGCCCTTCGGTTAAGGAAGGCCGGGGGAGAAGGCATTCTCCCCGCGACCCCTCATCCGCCTTTCTGGGTCCGGCACCCTCCGCGCGGTGGCGCCCGGCCCACGAAAAGGAAGGGAAGGGCTCAGGGAGGGAATACCCTTTCCTCCCTGCGTTTGTTCTCCCTGCCGCGCCCGATCGTCCGCGCAAGTTGACACCCCGCGCCCCGCCGGTAGACCCCGGCGCGACGCAAGGGAGTGACATCGATGGCCCTCTGGGTACGCTTCGCACGCGACGGTGGCGAAGGCTTCGGCACGCTGGAGGACGCGGCCATCGCCGTGCATGCCGGCGACATGCTGGGCAATGCCGCCCCGACCGGGGAAAGCCTGCCGCTCGCCGATATCCGCCTGCTGGCGCCGGTCCGCCCCGGCGCCTTCATCGGCCTCTGGAACAACTTCCACGAGGCGGCGGCGAAGCAGGGCAACGCCATCCCCGAGGGGCCGCTCTACTTCCTGAAGAACAGCCGCAGCGTCATCGGCCCGGGCGAGGCGATCCGCCCGCCCGCCACCTACGCCGGCAAGGTGCTGTACGAGGGCGAGCTTGGCTTGGTCATCGGCCGCCAGGTGTCGAACGCCGAGGAGGCCGAGGCTGAGGCCGCCATCTTCGGCCTGACCTGCGTCAACGACGTCACCGCGCTCGACCTGCTGTTTGCCGATGCCTCCTTCCCGCAATGGGCGCGGGCCAAGGGCTGCGACAGCTTCGGCCCGATCGGCCCGGCGGTCGCCACCGGGCTCGACTGGGCCGCGCTGCGGGTGAAGGTGGCGCTCAACGGCCGCGTTCGGCAGGACTATCCGCTCAGCGACATGATCCTTTCCCCCGCCCGCATCGTCGCCCTGCTGTCGCGCGAGATGACGCTGCAGCCGGGCGACGTCATCGCCTGCGGCACCTCGGTCGGCGCGCTGCCGATGCGGCCGGGGATGCAGGTGGACGTCACCATCGAGGGCATCGGGACGCTGTCCAACCCCTACGCGCCGTAGCCCGCGATCGTCCCGGGCGGAAGCGCCCGGGCGTGAATCGCCGGGCCGCTGACATCACGCGATCGTCCCGGACGGAAACGCCCAGGGCGTTGACTGGCGGCCCGGCCATCGCCGTTCCCGCCGGCGTTTCGCGCGGCAACGTCATCGTCGACGGCGACGCCGGCCGGGTTATCCCTTGGCGCGCGGATAGCGGCGAAAGGTGACCTGCATGAGCGAGACGACCGGCCCCGCCAGCGTGCCGTCCCGCCTCGGCTGGCTCTGGCCGCTGCTGCGCGTCGCCCTGGTGATCGGTGCCGGCCTCGCCGCCTGGGGGATCGCCGAGAACTGGAACCGCTGGACCGGGGCGGTGCGCTACGCCCGCACCGACGACGCCTACCTCGCCGGCGACCTCACCCCGCTGGCCGCCAAGGTTTCCGGCTATGTCGCCCGCGTCCTCGTCGCCGACTACCAGGCGGTCCGCCGCGGCGACCTGCTGGTGGAGATCGAGCCTTCCGACTACCGGGCGCAGCTCGCCCAGGCCGAGGCCAATATCGCCGCGGCGGCGGCCAACCTGGCGAACCTCGCCAACCAGCGCGACGTGCAGCGCGCCCTGCAGCGCCAGGCCGAGGCGACCATCCAGGCGACCGGCGCCGACCTGCTGCGCTACCACCTCGAAGCCCAGCGCCAGCGCGACCTGATCCGCGACCGCCTGGCCGGCACGCCGCAGCTGGTCGAGCAGGCCGACGCCAACGAGAAGCGCACCGCGGCGCAGCTCGCGCTGAACACCGCGCAGCTCGACCAGCAGAAGGCGCTGCTGGCCGGGCTCGACGTGCAGCAGAAGCAACTGGAAGCGCAGGTGCGCGCCGCCGAGGCGCAGCGCGACCTGGCGCGCAACGCGCTCGGCTACACGCGCATCACCGCGCCGGCCGACGGCATGGCCGGGCAGCGCCAGGTGCGACCGGGCCAGTTCGTCAATATCGGCACCCAGGTGGTCACCGTGGTCTCGCTGCCGGGGATCTGGGTCATCGCCAACTTCAAGGAAACTCAGATGACCCGGGTGCGCGTCGGCCAGCCCGCGCGGATCACGGTGGACGCCTTCCCCGACCTCGTGCTGCGCGGCCGGGTCGAGAGCTGGTCGCCGGGGACCGGCAGCACCTTCGCCCTGCTGCCGCCGGACAATGCGACGGGAAATTTCACCAAGGTGGTGCAGCGCGTGCCGGTGAAGCTGGTGCTGGAGCCCGACGCGGCGCTCGGCACGCTGGTGCGGCCGGGGATGTCCGTTGTGGCGACCATCGACACCGGCGAGGGCGAGGCCGGCGCCGCCGTGGCGGCCGCGCGGTGAGCCAGCACCTCGCGCCGGTCACCGCCGCCGGCCGGGCGCTGCAGCAGGTCGCGCATCTCGCGCCGCCGCGGCTCGAGATCACCAATTGGCGGCCCTATGTCGGCCTGGTCGGCGTGCTGCTGGGGTCGATCATGGGCACACTGGGCGCACGCGTGACCAGCTTCGGCCTGGCCGACCTGCGCGGCGCGCTGCATGCGGGCTTCGACGAGGGCGCCTGGATCACCACCAGCTTCGGCATCGGCCAGATGGTGGTGGGCGTCGCCTCGCCCTATCTGGGCGCGGTCTTCGGCGCGCGGCGGGTGCTGCTGCTCGGCATCATCCTGTTCTTCACGACCTCGCTGATCGGGCCGCTGACCGACGACCTGCCGGCCTTCCTGGCGATGCAATTCCTCTCGGGCCTGGGGTCCGGCACATTCATCCCGCTGACCATCATCTTCGTGGTGCGCAGCCTGCCCGTGCGCATGGTGATCTTCGGCCTGGCGATCTACGCCATGAACTCCGAGCTGTCGCAGAACGTCGCCGCCTCGCTCGAGGGCTGGTACGCCGACACCCTTTCCTGGCACTGGATCACCTGGCAGTACTGCGTCGCCCTGCCGGTCATGTTCGCCGCGATCTGGCACGGCGTGCCGCGGGAGAAGGTGAACACCGGCCTGCTGCGGCAGTTGGACTGGTGGGGCCTCGCCTATGCCATGGGCGGCTTCGCCATGCTCTATGCCGCGCTCGACCAGGGCAACCGGCTGGACTGGCGCGGCAGCGGCGTGGTGGTCGGGCTGGCCACCGGCGGCGGCATCCTGACGCTGGCCTTCCTGGTGCGGGAGCTGACGACGCCGCGCCCCTTCCTGAACCTGCGCATGCTGCTGCGCGGCAACCTCGCCATCCTGATGCTGCTGCTGGCCGGCTTCCGCTTCATGATCCTGTCGACCGCCTACATCATCCCGGCCTACCTGCAGACGGTGCAGAACTTCCGCGAGCTGCAGGTCGGCCAGGTCCTGCTCTGGATCGCCCTGCCGCAGCTGGTCATCGCGCTGCCGCTGGCGATGCTGCTGCGCCGGATCGACGGCCGCTGGGTGCTGGGCTTCGGCTCGGCGCTGATCGGCACCGCCTGCCTGATGGCGAGCCAGGTCACCAGCCAATGGGCGACGGCCGACTTCCTGCCCTCCCAGGTGCTGCAGGCGCTCGGCCAGTCCTTCGCGCTGACCTCGCTGGTGGTGCTGCTGGTGCGCAGCATCGTCCCGGCCGAGGCGCTGACCATCGGCTGCCTGCTGCAGATCAGCCGGCTCTTCGGCGGCGAGGTCGGCACCGCCTTCATGCAGAGCTTCGTCCGCATCCGCGAACAGGTGCATGCCAACCTGATCGGCCTGCACGTGGCCGACGGCACCGGCGCCGTCGCCGACCGGCTGGCCGCCTATGCCGCCCGGCTCGGGGCGCATGCGGCCGACCAGGCGCTGGCGGCGGCGCAGGCGGAGCGGCTGCTGGCCACGGCGGTCACGACCCAGGCCAGCGTGCTCGCCTATGCCGACGGCTTCGCCGTCGCCGCGCTCGGCGCCTTCGCCTGCCTCGGCCTTGTCGCGGTGATGCGGCGCGGCGCGCCCGCGCCGTTCTGACGGCTCAGCCGAAGGTCGCGCTGAACAGCGACAGGCCCGGCGTCCCGGCGGTGAGCTCGATCAGGTGCTCGCCATGGGCCGTGCCGTCCAGCAGCGTGTAGAGCGTCGGCCGCCCCACCTCGACCGCCCGCGCCGCGCCGCCATCCACCGCGACGCCGAGCCGGACGGGATCGGGCGCGCCCGCCACAAGGTGCAGCTTGGCCGCCGAGAAGCGCAGGCGGAGGCCGCCGCGCGGGGAGCGCAGCACCAGCGCCTCCTCCTCCCGCGCCCAGGCGCCGTCGAGCTGGTAGGCATCGAGCGCCGGGCCCCTGGCCGGGAAGGCATAGGTCGCCTCGCCGCGCCGGGGCGACTGGGCGCGGTCCTGCGGCGTCGGGTGCAGCGCGCCGAAATAAACCTCGGGCGAGCGCACCCGCGACAGGTCGGGGTCGTCGCCCGGCCGGGCGGCGGCGGGGGCAAGGCCGAGCAGCGCGCGGATCGCGCCTTCCAGCTCCCGCGCATGGCCCTCGCCCTCCCGCACCAGGACGATCCGCCCGTCGCGGTCGAGCAGGTAGAAGGCGGGCCAGGCGCGGTTGCTCCAGGCCCGCCAGGTGCGGAAGTCGTTGTCCTGGCCGACCGGATAGGCGATGCCGAGCTCGCGCAGCGCCGGCTCGAGGTTGCGGCGCATGCGCTCGAAGCCGAATTCCGGCGTGTGGATGCCGACGACCTGCAGGCCCCGCGCCCCGTACTCCGCCTGGAAGCGGTTGAGGTAGGGGATGGTGCGGCGGCAGTTGATGCAGGAATAGGTCCAGAAATCGACCAGCACGACCTTGCCGCGCAGCCCGCCGAGGGTGAGCGGCGCCGGGCTGTTCAGCCAGCCGTCGAGGCCGGCGAATTCCGGCGCCGGCCCCCCGGCGGGGGATTGCGCGGCGCCGCGGCCGGTGGCCAGCGGGCCGGCGGCGAGCAGCAGCGGGGCGAGCGAGCGGCGGGTCGGCATGGCGTCCTCCGTGGCGCGTCGGGTCAGGCGGCGGCGACGTCGGTCACCGCCTGGGCGAAGTCGCGCGGGGCTTCCTGCGGCAGGTTGTGGCCGATGCCGCCGGCGATCGTCCGGTGCGCGTAGCGGCCGGTGAACCTGCCGGCATAGGCCGCCGGCTCCGGATGCGGCGCGCCGTTGGCGTCGCCCTCGAGGGTGATCGTCGGCACCCGGATCGCCGGCGCCTCGGCCAGCCGCGCCTCGGCCGCATCGTAGCGCGGCTCGCCCGCCGCCAGGCCGATCCGCCAGCGGTAGTTGTGGATCACGATGGCGACATGGTCCGGGTTGTCGAAAGCCCGGGCGCTGCGGTCGAAGGTGGCGTCGTCGAAGGCCCAGCGCGGCGAGGCGAGCTGCCAGATCAGCCGGGCGAATTCCCGCCGGTTCTTCGCGTAGCCGGCCTCGCCGCGCTCGGTGGAGAAGTAGAACTGGTACCACCAGGCCAGCTCGGCGCGCGGCGGCAGCGGCGCCCGGTTGGCCGCCGGGCTGCCGATCAGGTAGCCGCTGACCGAGACCAGCGCCCGGCAGCGCTCCGGCCAGAGCGCCGCCAGGATGCAGGCCGTGCGGGCGCCCCAGTCGCAGCCGCCGAGGATCGCCTGCCGGATGCCGAGCGCGTCCATCAGCGCGAGGATGTCCGTCGCCAGCGCCGCCTGCTGCCCGTTGCGCGGCGTCGCCTCCGACAGGAACCGCGTCGTGCCGTAGCCGCGCAGGTAGGGCACGATCACCCGGTATCCGGCGGCGGCGAGCAGCGGCGCGGCCTCGGCATAGGTGTGGATGTCGTAGGGCCAGCCATGCAGCAGGATCACCGGCGGGCCGGCCGGCGGCCCGGCCTCGGCATAGCCGATGCTGAGCGGCCCGGCCTCGACCTGCCGCAGCGGGGCAAAGGCGGCCTCGCCGCCGGGCGCTGCCGCGGCCTGCGCGCGGGCCGGGCGGGGGAGCCCGGACGGCGCGGCCGCGAGCGTCATGGCGGCGGCGCCGAGCAGGCGGCGGCGGCCTCGGTCGATGGCATCGGTCGGCATGGCGGGGATCCTCCCTCTCGGTTGCGGCGGGCCCCAGTCTGCCGGATCCGCCCGCCCGCCGCTTGGAGATGCCCTGGAGCAGACCTTCGGGCGGGGTTGATTCTTGCGGCAGGCCGGCCGCCGCGGGGCGTGAAGGCCCGGGCGCGCGGATCGCCGTTCGGAGGTGCGCGCGATCCGCGCTAGCCTGCGGAACAGCAGCGGCGGCCGCATCGTGCTTTATCGCTTCGACGACCTGGTCCTCGACACCGCCCGGCGGGAATTGCGCCGGGGCGAGGCGCTGGTCGCGGTCGAGCCGCAGGTCTTCGACCTGCTCGCGCTGCTCGTCCGGGCGCGCGACCGCGTGGTCGGCCGCGACGAGATGCTGGCCGCGGTCTGGCAGGGCCGCATCGTCTCGGAGGCGACGCTGAGCAGCCGGGTGAACGCGGCCCGCACCGCCATCGGCGACAGCGGCGCGGCGCAGCGGCTGATCCGGACCCTGCCGCGCAAGGGCTTCCGCTTCGTCGGCGCGGTGGCGGAGGTGGCCCAGCCGCCGCCCGAGGCGGCCGACGCGCCGGCAGCGGGGCGCGGCCCGCCGGCGCTCGCCGTCCTGCCCTTCGCCAACCTGGGCGGCGACCCGGCGCAGGACTACTTCGCCGAGGGCATGGCCGAGGAGATCCTGGTCGCGCTGTCGCGCGTCGGCGGTCTTACCGTGATCGCCCGCAATTCCTCCTTCGCCTACCGGGACGGGGCGGCCGACCTCCGCCGCACCGGGCAGGAGCTCGGCGTCGGCTACCTGCTGGACGGCAGCGTCCGCCGCGACGGGCAGCGGCTGCGGATCGCCGGGAGGCTGGTCGATGCCGGCTCCGGCGCGCAGCTCTGGGCCGACCGCTTCGAGGGCGATGCCGGCGAGGTCTTCGCCCTGCAGGACCGGGTGGCCGCCCACGTCGTCGCGGCGATCGAGCCGGCGCTGCAGGCCGCCGAGATCGGCCGCGCCCGGCCCGGGCGGCTCGATGCCTACGACCTGCTGCTGCGGGCCCGGGCGTTGGAGGCCGCCTTCACCGCCGAGGGCATGGCGGCGGCGCTCGACTGCCTCGGCCAGGCGCTGGCGCTCGAGCCGGACAACGCGCAGGCCATGGCCGCCGCGGCCTATTGCCACGCGCAGCGGCATGTCCAGGGCTGGGCGCCGGAGGACGCGGCGGGCCGGGCCGAGGCGGTGCGGCTCGCCCGGGCGGCGGCCGGGTGCGCGCCGGACGACGCGCAGGTGCTCTGGATGGCCGCCTTCGCGCTGTGGAACATGGCGCCGGAGGCAGGCGAGCGGGCGCGGGCGCTCTTCGCCCGGTCGCTGCTGCTCAACCCGAATTCCGCCATGGCGTTGACCCTTGCCGGCTGGATCGAGACGATGTGCGGCAACGGCGAGGCGGGCCGCGGCATGGTCGCGCGGGCGCTGCGGCTCAACCCGCGCGACCCGCGGGGCTGGCTGATGACCGGGACCATGGCGATCGCCGCGGTGATCGAGGGCGACCATGCCGGGGCGGTGGCCTGGGCGGAGCGGGCGCTGGCGCAGAACCCGCGCTTCGCCGCGGCGCTCCGCGTGCTGGCGGTGGCGCTGGTCAAGGCCGGCCAGCCGGAACGGGCGGCGCGGGCGGTGCAGGACCTGCTGCGGATCGAGCCGGGGCTGACGGTCTCGGGCTTCTTCGCCCGCATCCCGGTGCCGCTGGAGGCGATGGCGCGGACCTATGCCGAGGCGCTGCGGGCCGCCGGGCTGCCTGAATGAGGCAGGCGGGGCCGGGCAGGCGGCATCCTCCCCGGGCCCCTCATTCGCGGCGCGGCGCCGCTACGCCTCGGCCTTCCTCAGCCCCTGCTCCACCACCTCGGCATAGAGCGCGGCGCCATAGGGGATGGCGGCGTCGTTGAACTGGTAGCGCGGGTTGTGGACCGAGGCGCTGTCGCCGTTGCCGACATGGATATAGGCGCCGGGGACCTTCTCCATCATGAAGGAGAAGTCCTCCGAGCCCATGCCCGGCGGCTTGTCGCGCGCGACCTTCGCCTCGCCGACCAGGGCGGCGGCGGCCCGCGCATAGGCCTCCGCCTGCTCCGGGTCGTTCACCGTCGGCGCGAAGATCAGCCGCCAGTCGAGCCTCGCGGTCGCGCCGAAGCCGGCGGCGACGCCTTCCGCCATCCGCGCCAGCCCGGCCTCGATCTGCCCGGCGACCTCGCGCGAGAAGAAGCGGGCGGTGCCGGCGATGGTCGCGGTCTCGGGGATGACGTTGTAGGCCTCGCCGCCCTGCACCTTGGTGACGCTGACGACCGCGGGGTCGCGCGGGTTGACGGTGCGGGAGACGATGCTCTGCAGCGCGGTGGCGATGTGGCAGGCGGTCAGCACCGGGTCGATGCTGGCCTCCGGCCGCGCGCCGTGGCTGCCCTTCCCCGTCACGGTGATGTCGAAGAAGGCGCCGCCGGCCGCCACCGGGCCTGGGCGGATGGCATAGTCGCCGACCGGCATGCCGGGGCGGTTGTGCATGCCGTAGATCGCATCGCAGGGAAAGCGCTCGAAGAGCCCGTCCTCCAGCATCGCCAGCGCCCCGCCGCAGCCTTCCTCGCCGGGCTGGAAGATGAAGTGGACGATGCCGTCGAAGTTCTTCGTTTCCGCCAGGTGGCGGGCGGCGCCGAGCAGCATGGTGGTGTGGCCGTCATGGCCGCAGGCATGCATCCGCCCCGGCGCGGTGCTGCGGTAGGGAACGTCGTTCAGCTCCTCGAGCGGCAGGGCGTCCATGTCGGCCCTGAGGCCGATCGCGCGGTTGCCGCGGCCGGCGCGCAGCACGCCCACGACGCCGGTGCCGCCGACGCCGCGATGCACCTCGATCCCCCAGGATTCCAGCTTCTCGGCGACCAGGGCGGCGGTGCGGTGCTCGGCCATGCCGAGCTCGGGATGGGCGTGCAGGTCCTGGCGGATCGCGGTCAGCTCGGGGTGGTGGCGGCGGATGGCGTCCAGCAGGGACATCGGGCTTCCTCGGCGGGGTGGGGCAGGGGGCATCCTGCCCCCCCGTCGCCGCCGGCGCCATCCCGGGCCGGGCGACTCGGCTGGGCTGTTCCCTCGCGGCCGGGCCGCGGGCTAGAAGGCCCGGCGCCGCGGCTTCCCTCCCCGGGGGAGTTGCCGCGGCCAGCAGGGGACCCCCGGATGCCGCTGACCGATGCCCAGATGCAGGAGATCGAGGCCGCCCGCGCCGCGGAGGGCCGCACCCGCCGTCCCGTGGCGCCGGGGCTGGAGGCGCTGCTGTTCCAGGCGCTGCCCGTGCTGGACCACGGCTTCGTCCGGGTGATCGACTACATGGGCGACGACGCCGCGGTGGTGCAGGCCGCCCGCGTCTCCTACGGGCGGGGCACCCGCGCCGTCACCGAGGACCGCGGCCTGATCCGCTACCTCATGCGGCACTGGCACTCCACGCCCTTCGAGATGTGCGAGATCAAGTACCACGTGAAGCTGCCGATCTTCGTGGCGCGGCAGTGGATCCGCCACCGCACCGCCAACGTGAACGAGTATTCCGCGCGCTACTCCATCCTCGACCGCGAGTTCTACATCCCCGGGCCCGCCCAGCTCGCGGCGCAGTCCAGCAGCAACCGCCAGGGCCGCGGCGAGCTGCTGCAGGGCGAGGAGGCCGCGCGGGTGCTCGACCTGCTGCGGCAGGACGCGACGCAGACCTACGACCACTATGCCTGGATGCTGAACGAGGACGAGGCGGGCAACCCGGTGGACCCCGGCCGCGACGGCCTGGCGCGCGAGCTGGCGCGGATGAACCTGACGCTCAACACCTATACGCAGTGGTACTGGAAGACCGACCTCCACAACCTCTTCCACTTCCTCAGGCTGCGCGCCGACCCGCATGCGCAGTACGAGATCCGCGTCTATGCCGAGGCCATGCTGCAGACCGCCGAGGCCTGGGTTCCCGCCTGCACCGAAGCCTTCCGCGACTACCGCATGGGCGCGGTGACGCTTTCCTCCGGCATGCTGTCGATCGTGCGGCGGATGCTGGCCGGGGAGGCCGTGCAGCAGGCCGGCAGCGGGTTGTCGAAGCGCGAGTGGCGTGAGCTGATGGAGACGCTGGGACGGGAGGCCTGACCGCGATGGGCTGGATCCTCCTCGGCCTGCTGCTGGTCATCGGCCTGCCGCTGGCAATGGTCTTCATGGGCGTGGCGCTGGCGATCTGGGTGACGCTCGCCGTCGCCGGCCTGGTCTGGAGCATCGTCACCTTCGTCTTCCATTCGCCGGTCCTGGCGATCCTGCTGGCGCTCGGCGCCGGGATCGCCATCGGCCGCGGCGCCGCCCGCAGGTAGCGCCGGCATGGACCCGGCCCGCGCCGCCGCGCTGCTCGACTTCCTCGCGCTCGCCGACCGGCTGAAGACGGTGGAGCGGCGCGGCCTGGTGCCACTGCCCGGTGGCGGCGCGCGGCGGGAGAACAGCGCCGAGCATTGCTGGAACCTCGCCCTGATCGCCGTGCTGCTGCACCGGGAGGTCGCGGCGGAGATCGACCTCGGCCACGCGCTGTCGCTGATCGCGGTGCACGACCTGGTCGAGATCGAGGCCGGCGACACCTATGCCTACGACCCCGCCGGCCGCGCGACGCAGGCGGAGCGCGAGACCGCCGCGGCCGCCATCGTCTTCGGCGCCCTGCCGGTGGACCTCGGCCGGACGCTCCGCGCCCTTTGGGAGGAATTCGAGGCCGGGGCGACGCCGGAGGCGCGCTTCGCCATGGGCTGCGACCGCATGCAAGGCTTCCTGCAGAACGTGCTGAGCGACGGCGCCGCCTGGCGGGCGCATGGCGTGACCCGCGCGGACACCGCGCCGCGGATGGACCCGGCCATGGCGGTGGACCCGGCCTTCGCCACGCTGATCGGCGCGCTCTACGGCCGCGCCCGGGCCGGCGGGATGCTGCCGGAATGAGCGGCAGCGCCCGCGCCCGGCAGGCGCCGAAGGGACGCCCCGCCGCGCGCCCGGCGCCGCGCCAGCCCGCGCCCCGCGGCATGCCCCATGGTCCGCCGCCGCTGGTCGGCTGGCGCCGCTGGCGCTGGGTGGCGATCCTGGTGGTCGCCGCGGTGATCGGCCTGCCGCTGGCGCATGCGCTGTTCGGCGAGGTCGTGGCGCTGCTCGGCGCGACGCTGCTGCTGGGCTTCCTGCTGGGGCGCTGGACGGCGCGTTGAACCCGCGGGGCGGGCGCTGCTAGGCTCCCGGCATGAGGACGTCTTCGGCAGACCCGGCAACCGGGCATTCCGCGCCATGATCGCCGCCCTGATCGTGGCGAGCCTCGCCGGCAGCTTCGCGCTGGCCCGGTTCTACGGCTTCGGCGCGGCGGTCACCGCGCTCGGCCTGTCCTGGGGCACCTTCGCCTGGTTTCCCCAGGTGCTCGGCACCGCGGCGCCGATCGCCTGCGCGGTGATCGCGCTGCTGCTCGCCTTCGGCATCCTGCGGGACCGGCGCCGCCGCGCCTCCTAGCCGCATGCCGGTGCTCGTCTTCGGCTCGGTCGTCGCCGACCTGGTCTTCGCCCTGCCGGCGCTGCCGGCGCCGGGCGTGACCGTGCTCGGGCCGGGCTATGCCGCGCTGCCCGGCGGCAAGGGCGCCAACCAGGCGGTCGCCGCGGCGCTGGACGGCGCGGCCACCGCCTTTGCCGGCGCGGTCGGCGCCGATGCCATGGCCGAGGTCGCGCTGGCCGGGCTGCGCGGCGCCGGCGTCGACCTTTCGCGCCTCGCCACCGTCGAGGCGCCCACCGCCTGCGCCGCGGTCTGCGTCGATCCCGGGGGCCGCAACCAGATCGCCGTCGGCAGCGGCGCCAACCTCGCCGCCCGCGCGCGCCAGGTCGAGGATGCGGCGCTCGGCCCCGCCACCATCCTGCTGCTGCAGATGGAGGTGCCGCCGGCCGAGAATGCCGCGCTGGTCCGGCGCGCCCGTGCCCGTGGCGCCCGCGTCCTGCTGAACCTGGCGCCGGCCGCGGAGATCGACGCGGCGGCGCTCCGCGCGCTCGACCTGCTGGTCGCCAACGAGCACGAGGCGGCCTGGCTCGCCGCCCGGCTCTCCTGCGCCGCGGATGCCGCCGGGCTGCACCGGGCGCTCGGCATCGACGTCGCGGTCACGCTGGGGGAGGCGGGCGCGGAGGCCATGACGGCCGGGGGCGCCTTTTGCGTCCCGGCCTTTCCGGTGCGGGCGGTGGACACCACCGGGGCCGGCGATGCCTGGTGCGGCGTGCTGGCCGCGGCGCTCGACCGCGGGCTGCCGCTGGAGGCGGCGATGCGGCGCGCCTCGGCCGCGGCGGCGCTGGCCTGCACCCGGCCAGGCGCGGCGGCGGCGATGCCGGCGGCGGCGGAAACGGAACGGTTTCTGGCTTAGTATGGATTATTCGTCATGTGCTGCAGCGCACGGCAGCAAAGTCGCCGATGTGACATTTTCCCACCTGCCGGATGGCCGGCGCGCGGAGAAACGTCATGGCTGATTTCGATATCGTGGTGGCCGCCCTGGCCGGCATCGCCTCCGGCGGCCCAGCCGTGCCCGCCATTCCCATCCCGGCGCCCACCGTGGGCTTCCGCACCTATGCGACGGTCGAGGCCTGCGAGGATGCCGCCCTGCACCTCAAGGCGCGGCACGGCACGCGGCTGGTCTGCCTGCCGGTCGAGACCCAGGCGGGCGAGTTGGCCAGCGCCTATTGACGGCGGGGGAGGAGGTATCCTCCCCGGACCCCGCCTCCGGCCTGGCTGGTTCGACCGGCGCCGTGCGGCGGCGGCTGGCCTCCCGAAGGGCGGGGCAGGGTTCGGGAAGGCGATGATCTTCCCTTCCCGACCTGTTCCCTACTCCACCACGAAGCGCGGCGCCGCCGTGGCCCCCGCGCCCTGCAGCTTGTCCCAGAGCCGGGCGGCGATGCGGCGATAGGCCTGCGCCTCCTCGGTCTCCGGCCGGGCCGCGACGATCGGCGTGCCGGCATCGGCCAGCAGCCGGATGTCGAGCTTCAGCGGCAGCTCGCCGAGGAACTCCACGCCCATCCTTTCCGCCTCGGCCCTGGCCCCGCCATGGCCGAAGAGCTCCGCCCGGTCGCCGCATTTCGGGCAGCAGTAGTAGGACATGTTCTCGATCACCCCGAGCACGGGGACATCGACCTTCTCGAACATCCGGACGCCGCGCCGCGCATCCAGCAGCGCCACGTCCTGCGGCGTCGAGACGATGACGGCGCCGGCCAGCGGCACCCGCTGGCTCATCGTCAGCTGCGCGTCGCCGGTGCCCGGCGGCATGTCGACCACCATGATGTCGAGCGCGCCCCAGGCGACCTGGCCCATCATCTGCTCGAGCGCGCCCATCACCATCGGGCCGCGCCAGATCATCGGCGTCTCGGCATCCACCAGGAAGCCGATCGACATCGCCTTCAGCCCCCAGCGCTGCAGCGGGATGATCGTGTTGCCCTCGGTGCGCGGCTTCTCCTGCGCGCCCAGCATCTGCGGCAGCGAGGGGCCGTAGATGTCGGCATCCAGCAGCCCGACGCGCAGCCCCTGCGCCGCCAGCGCCACGGCCAGGTTCACCGCGGTGGTCGACTTGCCGACGCCGCCCTTGCCGGAGGCGACGGCGACGATCTTCCCGACCTCGGGCAGCAGCATCGGGCCCTGGCCCGCGGGCGGGCGTGCGCCCTGGCCGGCCGGCGCCATCGGCCCGTGGCCATGGCCATGCCCGCCCGCGGCCGGCGGCGGCCCGGCCCGGCCGGCGCCGCCCGGCTTCGGCCCGGGCGGCTCGCGGTGCGCGGTCAGCACCACCGTCGCGCTCAGGACGCCGGGAACCCCGGCCGCCACCTTCTCCGCGGCCTGGCGCAGCGGCTCCATCTCCCGCGCCCGCTCGCGCGGCACGGCGATGGCGAATTGCACCAGCCCGTCCCGGGCGGTCAGGCCCTGCACCAGCCCGGCCTCCACCACGTTCCCGCCCCCCACGGGGTCACGGACCGTCAGGAGCGCCTGCCGCACCGCCTCGACCAGAGACTCGCCCATCGCTTGAAAAGCCCTCTCGATCCAACAATATCGCCCCTGTCCGGGACACGCCGGCCGGGGCGCGGTTCGCGCGCCCCCTGGTCAGGTGATATGGACGGGCACCGCCGTGGCATCCAGCCCCTATCGGGGCGCGGGCGCGTGGTGCGCAGAACGAAGATCCAGACCAACAAAGGTGGAGGCCGGCTCGATCCATGGCGCTGAACAACGGCGGACCCAGCCCGTGGGGCAATCCCCGACCGGGCGGGCCCTGGGGGTCGCCTCCGCCGACCCCGCCCGGTGGCGGCAGCCGCGGACCCGGTCCCGACCTGGATGACCTGATCCGCCAGGCGCAGGATGCGGTCCGCCGCATCATCCCGAGCGGCGGCGGCGCCGCCGGCGGCAAGGGCCTGGCGATCCTCGCCCTGATCGTCGTCGCGCTCTGGGCCGCGAGCGGCTTCTACCGCGTCCAGCCGGACGAGGAGGGCGTGGTGCTGCGCTTCGGCGCCTTCGACCGCACCGCGGCGCCGGGCCTGAACTACCACATCCCCTGGCCGGTCGAGACGGTGGAGACGCCGCGCGTCACGACCGAGAACCTGGTCTTCATCGGCTTCCGCTCCGGCGATCCGGCCTCCGTCCGCGGCCCGGTCGGGCGCGACGTGGTGGAGGAATCGCTGATGCTGACCGGCGACGAGAACATCATCGACATCGACTTCGTGGTGCGCTGGCGCATCCGCGACGCCGGCGACTTCCTGTTCAACACCCGCAACCCGGAGAACACGATCAAGTCCGCCGCCGAGAGCATGATGCGGGAGGTGATCGGCCGCACGCCGATCCAGCCCGCGCTGACCGAGGCGCGTGGCCAGATCGAGGACCAGGTCCGCGCCGGGACCCAGGCGATCATGGACCAGTACAAGGCGGGCGTGGCGATCACCCAGGTCCAGCTGCAGAAGGTGGATCCCCCCGCCGCCGTCATCGAGGCCTTCCGCGACGTGCAGCGCGCCGCGGCCGACCGCGAGCGGCAGCGCAACGAGGCCGAGGCCTACCGCAACGACATCATCCCCCGCGCCCGCGGCGAGGCGGAGCGCATGATCCAGGAGGCCCAGGGCTTCCGCGACAGCCAGGAAGCCCGCGCCAAGGGCGAGGCGGCGCGCTTCACCAGCGTGCTCGGCGCCTATAGCGCCGCGCCGGACGTGACCCGCCGGCGGCTCTACATCGAGACCATGGAGGAAGTCCTGCGGCGCAACCCGAAGGTCATCGTCGACGACCGCCTGCAGGGCCTGGTGCCCTTCCTGAACCTCGGCGACCAGGCGCGGGCGCCGCGGCCCGCGGCGCCGGCCGCCGCCACGCCGCCCCCCTTCGTCAACAGCCGCCCGCAGGGGGCCGCCCGATGAACCGCCTCGTCATCGCCGCCGTGGCGCTCGGCGTCATCGTCGTCGTCGCCGCCTCCTCGCTGTTTGCGGTGCACCAGACGCAGCAGGTGCTGATCACCCAGTTCGGCCAGCCGATCCGCGTTGCGGACCAGCCCGGGCTGAACTGGAAGGTGCCCTTCATCCAGACCGGCATCAGCTTCGACCGCCGGCTGCTCGACTTCGACGCGCAGGGGCAGGAGGTCATCCTCGGCGACCAGCGCCGCCTGGTGGTCGACACCTTCACCCGCTACCGCATCACCGACCCGCTGCGCTTCTACCAGACGGTCGGCGCGACCGAGAACGGCATCCGCCTGCGGCTCGGCCCGATCGTCTCCTCCTCGCTGCGCAACACGCTCGGCAACGAGCCGTTGCTGGCGGTGCTCTCGGCCGACCGCGCGCGGATCATGGGCGAGATCCGCCAGCGGGTGAACGCCGAGGCCCGCAGCTTCGGCATCGAGGTGACGGATGTCCGCATCCGCCGCGCCGACCTGCCGGAGGAGAATACCCAGGCCATCCTGTCGCGCATGCAGTCGGAGCGCGAACGCGTCGCCCGCGAGCAGCGCGCCGAGGGTGCCGAGCAGGCCCAGCGCATCCGCGCCGCGGCCGAGCGCGACCGCACCGTGCTGATCGCCGAGGCGCAGTCACGCGCCGAGACGCTGCGCGGCGAGGGCGAGCAGGTGGCGATCCGGATCTTCGCCGATGCCTATCGGCGCGACCCGGACTTCTACCAGTTCTGGCGCACCATGCAGGCCTGGCGGGAGGCCTTCGCGGACGGCGATTCCCGCCTGCTGCTCAGCCCGGACAGCGATTTCTTCAAGTATTTCCGCAGCCTGTCGCCGGATGCGGCGCCGGCCGCGGCGAAGTAGCCCGTCACCCCCGAAGCCTGCGGCGGCGCGCGGATCCCCCGCGCGCCGCCCACGGGTGCCCGGCGCGATGGCCGGCACCGCCCATTTGACCTAGCCTTGGGCACCGAACGGCGTTCATCCCGTTCCCTCCCTTTCCGCAGTCGAGGAACCCCCGATGCGCCTGTCTCCCGCCGTCCTGGCCGCCCTTCTCGCCACCCTGCCCATGGCGGCGGGCGCGCAACCCGCCCCCGCTCCCGCCGACGCGACGCCCAGGAACGCCCCCGTGGCGGTGCCGATGCGGGATGCGCCCTCCTCCTTCGCGCCGCTCGCCCGGCAGCTGCTGCCGGCAGTGGTCAATATCTCGACCACCCAGACGGTGCAGGCGCGCGGCAACCGGCCGGACGCGCCGGAACTGCCGCAGGCCCCGCCGGGCAGCCCCTTCGAGGAATTCTTCCGCGACTTCTTCAACCGCAACCGGCCGGACGGGCAGGGGCCGGGGCAGGGCCCGGGCGGCCCCGCCCAGCCGCAGCGGCCGCGCCGCGCCCAGTCGCTCGGCTCGGGCTTCATCATCGACACCAGCGGCATCGTGGTGACCAACAACCACGTCATCGACGGCGCCGACGAGATCAACGTCATCCTGCAGGACAATACCTCGATCCGCGCCAAGCTGCTCGGCACCGACCCGCGCACCGACATCGCCGTGCTCAAGATCGAGACCGACAAGCCGCTGCACGCCGTGCAGTTCGGCGACAGCGACACCGCGCAGGTCGGCGACTGGGTGCTGGCGATCGGCAACCCCTTCGGCCTCGGCGGCACCGTCACCGCGGGCATCGTCTCGGCGCGCGGCCGCGACATCCGCCAGGGCCTCTACGACGACTTCATCCAGACCGATGCCGCCATCAACCGCGGCAATTCCGGCGGACCGCTGTTCAACCTTGAAGGCAAGGTCGTCGGCATCAACACCGCGATCTACTCGCCCTCCGGCGGGTCGATCGGCATCGGCTTCTCGATCCCCTCGAACCTCGCGCGCAACATCACCGCGCAGCTGCAGGAGCCGGGCGGCAAGGTTCGCCGCGGCTGGCTCGGGGTGAACATCCAGCAGGTGACGGACGAGATCGCCGAGAGCCTCGGGCTGAAGGGCGGCGGCCGCGGCGCCCTGGTGGCACGGGCGCAGGAGGACGGGCCGGCCGCCAAGGGCGGCATCCGGAACGGCGACGTGGTGCTGAAATTCAACGGCCAGGACGTGAAGGAGATGCGCAACCTGCCGCGCATCGTCGCCGACACACCGGTCGGCCGTGCCGTGCCGGTGGTGGTCTGGCGCGACGGCAAGGAGGAGACCCTGCAGGTCACGGTGGGCGAGCTTCCGGCCGAGACGCAGCAGGCCGCCGCCACCCCGCCGCCGGCCAATAGGCCGACCGAGCTGGCCGGCCTCGGCCTCCGGGTCGGGCCGATCTCGCCTGAAACGCGCGACCGCTTTTCCCTCCGTCCCGAGCAGAAGGGCGTGGTGATCGTGGAGGTCGCGCCGGACAGCCCGGCGGCCGAGCGCGAGCTGCGCCCGGGCGACGTGATCGTCGAGGTGCAGCAGGAGCGGGTGAACACCCCGCAGGAGGTCCAGGCCCGGCTCGACGCGCTGCGCAAGCAGAACCGGCCGACCGCGCTGCTGCTGATCGAGACCGCGCAGGGCCAGCGCTTCGTGCCGCTGCGGCTGCGCGGCGAGAAGGGCAGCCCCGGCTGAGCCCGGCCGGGCGGTCTCGCCCGGCCCGGCCTGGATCCCGCCGGGCGACGCCGCCCGGCGCGACGCGCCTGCAGCGGCCGGCCGGTTGGGCCGGCCTCGACCTCCCCTGCGAGGCGGGGGAAAGGCCGCCCTGTCTCGGCGCGGGCAAGGCCTTGCCCGCCCTGCTGCGGCGGCTCCACCGCGCGGCTTGAATGTAGCCAGATAATATATACTATATTAGCATATTGCGTGAAGCGTTCTGGAACCATTCCTTTATCGTTCCATCGACTGCGCCTTGCCGTCATTCGCTTGGAAATCCCTGCTCCATTCCAGCTTGACATGAGCGTCACACGACGGAGCCCATGCCCGATTCGTTGCTAGAACATCACGATCTGCAGCAGGGCGATGAATGGCGGGGTGTGCGGCCCGGATCCGCGGCGCCCGCTCCGTTCGGCCTGCGGCTGCACCTGGCGGGCATCCTTATTGCCGCCCTGCTGCCGGCACTCGCCGCCGGCGGCCTGGCCCTGCACACCGCCGCCGGTGCCTATCGCGCCACCTTCGAGGCCCGGTTGCGCGACACCGCCCGGGCGCTGTCCCTTGCGGTCGACGCCGATATCCGCGGCCGCACCCAGGCGCTGACCGCCTTCGCCACCTCGCCCGCCTTCGGCGACGGCAGCCGGATCGCCGACCCGGCCGCGGCGCATGCCCATGCCGTCCGGGTCGCCGCCGCCAGCGGCATGCGGATCGTGGTTGCCGACCGGGATGGCCGCTTCCTGCTGCACCACCAGGTGCCGCCGGGCATGCCGCTGCCGGATACCGGCGTGGCCGCGGAGGTGCTGCGCGCCGCCATCCGGCAGGACCAGCCGGTGGTCTCCGACCTGATTGCCGGGCCGCTGGTCCGCTACCCCGTGGTCGCCGTGGTGGTGCCGGTGCCGCGCACCGATGGCGCGCCGCCGCTGCTCGCGGCCGGCGGCTCGCTCGACCCCGGGCATTTCGACGCCATGCTCGCCGCGCAGCAGCTGGAACCCGGCGCCTTCGCCGGGCTGGTCGATGCCGCCGGCACCGTCATCGCCCGCTCGGACGGCCGCTTCCGCGGCACGGTCCTGCCGCCGGACCTCAGGGCCGTGCTCGGCGGCACCGGCGGGATCGTCCGCCGCACCGGCCTCGACGGGGAGGACAGGCTCTTCGCCAACATGGCCCTGGCCGCGGCGCCGGGCTGGAGCGTGACCGTCTCGGTCCCCCATGCCGTCTACCGCGCCAGCTGGCTGGAACCGCTGCTCGGCATGGCCGGCGGCATCGGCCTCGCCCTGCTGGCCTCGGGCGGGCTGGCCCTGCTGCTGGCCCGGCGGCTGCTGCGGCCGCTCGGCTCGCTGGCGGCGCATGCGCGCGGCGTGGCGCTCGACCCCGAGCGGCACCGCGGCACCGCGGCCGAGCTGCCGCCGGTTCCGGTCGCCGAGCTGGAAGCGCTGCGCCAGGGCTTCGCCGCCGCCGAGGCGGCGCTGCAGCGGCGGGTCGAGGCCGAGCGCCGGGCCTATGCCGCGCTGGCCGAGAAGGAGACGATGCTGGCCTCGGCGCAGCAGCTCACCGGCGTCGGCGGCTGGACCTGGGAGGTGGCCGAGACGGCTGCCGAGGACGCCGAGCTGACCGATCCCGGGGCGGCGACGCTGCGCTGGACCGAGGAGACCTGTCGCATCTTCGGCTTGGCGCCGGGCGCGCCGGTCGACACCGCGGTCTTCCTCGAGGCCGTGCCGCCGGCCGACCGGCCGCAGGTCCGCGCCACCCTGCGGGAGGCGCTGCGGAGCGGCCGGCCCTACCGGATCGAGCACCGCATCCGCCGGCCCGACGGCACGATCCGCATCGTCGAGGAGCTGGCCTCGCCCAGGCCGGATGCCAACGGCCGATTCCGCCGCGTGGTCGGCAGCTGCCAGGACGTGACCGAGCGCCGCATGACCGAGGCGGCGTTGGCCGACAACGCGGCGCGGCTGCAGGACCTGCTCTCGACGCTCGACCTCGCCGCCGCCATGGCGCGCGACGTCGACGGCACCATCCGCTTCTGGTCGAAGGGCTGCGAGCTGCTCTACGGCTGGACCGCGGCCGAGGCGATGGGCCGCAGCGCGCACCAGCTGCTCGGCACCGTCTTCCCGGTGCCGCTGCCGGAGATCGAGGCGGTCCTGCTGCGCGACGGCGAGTGGCTCGGCGAGTTGCGGCAGCGCTGCCGGGATGGCGATGAAGTGGTGGTGGTGGCGCGCAAGGCGTTGCGCCGCGACGCCGCCGGCCGGGCCGTGGCGGTGGCCGAGAGCGTCGCCGACGTCACCGCCCTGCACGCGGCGCGGGAGGCGCTGGCCGAGAGCGAGGCGCGGCTGCGCTCGGTGGTCGACAGCGCGCTGGACGGCATCGTGGTGGCGACGGAGGCGGGCGTCATCGTCTCGGCCAACCTGGCCGCGGCGCGGATGTTCGGCCATCCCGGGCCGCAGGCGCTGGTCGGCCAGGACCTCGGCCTGCTGATGCCGGCCGGGACGGCGGGGCGGCACGGCGCCTGGCTGTCCGGCCTGATCCGGCCGGAAGGGGCGCCGGAGATGGCGCCCGGCCGCACGCTGACCGCCCGCCGCGCCGACGGCAGCGAGTTCCCGGTCGAGGCCTCGGTCGCCGGCTTCGCCGCCGGCGGCCGGCGCCTGGTCACCGGCATCCTGCGCGACGTCAGCGCCCGGGTCGCCGCGGAGCGGGCGCTGGCCGAGAGCGAGGCGCGGCTGCGGACCATCGTCGAGACGGTGCCGGTCGGGCTGATCATGGCGGAACTGCCCTCCGGCCGGATCCTCGGCGCCAATGCCCATGTCGGGACGCTGGTGCGCCACCCGCTGCCGCAGTCGCCCGACCTCGGCGGCGACGGCGGATGGGTCGCCTTCCACGCCGATGGCAGCCTGGTGGCGGGGCACGAATACCCGCTGGCGCGGATGGTCCTGGCCGGGGAGGAGGCGCCCTCGATCGAGGTGCACTACCAGCGCGGCGACGGGACCCGCGCCTGGATGCGGATCATGGGCCGGCCGGTGCGGGACGCGGAGGGCCGGCTGGTCGGCGGCGTCGTCGCCCTGGTGGACGTGGACGGCGAGCGGCGCGCGCGCGAGGCGCTGGCGGCCAGCGAGGCGGAGTTCCGCGCCACCTTCGAGCAGGCCGCGGTCGGCATCGCCCATGTCGGGCTGGACGGCGGCTGGCTGCGGGTCAACGACCGCTTCTGCGCCATCGCCGGCCACCGGCGCGAGGACCTGCTCCGCCTCACCTTCCAGGACATCACCCATCCTGACGACCTCGCCGCCGACCTGGCGCAGGGCGACGCGCTGCTGGCCGGCCGGCTCGGCACCTACGCGATGGAGAAGCGCTACATCCGGGCCGATGGCGCCGTGGCCTGGGTCAACCTCACCGTCTCCGTGCTGCGGGATGCCGCGGGGCGGCCGGACCGCTTCATCTCGGTCATCGAGGACATCGCCGCCCGGAAGGCGGCCGAAGCGGCGCTGGCGGCGAGCGAGGAACGCTTCCGCACGCTGTTCGAGCGGATGGAGGAGGGCTTCGCGCTGTGGGAGGCGACGCGCGACGAGGCTGGCGCGATCGTCGATTTCCGATTGCTGGAGCGCAACGACGCGGCCGACCGGCTGACCGGGCGGCTGCCGCAGGCCTGCATCGGCCGGACCATGCGCGGGCTCTTCCCCGACATGGCGCCGCATGTCCTCGACGCCTATGTCCGCGCCGCCGGGACCGGCGAGCCGCAGGTGCTGGAGGCGGAGGAGGGGCGCTCGATCGGCCGCCGGCTGAGCATCCGGATCTTCAGCCCGGGGCCGGAGCGCGTCGCGGCGCTGGTGCGCGACGTGACCGAGCGCGTCGCGGCCGAGGCCGTGGTCCGCGACAGCGAGGCGATGCTGCGCCGGGTGCTCGACAACCTCTTCGCCTTTGTCGGCGTGCTGGCCCCGGACGGCACGCTGCTGGATGCCAACCGGGCGCCGCTGGACGCCGCCGGCATCACGCTGGAGGAGGTGCGCGGCCGGCCTTTCTGGGAGGCCTACTGGTGGTCCTACGACCCGGCGGTGGCGGCGGGCGTGCGCGCGGCCTGCCGGCGCGCCGCGGCCGGGGAGGCGTCGCGCTACGACGTCGAGGTGCGGATGGCCGGCGACAGCCGCATGGCGATCGACTTCCAGGTGGCGCCGCTGCGCGACGCCGCGGGGCGGGTCACCCACCTGATCCCCTCCGCCGTCGACATCACCGAGCGCAAGCGGTCGGAGGAGGCGAAGATGCTGCTGGCGCGGGAGGTGGACCATCGCGCCAAGAACGCGTTGGCGGTGGTGCAGTCGGTGCTGACCCTGACCCGCACCGAGGACCCGGCGGCCTTCAAGAAGGCGGTGATGGGCCGGATCGCCGCCATGGCGCTGGCGCATACCCTGCTGGCGCGCGAGAATTGGAACGGCGCCGACCTGCGGGCGCTGCTGGCCGAGGAGCTGGCGGCCTATCGCGGCGGCGGCGGGCTGGAGGCGGCGGTGCAGCTCGACGGGCCGCTGGTCGGGCTGGCGCCGGGGGCGGCGCAGGCGGTGGCCATGGCGATCCACGAGCTGGCGACCAATGCGGCGAAGTACGGCGCGCTGTCGCGGCCGGGCGGGCATGTCTCGATCGCCTGGTCGCAGGAGCCGGCGACGCAGGGGCTGGTGCTGATCTGGCACGAGCGGGGCGGGCCGCCGCTGGAGGCGCCGCCGGCGCGCCGCGGCTTCGGCACCGGCCTGATCCAGAGCACCATCGTGCGTCAGCTGCAGGGCCGGCTGCAGATGGACTGGGACCAGACCGGGTTGCGCTGCACCCTGAGCCTGCCGGCGAGGCAGGTGCGCTGGCGGGCGCGGGTGGCGCCGCGGCTGGGCTAGGGCGGGGCAGGGCGGGACCGCCCGGATGCGTGACCCTGCCCTGGACGCAACGGGCTGCCGCGGCTTGCGGTCAGGCCGGACCGCAACCCGCGTCCAGGCAGGGCGCGGCGGCGGGCCGCGCCGGCCGGCTCAGCCCGGCAGAATCTCCGCCGCGCGGTAGCCCTGGGCGAACAGCAGCCCGCGCAGGTCGGCATGGTCGAGCCTCGCCCGCGCCGCGGCGGCCACAACCGGCTTGGCGCGGAAGGCGACGCCGAGCCCCGCCGCCTGGATCATCGCCAGGTCGTTGGCGCCGTCGCCGACCGTCAGCGCCGCCTCGAGCGGCAGGGCATGCTCGGCGGCCAGGCGCTTCAGCGTCGCCAGCTTGGCGTCGCGGTCGAGGATCGGCTCCGCCACCTTGCCGGTCAGCCTGCCATCGGCGATCTCCAGGGTATTGGAGTAGTGCGCATGGAAGCCGACGAGATCAGCGACGCGGCCGGTGAAGAAGGTGAAGCCGCCGGAGACGATGGCGCAATGCGCGCCGTTCGCCCGCATGGTGGCGACCAGCGCCTTCGCGCCGCCGGTCAGCTCGGTCGCCTCCCAGGTCCGCTCCAGCGCCGAGAC
Source organism: Dankookia rubra (assembly GCF_004355005.1). Taxonomy (GTDB): domain Bacteria; phylum Pseudomonadota; class Alphaproteobacteria; order Acetobacterales; family Acetobacteraceae; genus Paracraurococcus; species Paracraurococcus ruber_A. The sequence continues at coordinate 36,782 of NZ_SMSJ01000029.1, forward strand.
CTCGAGCCCGGCCAGCATGCCGACCCGCTCGATCAGCGCGGTGCGGAAGTCGAGCTCGCCGTTCATCGAGCGACGGGTGATCCCGGCGATCCGCTCCTTCAGCCCGGCGAAGGCGGCGATCTCGTCGAGCGTCTCGGACGTCACGATGGTGCTGTCCATGTCGGCCAGCAACAGCCGCTTGCGGCGGCCCTCCGCCGCCGTGGCGATGACGTCGACCGCGGCGCCCTCGAGCGCCTGGGTGGCGACCGCGGTCGCCTGCTCGGCGGCCAGCCCGTCGAAGGGGATGTCGGCGGCTTCCCCGGGCGAGAGCCAGTCGGGCGTGCCCGCATCGGCGCCGAGCGCCTGCAGCGCGCCGCGGCTGCGGAGCAGGTGGGACTGGCCGAGCCCCCCCGGGGTGGCGATCAGGGTGAGGATCTGGGACATGCGGCGCCCCCTATGGCGAAGCGCGCCGCATGACGCAATCAGCCGATGGCGGGGCGCTGCCAAGGGGGCTGCCAAGGGCGCTGATCGTCGCCGGGCCGACCGCGAGCGGCAAGTCGGCGCTGGCGCTGGGCCTCGCGCGGCGCCTCGGCGGGACGGTCATCAACGCCGATTCCATGCAGCTCTACGCCGGGCTGCGGGTGCTGACGGCGCGGCCGACCCCGGCCGAGGAGGCGCTGGTGCCGCACCGCCTCTACGGCGTGCGCCCGGCGGGCGAGGCGGCGAGCGTCGCCTGGTGGCGCGGGCGGGCGCTGGAGGAGATGGCGGCGGCGCGCGCGTCCGGGCGGCTGCCGATCCTTTGCGGCGGCACGGGGCTCTATTTCCTGTCGCTGACCGAGGGCCTGTCCGAGCTGCCGCCGGTGCCGGCCGAGGCGCGAAAGGCGGCGCGGGCGCTGCTGGCGGAGATCGGCGCCCCGGCGCTGCATGCCCGGCTGGCTTCCCTGGACCCGGAAACGGCCGCCGGCCTCCGCCCCGGCGACAGCCAGCGCCTGGCCCGGGCCTGGGAGGTCCTGGCCGCGACGGGAAATGGGCTGGCCGCCTGGCAGCGGGAGGGCGCGCATAGCGGCCCCGCACCCTGGCGCTTCGCCGCCATCCTGCTCGACCCGCCGCGCGCGGCGCTGCGGGCCGCCATCGCCGCCCGCTTCGACGCCATGCTGGCGGGCGGCGCGCTGGCGGAGGTGGCGGCGCTCGGCGCGCTGGGCCTCGACCCCGCGCTGCCGGCGATGCGGGCGCATGGGGTGCCGGAGCTGCTGGCGCACCTGGCCGGCCGGCTGCCGCTGGCCGCGGCGCGGGAGCGGGCGGTGCTGAACACCGGGCAGTACACCAAGCGCCAGGCGACCTGGTTCCGCCACCACCGGCTGACCCATCCCGGGGCCGACCCGAGCCTCACGCATATCATCCATGCGCGAATAAGCAGTCAGACGCAATTTCAGGAAAGCGACGCGCCGGAAATCTTCGCGTTTGTTGATCGGGGGCGTTGACGCGGCGCAGCAGGGGGCGTAGTGCTCCGGCCCTCGCCGCCGCCGGGCAAAAGCCGGGCGGCAGCCAATGCCCGAGGATGACCCCCATGTCCGCCACCCTGAAGACCGAGACCGAGGCCCGCACCATGAACGGTGCGGAGATCGTCCTCCAGGCGCTGAAGGACCAGGGCGTCGAGGTCATCTTCGGCTATCCCGGCGGCGCGGTCCTGCCGCTGTATGACGCGATCTTCCAGCAGAACGCCATCCGCCACATCCTGGTGCGGCACGAGCAGGCCGCCGTCCACGCGGCCGAGGGCTATGCGCGCTCCACCGGCAAGGTCGGCGTGGTGCTGGTGACCAGCGGCCCCGGCGCCACCAACGCGGTGACCGGCCTGGTGGACGCGCTGATGGACAGCATCCCGGTGATCTGCCTGACCGGCCAGGTGCCGACCCACCTGATCGGCAACGACGCCTTCCAGGAGGCCGACACCACCGGCATCACCCGCCCCGCGACCAAGCACAACTACCTCGTCAAGGACATCGGCAAGCTGGCGTCCACGGTGCACGAGGCCTTCTACGTCGCCAAGTCCGGCCGGCCCGGCCCGGTGGTGATCGACCTGCCGAAGGACATCCTGATCGGCAAGGGGCCCTACAGCGAGGCGCCGAAGACCGCGCACCGCAGCTACCGGCCGATGACCGAGCCCGATGCGGGGCAGATCCGCGCCGCGGTGAAGCTGCTGAAGGGAGCGAAGCGCCCGGTGGTCTATGCCGGCGGCGGGGTGATCAACTCCGGCCCCGAGGCGTCCCGCCTGCTCGGCGAGTTCGTCCGCATGACGGGGATGCCCTGCACCAACACGCTGATGGGGCTCGGCGCCTATCCGTCCACGGACCCGCAATTCCTCGGCATGCTCGGGATGCACGGGACCTTCGAGGCGAACCTCGCCATGCATGGCTGCGACGTCATGCTGAACATCGGCGCCCGCTTCGACGACCGGGTGACCGGGCGGCTGAACGCCTTCTCGCCCAACTCGAAGAAGATCCACGCCGACATCGACCCGTCCAGCATCAACAAGAACGTCAAGGTGGACGTGGCGATCGTCGGCGACGCGGCGCGCGTGCTGGCGGCGCTGGTCGAGGCCTGGCGCGAGGAGGGCGCTGGCCAGGACCGCGAGGCCATCGCCGGCTGGTGGCGGCAGATCGAGGGCTGGCGCGAAACGCGCTGCCTGCAGTACCGCCAGGAAGGCAGCATCATCAAGCCGCAGCACGCGGTGAAGCGGCTGTATGAGATCACCCGCGAGATGCGGCAGGAAACCTTCATCACGACGGAGGTCGGCCAGCACCAGATGTGGGCGGCGCAGTATTTCGGCTTCGACCGGCCGAACCGCTGGATGACGAGCGGCGGGCTGGGGACGATGGGCTACGGCCTGCCGGCGGCGATGGGCGTGCAGATCGCGCACCCCGATGCGCTGGTGATCGACATCGCCGGCGAGGCCTCGATCCTGATGAACATCCAGGAGATGGGGACGCTGGCGCAGTACCGGCTGCCGGTGAAGGTCTTCATCCTGAACAACGAGTACATGGGCATGGTGCGGCAGTGGCAGGAACTGCTGCATGGCAGCCGCTATTCCGAGAGCTACTCCGAGGCGCTGCCCGACTTCGTCAAGCTGGCCGATGCCTTCCACGCCAAGGGCATCCGGGTGACGCGGGCCGAGGACCTCGATGCCGGGATCCGCGAGATGCTGGCGCATCCCGGCCCGGTCATCGCCGACATCGCCGTCGCCAAGGACGAGAACTGCTTCCCGATGATCCCCTCGGGCGCGGCGCATAACGAGATGATCCTGGCCCCGGGCCAGGCCGGCGGGGTCGCCGGGGTGACGGATGAGGGGAAGGTCCTGGTCTGAGGGCCGCCTGAGGCCCGACCGCGCGGCGGGGGATGGACAGGCCTCCCCGCCTTCCCTAATGCACGCCCCGACCGAAGAACGATCATGCCCGCTTCCACCGACACGACCTTCCGCAACGCCACCATCGCCGTGCTCGTCGAGAACGAGGCGGGCATCCTGGCGCGCGTCGTCGGCCTCTTCTCCGGCCGCGGCTACAACATCGAGAGCCTGACGGTGGCGCCGGTGGACGAGGCGCGGCGGCTGTCGCGCATCACCATCGTCACCTCTGGCACCGACATGGTGATCGAGCAGATCAAGGCGCAGCTCGACCGGCTGGTGCCGGTGCACAAGGTCTCCGACCTGACCCTCGAAGGGCCGCACCTCGCGCGCGAGATGATGCTGATCAAGGTGGCCGGCCGCGGCGAGCACCGGATGGAGGCGCTGCGCCTGGCGGACGCCTTCCGCGCCCGGGTGGTGGACGCGACGACCGAGAGCTTCGTCTTCGAGATGACGGGCGCGGGCGAGAAGCTGGACGCCTTCATCGAGCTGATGCGGCCGATCGGGCTGACCGAGGTGTCGCGCACCGGCGTCGTCGCCATCGCGCGTGGCCCCGGCGGCCTGCAGGCCTGACACGACTATCCTGAAGAGAGAGGGAGTAGCGCAGCCATGCGCGTTTACTACGACCGCGACGCCGACGTGAACCTGATCAAGTCGAAGAAGGTGGCCATCATCGGCTTCGGCAGCCAGGGCCATGCCCATGCGATGAACCTGCGCGACAGCGGGCAGAAGGACATCGTCATCGGCCTCCGCCCCGGCGGCTCCGCCCAGAAGGCCGAGGCCGCGGGCTTCAAGGTGCTGCCGCCGGCCGAGGCCGCGAAGTGGGCCGACGTCATCATGGTGCTCACCCCGGACGAGGGCCAGGGCGACCTCTACCGCGACCACCTGCACGCCAACATGAAGCAGGGCGCGGCGCTCGCCTTCGCGCATGGGCTGAACGTGCACTTCAACCTGCTCGACCCGCGCCCCGACCTCGACGTCTTCATGATCGCGCCGAAGGGCCCGGGCCACACCGTGCGCAGCGAATACCAGCGCGGCGGCGGCGTGCCCTGCCTGGTGGCCCTCGCCCAGAACCCGTCCGGCAACGGGCTCGAGATCGCGCTGTCCTATGCCAGCGCCATCGGCGGCGGCCGCGCCGGCGTCATCGAGACGACCTTCAAGGAGGAATGCGAGACCGACCTGTTCGGCGAGCAGACCGTGCTCTGCGGCGGCCTGGTCGAGCTGATCAAGGCCGGCTTCGAGACGCTGGTCGAGGCGGGCTACGCCCCCGAGATGGCGTACTTCGAGTGCCTGCACGAGGTGAAGCTCATCGTCGACCTCATCTACGAGGGCGGCATCGCCAACATGAACTACTCGATCTCCAACACCGCCGAGTACGGCGAGTACGTGACCGGGCCGCGCATCATCACCGCCGAGACCAAGGCCGAGATGAAGCGCGTGCTGGCCGACATCCAGACCGGCAAGTTCGCCCGCGACTGGATGCTGGAGAACAAGGTGAACCAGGCCAGCTTCAAGGCGACCCGCCGCAAGCTCGCCGAGCACCAGATCGAGGACGTCGGCGAGAAGCTGCGCGCCATGATGCCCTGGATCAAGAAGAACGCCCTGGTCGACAAGGCGAAGAACTGAGCGTCCGGTCGGCACTCGCGGCGCGGCGGATGCCGGACCCGGAAGAATGGATGAGGGGGCCCGGGGGAGAACACCGTCTCCCCCGGCCTTGCCGCTTGCGGCCGTAACGTAGCGGCGTAGCATCCCCGGCATGACCATCCTCGCCGCCGAGACCGAACACCCCCGCGACTTCCTCGGCTATGGCCCGACCCCGCCCGACCCGCGATGGCCCGGCGGCGCCCGCCTCGCCCTCTCCTTCGTGCTGAACTACGAGGAGGGGGCGGAGAACACCGTCCTCAACGGCGATGCCGGCTCCGAGCAGTACCTGCACGAGGTCCCGGGCGGCCCGTCCCGCCCCGAGCGCGACCTCTCGACCGAGACGCAGTTCGACTACGGCGCCCGCGCCGGGGTCTGGCGCATCCTGCGGCTGTTCAAGGAACGCGACCTGCCGCTGACGATCTACGGCGTCGGCCGCGCGCTCGAGCTGAACCCGACGGTCGCCCGCGCCTTCGCCGAGGCCGGGCACGAGGTGGCGTCCCATGGCTGGCGCTGGATCGACTACAGGAACGTGCCCGAGGCAGTGGAGCGCGCCGAGATCGCCCGCTGCGTCGAGGTGATCGAGCGCACCACCGGCCAGAAGCCGGTCGGCTGGTACACCGGCCGGATCAGCCTGCGCACGCGCCGCCTGGTCGCCGAGCACGGCGGCTTCCTCTATGACAGCGACAGCTACGCCGACGACCTGCCCTACTACGTCCGCTGCGCCGGCAGGCCGCTGCTGGTCGTGCCCTATACGCTCGACAACAACGACATGAAATTCGCGGTGCCGCCCGGCTTCACCTCGGGCGAGGGCTTCACCCGGCACCTCACGGACAGCTTCGACTTCCTGATGCGGGAAGGGGCGAAGGCGCCGAAGATGATGTCGGTCGGGCTGCATTGCCGCCTCGCCGGCCGGCCCGGCCGCGCCGCGGCGCTCGAGCGGTTCCTCGAGCACGTGGCGCGCCACCGCGACGTCTGGGTCTGCCGCCGCGCCGAGATCGCCCGCCACTGGCTCGCCACCCACCCGGCCCAGGAGTGAACGCCATGTACCCGCTTGAGCAGCGCGAGCTGGTCGCCGAGGCCGCCGGCCTGCGCATGCAGATCCTGACCCTGGCGGCGGGGCAGGAGGTGCCCTGGCACTGGCATTCCGAGGTGACCGACACCTTCTGGTGCATGGAGGGCCCGATGGTGATCGAGACCCGGGCGCCGAACAGCGTGACCGTGCTGCAGCCGGGCCAGATGCACGCGGTGCCGCCGCATACCGCGCACCGCGTCACCGGCCAGGATGGCGGCCGGGCGCGCTTCGCCATCCTGCAGGGCGTCGGCACCTACGACTTCAAGCCGGTCGGCGGCTGAGGCCCGGCGCCCGAAGTTCCGACCTCCGACCCGCGGGACCCGCCGCCGGCATGGCGGCGCCGAGGGCCGCGGAATCGGTCGGCCCGGCGCCTGACGCGCGCGACGCTTCACCCGTCGCGCGGTTGGCAGGAGGCCGGGGCGCGTTCCGGCCGCCGGTGGCGGATGCCGGCCGCAGGATGGGTGCGGCTCGGCCCGGGCCCGTGCCGCGCTGACGGCCGCTGCCTCCGTGTTGTCGCCGGACACGACCCTCGGCGCCCCGCCTGGCAGGGCGAGCAGGCTGTCCTGCACCCGCGGGCGGCACGCCGGCGTGCCGCCCCCTTCCACCAGCCGGCGCAGCGCGCCGGCTGGCTTCGGGACGCGCGGCGCCGGGCCGAGGCGGCCCGCATCCGGCAGCCTGCGCCCAGCCGGGGCGACGGTGCCGCTCAGGACGCGCCGGCCAGCAATGCCGCTGCCGAGGATCCGCCGGCGCCGCTCTCGACCCGCACCCGCATCGTGCCGATCAACGCTTCACGGGGGCATGGCCGCGACCGCAGGCCGCGACGTGGGCCGACGCTCCCTTGGGCGGGCGCCCGCTGGGCATCAGCGTGACCGAGGTCTTGCTCGCCGGATCCCAGCCTTGCTGGCAGTAGACGGACACGCAGTACTTCAGTTCCGGCTCGGCGTCCTGGTTGCTCTGGAAGGCGATCTCATAGGATGAGTGGTGGGAGCCGTTGATGATCTTGAAGTAGGCGAACTGATACGATCCCTGGGAGGGATGCTTCGATGCCTCCCGGGCCGCCGCGTTCAGTCCGGCCCTGGGGCAGTCGAACGTCATCTTCTCCAGGTCGCCCAGGCCATCACGTCCCGATGCGATGTTCGCGGCGGATTGTTCCTGTGCCTGGGCCGCCGGCTGTGCCCGTGCAGGATGCATCACGCTGCAGGCCAGCACGGCCATGGCCGCGGACACCATGACGTTCCTCATCGGGGCCTCCCGGCGAACCTGGGTTTGGAATGAAGCGGTAGATCTTGCGTCCACATCCGTCATCAAGCTCTGTCGATGCAGGGCGCAAGACGCGACGCGTCGGACGGGCCGGACCGATGGTTCCTCAAAGGCCGTACTGCACGACCTTGTATATCAGCTGGCCATCGGGACCGGGTGTGCCGAAGGTGCCGACATAGACCTTCCCGTTGGCGACGACCGGCGTGGAATACTTCGCGAAATTCCCCAGCTTGTTGGCATTGTTGCCGCTGTGGAAAAGCTGCCTCATCTGGTTGCCGCCGATGATCGTCGTTGCGTCGTAGGCAACGAGCGCGCCGGGACGGCTTCCGGCGTTCGCGTCGCCGTCGGTCGGATACACGCCCCAGACGACGCCCGTGTCCTTGGCCGTGCCGTTGGAAGAGACCACGAGGCGGCCGCCCGGCATGCCGCCGGGCGCGGGCATGTTGGCGCCCGACGCGAACTGCGCCCCCTGGGCACGGAACCCCGCGATGCGCTTCGTGGCGAAGTCGAGGTTGTAGGCCTTCAGGCGCTCGTTCTCGCCCCAGAGATACACGATCCCGCCCGTCGCCGTTTCCATGTACACGGGCGTGCCATGGATGTGGAAGCTCTTGCCGTTCGGCGTCCGCGCGGGGGTGTTGCGGTCGAGGTCGACGATGGGCCATTGCGGATCGACCGCCGCATTCGTCGCCAGGCCCGCCTTGTTGTTGGGCAGGTTGGGCAGGTACGTCGCCACGAAGGGCAGATTGAAGTGGGGATTCCAGCTGGTCTGGCCGAGGTTGTCCTTGTTCAGGTTGTAGAGGATGCCGTCCTTGCCGCCGCCGATCAGGTTGCCCCGCTCGGGCACCAGGACGATCCCCGCGGCGCCGAGGTCCTGGTCCTCGTCCGCGCGCCCGAAGTCGCTGAACGCATTCCAGAAGTCCGCGACGGCGAGCGTCGGCTTCCCGTCGTTGGCGTTCGGCGTGCCGGCGGTGTAGCGAAGCTTCACGAAGCTCTCGGCGAAGCTGTCGGGCAGGTTCTCGGCCCTCGCCTTGCCGGGATCCATCCCGTTGCCCGTGGCGAGGTAGATGTCGTTGCCGTCGATGGCAGGGCCGGAGCCTGACATCCACACGCCGCCGGCGCCGCCCCCCGGCGTGACGTTCCAGATCGCGGGCCTCGGCGCGAAGCCGGCCTGGCGGTGGAGGCCGCGCACGTCGTAGGCGACGACGAAGCCGTGTCCCGGCCCACGCGGATTCTCGCCATTCATGGAGAACGAGATGACCACGGCCTTGTTGCCGCCGGGCTCGGTCAGCAGCCCCAGGCCCGCCCGCATCTTCTGGTAGGGTACGGCGAAGCGGTTTGCGATCCCGCCGCCGCCGTTGTCGGCCTCGCCCTCGATGAGGACGGGCTCCTGCCGGTTGTCGAGCGTGTCCGCGTTGAGCACCCAGAGCATGTTGATGCGCTCCTGGTTGCTGCTGTCCGCGGCGGGCTTTCCGAAGGTCGTCGCGTAGATCGTGTTCGTCGCGACGTCGATCACCGGCGTCGCGGTGATGCCCCAGTTCCGGTAGATGTTCCACTTGTCCATGCCGCAGCAATTCGGACCCCGCGGGTTGGCGATGTCGGCGGGGTCGAACGGCGGCGCGAGCTGACGTCTGGCGATCTGCGCTCCGGTGTTGACGTCGAAGATGAACGCCGTGTTCGTCATCGTGAACACGTAGAGCTTGTTGCCGACGACGAGCGGCGTGACGTCGATCTTCTCGTCGACGATGAACTCGCGGGTCTTCCTGAGCCCCGGCACGTTCGCGGGCTTCAGTATCGTCTCGAACTTGTTCCAGCCCTGGCGGGTGTTGTCGATGCCGACCGTCCATATATCGACGGACCGGGCCGGATAGGCCCACAACAGCGTTGCGATCGCTGCCAGAACAGTCGTTCGTTCAAGCGTGATGCCGGCCAGCAGCCTTACGAGCAGCGTCATACGCCCCTCCGCTTTATGCAGCCCGTGCTCTAATGCCGGGCCAGGCTACCATGCCGGGCGGCGCAGCCGGGCCATGGGAACCACGCACCGCATTTTCACATCTCGGTGCCCATTCCCGCCGGGCCTTCCAGGTCGGGTGCCGGCGCGGAGGCCGGTCGTCCGCCGCATGGACGTTTGCGAGCGCCCGGAGAGCGGGCCGCGCCGGGCCAGCCAACGTGCTCCGCGCGGTCGCCTCCACCCACCGTCGCGGCGGGGACGGCCTCGGCACCGCGCCGAGGCGGGGCGTCGCCGCCGCGCTGACGGGCACGTGCTCCCGGCGGCCCGGGCGCGCGATGACGCCAGGGCGGACCGCATGGCGCTTGACGCCGGTCGCGTGCGGCGTCGAGCAGCCCGTCACCGGGCTAGACACCGGCGGCGTCGCGTGCGGGTGCCTTGGCCGCGCAGCACGCTCCCTGACGGCGGGCGAGGGCCATCCCGCCTGCCTCCGCCGCGGCGATGCGGGACGACCGCAGGATGATCCGCCCGGCGCCGGCGGCGGGGAAGGCCACCCGGGCCGTCGCCGCGGGCGGGCACCGGCCGTCGCCTCCAGCCGCTCGCGCCCGTGCTCAGGCAACCATCCGCCCGGCATTCTGCTCGGCCAGGATCGGCCGCACCAGCCGCCCGAAGCGCTCCGCCTCCTCGTCGTGCAGGTAGCCCGAGAGGCAGAAGCTGTGGCAGCCGACGTCGATGAAGCGCTGCAGCACCGCGGCGCATTGCGCGGGGTCGCCGACCACCGCGACCCCGGCGCCCTGGCGCACCCGCGCCAGCCCCGCCCAAAGGTTCGGCGCGATCAGCCCACCGGTTTCCGCCAGCAGCGCCTGCACCCGCTGGTTCGCCACCGAATTCGCCACGTTCGCCCTGACCGCGGCGCTGCGCGCCTCGCCGACGCCGCGCACCAGGCGGTCGGCGGCCTCCCAGGCCTCGGCCTCGGTCTCGCGGCAGATGATCTGCAGCCGCATGCCGAAGCCCAAGCGCTCCTCCCGCCCGTGGTCGCGGGCCAGGGCGCGGATCTCGGCGATCTGGCCGGCGACCGTCTCCGGCCGGTCGCCCCAGAACAGGTGCACGTCGGCATGCCGCGCCGAGATCGCCCAGGCCTGGGCGCTGCCGCCGCCGAGGTAGAAGCGCGGATGCGGCTGCTGGAAGGGCGGCGGGATCACGCGCGCGCCGCGCAGGGTGTGGAAGGCGCCGTCCCAGTCGAGCGGCCGGCGCGCGGTCCAGAGCGCCTTCATGATGGCGACCTCCTCCGCCATCAGGGCGTAGCGGTCCTCCTTGCCGTAGCGGATCCCGTCGGCGGCGTTCTCCGCCTCCGACTGCCCGGCGATCAGGTTCACCGCGATGCGGCCGCCGGTGAGCTGGTCGAAGGTCGTGACCATCTTCGCCAGCATCACCGGGTTCACGTAGCCCGGCCGGGCCGCGACCAGCATGCGGATCGAGGCGGACCGTCCCGCCATGAAGGCGGTGGTGACCCAGGCCTCCCAGCAGGGGACGGCGACGGGGACCAGCATGTATTCGAATCCCGCCGCCTCGGCCGCGGCCACCACGCGGTCGAACATCGGGGTGCCGGCCGGGACCACGTCGGTCCCTTCGGCATAGCTGAGGGTGTCGCCGTTGCTCGGCAGGTACCAGCCGAATTCCAGCGGTCGCATGGGCTCTCCGTCGTGCTGCTCGGCGGCATCCTGCGCGGCGGCGGCGCCCGGCGCCAGCCGTTCGGCGCCTGTGCCGGCACGCACAGAAAATGCGACGGGCGAAAGATAATAGTCCGCCCATCGGCAGGGCCATCCCGGCCCCCGGTGGAGGAGAGACGATCATGATGCACAAGCTGAGTCCTGTCCTGGCGCTGGGCGCGCTGCTCGGCCTGGCCCAGGCCGCCGCGGCGCACGAGATGCAGGTCCTGCAGGGCGGCGAGAGCTTCGAGGTGCGGTGGACCGGCGGGGCGCGCGACAACCTGGCCGGCGGCGGCATCGCCACGCTGCAGGGCGGCGGCGACGACGGCAGCGCGACCTACGCGCCGCGCAGCACCCAGGGCCAGTCGGCCTTCGCCACGCTGCAGGGCGGCGGCGACGACCGCACCCTGACCCGCAGCCCGGCCGAGGCGCGCGCCAGCATGCTGGCGCAGCGGGACATCGCACCAAGCCGCCGCTGACCCGGCGATGCGGGCGAAGCCACGGGGCGGCGCCGGGGACGGCGCCGCCCCGTCCTGCGTCGGGGCCACGGTTGCGGCACGGCGCGAGCTGCCGCCATCCGAAGGCGCCGGGCCGGGGAGGCCGCCGATCGCCCCCGGCCGGATCGCCCTCATCCAGGACGGCGTCCCCGAGGTGGTGCCGATCGCGGCGGCCGCTGGCGGGCTGTCCTGTGACCGGCGCTTCGAGATCGCCCCGACCGCCCCGCCGCTCCGCGCCCGCGCCGATGGCGACATGCGGCTTTCCGGTGGCGGGGCTGGCCCGGCCGGAGAGGCTCGTCCCGCCGGCACAGGCGCTGAACCGGCAGCATGCCGGCGGCGGGGGCGCAGCACGGCCCGGTCGGCGCGGCCGCGCCCAGGGGGATGCCGGGGCAGGGGCCGGGAAAGGGCGTCACGCCGGAAGCTGCCGCAGCCCGGGCCGCTGTTGCCCGAGGCGAAGCCGGGGGCGGCCTGGCGCCTAGCCCGCCGCAACGATTCCTGGCGTTTCCCGGCGGGTCGTGGCAGGCTGCCGCCGTCAGCGGCGCAGCCGTGCCCGCCCGCCCCGCCCCGCCGGGCCGCGCTTCAATTCCTCAAGTCCTGAAGTCCAAAGCCGGCGCGGCGCGAAACCGGCGCCCAGCCTGGCCGGCCGCGGATCAGGGCCGGATCGGCCTCAAGCGGATTGGTGGGAATTGAGCGGAATTGTGGGGTTTAGGCGCCTCAGATCCTAAACCCCGCCCCGTTCGGCCGCGATCAGCGCCTTGAAGCGCCGCACCACCGCGGGCAGGCCCTCGAGGACGCTCTGGCCGATCAGGAAATGGCCGATGCTGACCTCGGAGACCTCGGGCATGGCGGCGATGGCGCCGACGGTGTCGTAGGTCAGGCCGTGCCCGGCATGGCACTGCAGCCCGGCGGCGGCGGCGGCCGCGGCGCCGGCCCTGAGCCGTGCCAGGATCGGCGGGCGGTCGGCGGCCGGCGCATCGGCATAGGTGCCGGTGTGCAGCTCGATCGCCTGGGCGCCGATGCGGGCGGCGGCCTCGATCTGCCGCGGGTCGGCCTCGATGAAGATGGAGACCTCGATCCCCGCGCCCGCCAGGCGCCGCACCGCCTCGGCCAGGTGCGGCCCGGCGGCGATGACGTCGAGCCCGCCCTCGGTGGTCAGTTCCTGGCGCTTCTCCGGCACCAGGCAGCAGGCGGGCGGGCGGAGCCGCGTGGCGATGCCGACCATCTCCTCGGTCGCCGCCATCTCGAAGTTGAGGCGGGCCTCGACCTCGGCGGCGACGCGGTGCAGGTCCTGGTCGCGGACATGCCGGCGGTCCTCCCGCAGGTGCATGGTGATGCCGTCGGCGCCGGCCGCCATGGCGATGCGGGCGGCCTCGACCGGATCGGGAAAGCTGCCGCCGCGGGCGTTCCGCAGGGTCGCCACATGATCGATGTTCACGGAAAGGCGCATCGGGCGTGTTCCTGAAAAAGCCAGCCGGTTCAGACCCCCGCGCCATCCGGCGTTGCGGTCATCGGATGGCCTTGCTGCGATGGGCCGCGATCTCGGCGGCGAGGCGGATGGCGGCGACCAGGCTGCCGGGATGGGCCACGCCCCGGCCGGAGATGTCGAGCGCGGTGCCGTGGTCCGGGCTGGTGCGGACGATCGAGAGGCCGAGCGTCACGTTCACCCCGCCGGTCATGTCGAGCGTCTTGATCGGGATCAGCGCCTGGTCGTGGTAGAGGCCGAGCGCCACGTCGTAGCCCGGCCGCGCCTTGGCGGTGAACATGGTATCGGGCGGGACGGGGCCGCGGGCGTCGATCCCCTCGGCGCGCAGCGCGGCGACCGCCGGGGCGACGATGTCGCGGTCCTCGGTGCCGATGGTCCCGTCCTCGCCCGCATGCGGGTTGAGCCCGGCGATGGCGAGCCGCGGCGCGGCGATGCCGAAGTCGCGGCGGAGCCCGGCGGCGGTGAGGCGGGCGCATTCGACGATCAGGTCGGGGGTGAGGCGGGCGATGGCCTGGCGCAGCGGCTCGTGGATCGTCACCGGCACGACGCGCAGCTCGGGGCAGGCGAGCAGCATGACCGGCGGCACGCCGGTGCCGGCGATCTCGGCGAGGTACTCGGTATGGCCGGGATGGGCGAAGCCGGCGGCGTAGAGCGCGGATTTCTGGATGGGATTGGTCACGATGCCCGCGGCGCGGCCGGCCTTGGCCAGCGCCACGGCCTCGTCGATCGCGGCGATGACGGCCGGGGCATTGGCGGGGTCGAGCCGGCCGGGGACGGATCGGGCGGGCAGCGGCCGGTGCAGCACGGGCAGCGCCCCGGCGAAGGCGGCGGCGGCCTGCTCGGGGTGCTCGATCCGCCGGACCGGCGCGCCGGAAAGCCGCTCGGCGTCGTCGATCAGGAAGAAGCCCGGACCGGTCTGGCGCAACTGGTGCCAGGCCTTGATGGCGATCTCGCCGCCGACGCCGGCGGGTTCGCCCATGGTAAGCGCGAGGGGGGCTTGGCTCATGCAGGGGATGTAGTCCCGGCCGTGCCGCCGGCAAACCCACAGACTTGGAAGGGGGAGCGGGGGGATACCTCGCCCCGGCCTTCCTTCCCGGTCAGTCCGCCGCGAAGCAATAGACGAGCCCGGCCCCGCCGGTCGCCTTCAGCGCGTCCATGTTGCAGGCGCGCGAGGGGTGGGAGGTGTTCCAGGACTTCATCGGCGGCGAGTCGTTCAGCCCGATCCGGTCGGCATGGCCGAGCATGGCGTTGCCGGCATCGCCGCTGGTCCAGTTGGCGCAGGTGCGGTCCTCGCCCGGCGGGAAGGCGGTGCCGTCGGCCTGCGAGCCCGTCAGGATGTCGTGCATGTTCGGCGTGTCGCCGCGGCCGTTGACGACGGTGCCCTTCTCGGTCAGCGCGGTCTGCTTGGTCAGGCCGGCGGCGCCCTCGTGCAGGTCGGCCAGGTCCTTGGCGACCACCTCGCCCTTGGCATTGCGCCATGGCCCCTTGCCGATCCGGTCGCGGGCATTCACCGCATTCGCGCCCTGGGTGCTGAGATAGGCGCGCCAGGTGTGGTTGCCGGCGCCGACGGCGGTGGCCAGCGCCTTGCAGTGCGCATCGGCGCCGGCGAGGCCGCCGAGGTCGCCGCCCTTGCCGGGATTGGTGCTGGTGACGAAGAAGGTCATCTGCTGCGGGTTGGCCGGCTGCGCCGCGGCGAGGCCCGGCGCGAGGGCCAGCGCGGCGAGGGCCGCGAGGGTGATGCTCTTCATTGTCGTCCTCCCTTGGACCGGCAGCCCGGCAGGGGCGGGCCGTCGTTACACTGCGACCCTATCACGGGCGGCTTGCGGCGGCGCAATCCCCCTGGCCTCGCGGTTGGGCTAGGAAGCGGCATGCTCGCGGATTGCCTGCACGACCTGGCCGCACTCGGCCCCGGTGGATTGCCGGCGCTGCTCGGTGCCCTCTTCCTCGCCGGCCTGGCGGGCGGCGCCACCCATTGCTCGACCATGTGCGCGCCCTTCGTGCTGGCCCAGGCCGCGACCGGCGTGGGGGCGGGCGGCGGGCGGCTGCGGCGGCTGGCCGGGGCGGCGCTGCTGCCCTACCAGGCCGGCCGGATGCTCGGCTATGGCACGCTGGGCGCGGTCGCGGGCGGCGCGGCGGGGCTGGTGACGCTGGCGAGCGGGCTGCGCTGGACCCTGGCCGCGCTGCTGCTGCTGGCGGCGCTGCTGATGCTGGCGCAGGCCTCGAAGCGGCTCGGCGGCTGGGTGCCGCGGCTTGGCCTGGCCTCGCCGCGGCTGCCGCGGGCGATCGAGCACAGGGTCGGCGCGCTGCTGGCGGACCCGACGGGGTGGCGCGGGGTGCTGCTCGGGGTGCTGCTCTCGGCGCTGCCCTGCGGCCTGCTCTACGCGGCGCTGGCGGCTGCGGCGGCGGGCGGCAGCGCGCTGGCCGGGGGGCTCGGGATGATGGCCTTCGTGCTCGGGACGGTGCCGGCGCTGGCCGGCGTGGCGCTGCTCGGGCGGTTCTTCGCGCGCCGGCAAGGCCGCTGGACGCGGGTGGCGGGCGGGGCGCTGTTTGCCCTGAACGGGATGGTGCTGCTGGCCATGGCGGCGCGGCTGGTGGCCTGATCCGGGGCCGGGACGCGTCGCGCGGCAGGCGACGCCGTCCCATGGTTTGCCGGATATTTACCGTTCGTCTCGCATTCTGGGATTGTCCCAGGAGGTGAGGCCGCATGCCGCGTGCATTGGTGGTGTCGGGGGTGCTGCCCGCCACCATGGTGGAGAACAGCCGCCCCGGGGATTGGGCGGCGACCCTGTCCCTCGGCGGAGACCTCGCGGGGCTGACCGGCGTCGAGCTGCTCGGCTGCGACGCGCTGAGCTTCGGCGCCAGCCTGCTGCCGGGGTTGGACGCGGTGCGGATCATCCCGGGCGCGATGGTCGACTTCGAATCGCTCGCCGGCCCGGTGCTCAACGTCTCGCTGCGCCTCAGCTTCGCCGATGGCAGCACCTGGGACGACCCGGTCACCCGCAGCGTCTCGGTGCTGGACGTCGACGACACCGCGCCGACCGGCCTCACCTTCGCCAGCGGCGGCACGGTGGTGGCGGGGGCGATCGGCGCGGCGATCGGCCGGCTGGCGGTCGCCGACCCCGACACCCTCGCCGGCTTCCGCTTCAGCGTCGGCCCGGATGACGACTGGCGGTTCGAGGTGGTGGACGGGGTGCTGAAGCTGCGCGAGGGCATCAGCCTCGGGCTCGACGACATGCCGCAGCGGCCGCTGATCGTCGAGGTCTCCGACGGCCACCAGTCGGCCGCCTTCCTGCTGCCGGTCGCCGTGGTCGACCCGGATGCCCGCCTGGCCGACCTGCCGCCGGGGGCGACGCGCGGCGGCTTCGGCCTGGTGGAGGCCGGGGCGGTGCTGGCGCTGCGCGAGAGCCGCGACCTGGCGCAGTTGGATGCGCTGGCAAGCGGGGAACGGCTGCTGACCCTGCAGGAGGGCACCCAGGTCGTGCTGCCCGCGGTGCAGCGGGTGCAGTTCGTCGACGGCTTCCAGGATGTCGGCGCCGGCAGCACCGGCGTGCAGGCGGCGGCGCTGGTCCAGGCGCTGGGCAGCCAGGCGGCGGAGCCGCGGGCGCTGGCCGGGCTGGTGGCGCGGGCCGAGGCGGGGGTTGCCTGGACCGACATCGCGGCGGGGCTGGGGGGGCTCGGGGGCACCGACGCGGATGCGGTCGGCACGCTTTATCGCAATGCGCTCGGCCGCGACCCCGGCGAGGCCGAACTGGCGACGCAGCTCGGCCGGCTGGCGGCGGGGGTCAGCCGGGCGCAGCTGGCGGTGGATCTGGCGCTCGGCGCGGAGTCGCTCGGCCACCAGCCGGAAGGCGGGGTCTGGGTGGCGGATGCGCTCGGCACCGACGGCGCCTGGCGGGCCGGGACGGGCGGGCCGTCCGGCCCGGCCACGCCGCCGCCGGCGGCGGCGACGGACCAGGTCTGGCTGTTCTAGCCGCCGCCGCGCCGCGGCCTCCGGGCGCTAGCGCAGCACCACGTCGCGGTAGGCATGCCAGGTCGCATGCCCGACCAGCGGAAAGACCAGCACCAGTCCGAGGTAGAAGGGCACCAGCGCCAGCCCGGTGAAGAGCACGATCAGCCCGGCCCAGAGCAGCATCGGCTTCCAGTTCTCCAGCACCGCCTGGATCGAGACCGTGATCGCCTCTAGCGCCGAGATCTCGCGGTCGACCAGCATCGGGATCGACACGGCCGAGACCGCGAAGCTGGCGGCGGCGAGGATGCAGCCGAAGCCGGTGCCGATCACGAGGAAGGGCAGCAGCTGGCCGGAGTTCAGCATCGCATGCGGCAGCCGCTCGAGGCTCGGGATCCCGCTCATGCCGAAGAACAGCATGAAGAGCAGCCCGGCGATGCGCACCCAGAACAGGTGCAGGACCAGCAGCACCACGCCGATGAAGGCGATCTGCCCGCCGTTGCGGCGGAACGGCGCGAGCATGTCGGCCAAGGTCGGCGCCTGGCCCTGCTCGCGCAGCCGGCTCGCCTCATAGAGCCCGGCGGCGACCAGGGGGCCGATCAGGAAGAAGCCGGAGGTGGCCGGCAGGATGGCCCAGAGCGTCCCCGCCTCGAACAGCAGCAGCGACACGACCCAGCCGGCGAGGCAGACGGCGCCGCCATAGGCCAGCGCGATCGGCCTGGCCGCCAGCATGTCCTGCCAGCCCGCCGTCAGCCAGACCCATGGACGGTCGGTCGCCACCGGGCGGACGCGCGGCGCCGGCTGACCGGTGGTCGGAATGGTGTCTGTCGTCATGGCTTCCCTCCCCGCGGGCCACCGCCCAAGGGTGCGTGTCGATATACCAGCATGACGGTTTTCCGCCCACGCATGCTTGATCCGGATCAAGGACGCGGATGGCATTTCCGGGCGATCTGCCGCGACGCGCGGCGTGGCGGACCTTCCCGCCAGCCTCCCCGCCGCGCCCTTAGGGGAGATCAGCTTCATGGCCGTCGCGGGCTATGCAGACCCCGCCGCCGGACCGGTTCCGGAGCGGGATTTCGAAATGGTCGAGGCGCCGATCCGCGCCTTCGCCATCGCCACGGTATTCTGGGGCGTGGTCGGCTTCCTGGTGGGGGTGACCATCGCCTCCGAGCTGGCCTGGCCGCTGCTCAACCTCGACCTGGAATGGACCACCTTCGGGCGGCTGCGCCCGGTGCATACCTCGGCGGTGATTTTCGCCTTCGGCGGCAACGCGCTGATCTGCACCTCGCTCTACGTCGTGCAGAAGACCTGCCGCGCGCGCCTGTTCGGCGGCGAGGACATGGGCTGGTTCCTGTTCTGGGGCTACCAGTTCTTCATCGTCACCGCAGCGCTCGGCTACGTGCTCGGCGTGACACAGGGCAAGGAATACGCCGAGCCCGAGTGGTACGTTGACCTGTTCCTGACGGTCGTCTGGGTCGCCTACCTCATCGCCTTCGGCGGCACGATCCTGCGCCGGCAGGAGCCGCACATCTACGTGGCGAACTGGTTCTACCTCGCCTTCATCATCACCATCGCCATGCTGCACCTGGTGAACAACGCGGCCCTGCCGGTCGGCGGCGGCAGCGGCCAGTCCTACATCGTCTGGTCGGGCGTGCAGGATGCGATGATCCAGTGGTGGTACGGCCACAACGCGGTGGGCTTCTTCCTGACCGCCGGCTTCCTCGGCATGATGTACTACTTCATCCCGAAGCAGGCCGAGCGCCCGGTCTACAGCTACCGGCTGTCCATCGTGCACTTCTGGACGCTGATCTTCCTCTATATCTGGGCGGGGCCGCACCACCTGCACTACACCGCGCTGCCGGACTGGGCGCAGACGCTCGGCATGGTCTTCTCGATCGTGCTGTGGATGCCGTCCTGGGGCGGCATGATCAACGGGCTGATGACCCTCTCGGGCGCCTGGGACAAGCTGCGCACCAACCCGGCGCTGCGCTTCTCCGTCACCGCCGTCGGCTTCTACGGCATGTCGACCTTCGAGGGGCCGGTGATGTCGATCAAGGCGGTGAACAGCCTGTCGCACTACACCGACTGGACCATCGGCCACGTCCACAGCGGCGCCATGGGCTGGGTCGGCTTCATCACCTTCGGCGCCATGTACTACCTTTTCCCGAAGCTCTGGCGGAAGTCGGCGCTGTACAGCGAGAAGCTGGTCTCCTGGCACTTCTGGCTGGCGACCCTCGGCATCGTCTTCTACATCACCGCGATGTGGGTCAGCGGCATCATGCAGGGCCTGATGTGGCGCTCCTACGACGAGCTCGGCTTCCTGCAGTACAGCTTCGTCGAGACCGTCGCGGCGATGCATCCCTACTACGTCATCCGCATGTTCGGCGGCCTGCTGTACCTCAGCGGCGCGCTGATCATGGTCTACAACCTCTGGAAGACCGTGCGCTCCGAGGCCCTGGCTGAGCAGGCCTATGCCGCGCAGCCCGGCTTCGCGCCCGCGGCAGCCGAGTGAAGGAGCGCCGATCCATGTTCCGCTTCCTCCGAGACCACGGCATCATCGAGCGCAACCTGATCCTGATGGGCGTGCTCACGCTCATCACGGTCTCGATCGGCGGCCTGGTGCAGATCGTGCCCCTCTTCACCATCGAGACCACGATCGAGCGGGTCGAGGGCGTCAGGCCCTATACCCCGCTCGAGCTCGCGGGGCGCGACATCTACGTGCGCGAGGGCTGCTACACCTGCCACAGCCAGATGGTCCGCCCCTTCCGGGACGAGGCCGAGCGCTACGGCCCCTACAGCCTGGCGGCCGAATCGATGTTCGACCACCCCTTCCAGTGGGGCAGCAAGCGCACCGGCCCGGACCTCGCGCGGCTCGGCGGCAAGTATTCCGACGACTGGCACGCCGCGCACCTGCGCAGCCCGCGCGCGCTGGTGCCGGAGAGCGTGATGCCGCCCTACGCCTTCCTCGACCGGCCGCTCGATACCGGGTCGATGAAGGCGCGGCTGGCGGCGCAGAAGGCGCTCGGCACGCCCTATACCGACGAGATGGTCGCCAATGCGGCGGCCGACCTCGAGGCCCAGGCCAGGCCCGACGCGGAGGGCGCCGGCTTCGCCGGCCGCTACGCCCGCGCGCGCCAGGGCAGCTTCGACGGCAATCCCGCCGTTGTCACGGAAATGGACGCGCTGGTCGCCTACCTGCAGATGCTGGGCACCCTGGTGCAGTTCCGCGACGTGACGCCCGAGCAGGTCCGGCAGCAGTAGGGAGGGGGCAGGATCATGGACCTCGTCAAGCTGCAGTCGGTCCTCAACACCCTCTGGGTGGTGTGGTTCTTCGTGCTCTTCCTCGGGATGCTCTGGTACGTGATGCGCCCGTCGAAGAAGCAGCATTTCGCCGGCCTGGCCGACATCCCGCTGCGGGACGAGCCAGGGGCCGCGTCCCGGTTGCGGAGGGCCGATGGCCCGGAGCGTGAACCGGGCCGCCAGACATCCGCCAGGAGCATCTGACGATGCCGACCAAGGTCGAGAAAGACAGCATCACCGGCCGGGAGACCACCGGCCACCAGTGGGACGGGCTGAAGGAGCTGAACACGCCGCTGCCGAAGTGGTGGCTGTACGTCTTCTACGCCTGCATCGCCTTCGCCATCGTCTGGGCGATCATCTACCCGTCCATCCCGATGACCGGCGCGCGCGGCCTGTCCGGCTGGACGGCGCGCGGCGCCATCGGGCCGGAGCTCGAGGCCGAGCGGCAGTCGCGCGAGCCGATGCTGGCGAAGCTGCGCGCGGCGACCCCGGCGCAGATCGCCGCCGACCCGGCCATGCGCGCCTATGCGCTGGCCGGCGGCCGCATTGCCTTCGCCAACAACTGCGCGGGCTGCCACGGCTCGGGCGGCCAGGGCGCGGCGGGCGGCTTCCCGAGCCTCGCGGACGATGACTGGCTCTATGGCGGCAGCTTCGAGGCGATCCACGGCACCATCGCGCATGGCGTCCGCAACGGCGCCGACGCCGATGCCCGCGGCATCGCCATGCCGCGCTTCCTGGCCGACGGCCTGCTGACCGCGCCGCAGGTGAACGACGTGGCGGAGCACCTGCTGGGCTTCACCGGGCGGGCGACCGACGCGGCCGCGGCGGAACGCGGCGCGGCGGTCTTCGCCGAGAACTGCGCCAGCTGCCATGGCGAAAAGGGCGAGGGCAACCGCGAGATGGGCGCGCCGCGGCTGAACGACCAGGTCTGGCTCTATGGCGGCGACAAGGCGAGCATCCTGCGCAGCGTCGGCTATGCCCGCGCCGGCGTGATGCCGGACTGGGCCGGCAAGCTCGACCCGGCGATCATCAACATGCTGACCGTCTACGTCCACGCGCTGGGCGGCGGCGAGTAGGGCGAGGGCATCATGGGCGAGGTGAAGTCCCCCGACCGCATGCAGGCCAAGGCGGTGCCGGTCTCCCCGGCGCCGCTCTACGCCACGCGGCAGAAGGTCTACCCGAAGGCGGTCAAGGGGATTGTCCGGCGGGCGAAGTGGCTGATCCTCATCCTCTGCCTCGCGCTCTACTACGCGGTCCCGCTGCTGCGCTGGGACCGCGGCCCGGAGATGCCGGACCAGGCGGTGCTGGTCGACATGACCAACGGCCGGCTGTTCTTCTTCTTCGTCGAGATCTGGCCGCAGGAGGTCTACTACCTGACCGGCCTGCTGGTGCTGGCGGCGATCGGCCTCTTTGCCGCGACCAGCCTCTTCGGCCGCGTCTGGTGCGGCTTCGCCTGCCCGCAGACGGTCTGGACCGACCTCTTCATGTGGGTCGAGCGGCGCGTGCAGGGCGACCGCAACGCGCGGATGAAGCTCGACCTGCAACCCTGGACTGGCGAGTGGCTGCGCAAGAAGGCGCTGACCCACGCGATCTGGCTCGGCATCGCCATGGCCACCGGCGGCGCCTGGATCATGTACTTCAACGACGCGCTGGAGATGACGCCGCGCTTCTTCACCGGCCAGGCGAGCCTCGAGGTCTATTTCTTCTTCGGCCTCTTCACCGCGACCACCTACCTGCTGGCGGGCTGGGCGCGGGAGCAGGTCTGCACCTACATGTGCCCCTGGCCGCGCTTCCAGGCGGCGATGCTGGACGAGAACTCGCTGGTCGTCACCTACCGCGCCTGGCGCGGCGAGCCGCGCGGCAAGCCGAAGGGCGAGGGCCACGGCGATTGCGTCGACTGCATGGGCTGCGTGCATGTCTGCCCGACGGGCATCGACATCCGCGACGGCCAGCAGATGGAATGCATCGGCTGCGGCCTTTGCATCGATGCCTGCGACGACGTCATGGGCAGGCTCGGCCGGCAGAAGGGCCTCATCGCCTTCGAGACGCTGACCAACCTGGCGGCCGCCGAGGCCGCGGCGAAGCCGCTGCCGCCCGGCCCGGCGCGGCTGGCCTGCGGGATGCAGGCGCGGACGCACCTGAGGATCGTCCGGCCGCGCACGCTGCTCTATGCCGGCGTGCTCGGCCTGGTGGTCGCGGTGATGGCCGGGTCCTGGGCGCTGCGGCAGACCACCTCGCTCGCCGTGCTGCGCGACCGGGCGCCGAACTTCGTCCGGCTTTCGGATGGCGGCGTGCGCAACGGCTATGCGCTGAAGCTCGGCGACAAGACCCGCGGGGTCGAGAGCTACGCGCTGGTGCTGGAGGCGCCGGCCGGGCTGCAGATGGTGGTGCAGGACGCCGCACAGGACGCGACGGGCCGCCCGGTGCTGACGACGCGCCCCGACGGGATCACCCAGTGGCGCGCGCTGGTGACCGCGCCGCCCGGGCTCAGGCTGCCGGAGAACGTGCCGGTGACCTTCACGCTGCTGGACGCGAAGGGCCGCGCCGAGGTCTCGACCGCCAGCGTCTTCATGGGGCCGAAGCCCCCGGAATCGAAGCCATGAGCATCACCATGCCCTCGCGCCACCCGGTGGCGACGCAACCCCGCCGCAGCGCCTGGATCCCCTGGATCTTCGTGGGCGGCATGGCCCTGGTGGTGGCGGTGAACGGCGTGCTGATCTTCGCCGCCGTCGACACCTTCACCGGCGTCACCACCGGCCGTTCCTACGACCGCGGCCGCGCCTACAACCACGTGCTGGCGGAAGCGGCGCGGCAGGACGCGCTCGGCTGGACCGGCAGCGTGGCGCTGGCCGGCGGCGTGCTGCGCGTGGCGGTGCGGGACCGGGAGGGCAATCCGGTGGCCGGCCGGCTGGACGGCGTGCTGCGCCGCCCGGTCGAGGGCACCGAACTGCCCTTCGCCCCGGCCGCCGCCACCCCCGGCGAATGGCAGGCCCCGGTCGAGCTCCGCGCCGGGCAGTGGGAGGCGCGGCTGCGGCTGACCGCGGCGGATGGCCGGCATCTCGACATCCGCCAGCGGGTGATCGCGCCGTGAGCCTCGCCGTGCCCGTCGTCGCCGCCGCCGGCTGCGCCCATTGCGGCGCGCCGGTGCCGGGCGCCGCCCGCTTCTGCTGCGCGGGCTGCGAGGGCGCGCACGACCTGGTCGCCGGGCTCGGCCTCGATGCCTTCTACCGACGCCGGGAAGCGGCCGACGGCGGGCTGCGCCCGGCCGCCGATGCGCCCGCGGTGGACTTCGCCCCGCATGCGCGGCCGGAGAAGGACGGCCAGGCGATCGACCTGATGGTCTCCGGCCTGACCTGCGGCGCCTGCGTCTGGCTGGTCGAGCAGGCGCTCGCCGCCGAGCCTGACGTGACGCGCGCCCGCGTCGCGCTGAGCACGCGCCGGCTGACGCTCGGCTGGCGCGGGAAGGCCGCGCGGGCCAACGAGCTCGTCGCGCTGCTGGCGCGGTTCGGCTTCCGCGTCGCGCCGTGGTCGCCGGCCTGCCTCAGGGCAACCGAGGATGCCGAGGGCCGGGAGCTGGTCCGCTGCCTCGGCATCGCCGCCTTCGGCGCGATGAACATCATGCTGGTCTCGGTCGCCGTCTGGGTCGGCTGGGACATGGGCGAGGCGACCCGTGCCGCGATGCACTGGATCGCCGCGCTGATCGGCCTGCCGGTGGTGCTGGTGGCCGGCCTGCCGCTCTATCGCAACGCGCTGGCCGGGCTGCGCGCCGGCCGGCTGAACATGGACATGGCGGTCTCGCTCGGCGTGCTGGCCTCGGCGGCGATGTCGCTGAGCGAGGTGCTGCGCAACGGCCGCTATACCTTCTTCGACGGCGCGACGATGCTGATCGCGCTGCTGCTGGCGGGACGGGTGCTGGACCGCGCCGCGCGCCGCCGTGCCCGCCAGGCGGTGGCGGAGCTGCTGGCGCTGCAGGACGGCACGGTGACCCGGCTGGCCGGGGACGGCACCGCCGAGGCCGCGCCGGCCGGCAATCTCCGCGCCGGCGACCGCATCCTGGTCGCGGCCGGGGAGCGGCTGCGGCTGGACGCCACGCTCGAGGCCGGCGAGGCGCTGCTGGATGCCAGCGCCACCACCGGCGAGAGCCTGCCGCGCCACTTCGCCGCGCATGAGGCGCTGCCGGCCGGCGCCGTCAACATGGGCGCGCCCTTTGTCGCCCGCGTCACCGCCGCCGCGGCGGACGGCTCGCTCGCCGCCATGGCGCGGCTGCTGGAACAGGCGGAGGCCGCCAAGGGCCGCTTCGTCGACCTCGCCGATCGCATCGTGCGGTATTTCGTGCCGGTGGTGCATGCGGTCGCGGCGCTCACCTTCCTCGGCTGGTGGCTGCTCGGCGGCGTGGTCTGGCAGCAGGCGCTGGTCGCCGCGGTGGCCGTGCTGATCGTCACCTGCCCCTGCGGCTTCGCCATCGCCCTGCCGGCGGTGCAGGCGGTGGCCGTCGGCGCGCTGTTCCGCCGCGGCGTGCTGGTCGCCAGCGGCACCGCGCTGGAACGGCTGGCCACGGCCGACCACGCCGTGCTGGACAAGACCGGCACATTGACCGAGGGCCGCCCGACCCTGCTGCCCGGCGGCTGGACCGAGGCCGAGTTGCGCGAGGCCGCCGGCCTGGCGCGGTCCAGCCGCCACCCGCTGGCGCGCGCCCTGGCCGATGCCTGCCCCGAGGCGCCGCTGGTGCCGGGCGCCGAGGAGGTGCCGGGCCGCGGCCTCGTCGCCGGCGAGTGCCGGCTGGGCAGCGCGGCCTTCCTCGGCC
This sequence comes from Dankookia rubra, assembly GCF_004355005.1. Classification (GTDB taxonomy): domain Bacteria; phylum Pseudomonadota; class Alphaproteobacteria; order Acetobacterales; family Acetobacteraceae; genus Paracraurococcus; species Paracraurococcus ruber_A. Next base: position 61,818 of record NZ_SMSJ01000029.1, read on the forward strand.
TGGCCGAGCCGGATGCCGGGCTGAGCCTCTGGTATGCCGCGCCCGGCCGCGCCCCGGTCGCCTTCCGCTTCGCCGACCGCATGCGGCCCGATTCCGCCGCCGCGGTGGCCGGGCTGCAGGGGCTGGGCCTGACCGCCGAGTTGCTCTCCGGCGACGCCGCGCCGGCGGTGGCCGTGGTCGCCGCCCAGGCGGGGATCGAGCACTGGACGGCGCAGGCGGTGCCGGAGGCCAAGGCGGCGCGGATCGAGGCGCTGCGCGCCGCGGGCGGCCGGCCGCTGATGGTCGGCGACGGCATCAACGACGCGGCGGCGCTGGCGCTCGCCCATGTCTCCGCCTGCCCGGGCGACGGCACGGACCTGGCGCAGACCGCCGCCGACCTGGTGCTGCGGTCGGAAGGGCTGGGCGCGCTGCCCGGCGCGATCCGCACGGCGCGGCGGGCGCAGCGGCTGGCGAAGCAGAACATCGCCTTCTCGCTGGCCTACAACCTGGTGGCCGTGCCGCTCGCGGTCGCCGGCATGATCACCCCGCTCTTCGCCGCGCTGATCATGTCCTCCTCCTCCCTCATCGTCATCGGCAATGCGCTGCGCGCCGGCAAGGAGGCCGCATGAACGTCCTGGTCCTGCTGGTCCCGGTGGCCCTCTTCCTCGGGCTGCTCGGCCTGCTCGGCTTTCTCTGGAACCTCCGCGCCGGCCAGTACGACGACCTGGACGGCGCGGCGTCCCGCATCCTCTTCGACGACCTTCCCCGCAAGGAGCCCCGCCCGTGAACGGCACCAGCATCTTCTTCCTCGCCCTCTCCGGCCTGATCGCCCTGGTCGGGCTCTTCGCCATGGCGATGGCGCACGACTACCTGCAGTTCTTCGGCTTCGCGCTCTTCCTGTTCGGCGTGCTGTTCGGCTTCAGCTGCATCAAGCGCCACTTCGACGCGCAGGAAGCCGCTAGGCACTGAGGCCGCGCGGGGCGCGGCCCTTGGCGTGACGCGGACGCACGCCTCCGGTCGGCGCTGCCCTCCGGCGATCTGCTTCAGGGCGCCGGCGTCCAACTCTGCTTCAGGCTGCGCAGGGTGAAGCTGGTCCGCGTGTGCCGCACCCCGGGCAGGCGGTAGAGCTTCTCCCGCAGCAGCCGCTCGTAGCCCGCGGTGCCGCCGACCGCGGCCTTGATGACGTAGTCGTACTCGCCGGTGACCAGCCAGGCCTCGATCACCTCCGGCATCTCGGTCACCGCCTGCTCGAAGCGCCGCAGGCTTTCCTCGTCGTGGCGCTCCATCATCACCTCGATGATGACGGTGTCGGGCAGGCCGAGCTGCGCCTGGTCGAGGATGGCGACATAGCCCTTGATCACCCCCGATTGCTCCAGCCGCTTCACCCGCGTCCAGCAGGGGGAGGGGGAGAGGCCGACCTGCTCGGCCAGCTCCGCATTGGTCAGGCGGGCGTTGCGGTGCAGGGCGCGGAGAATTCGCCGGTCGATGGCATCCATCGCGGAAGCTTCTGCCGCGGAGGGGCTGACAGGCAAGGGGGCCGTGCTAGCCTTGGCCCATGCCCCGAGAGATCCGCCTGAACGCCTTCGACATGGCCTGCATCGGCCACATCCAGCACGGGATGTGGACGCATCCGCGCGACCGCTCCACCGGCTACCGCCGGCTGGCCTACTGGACCAGCCTGGCCCGCACCCTGGAGCGCGGGCTGTTCGACGGGCTGTTCCTGGCCGATGTCGTCGGCATCTACGACGTGCTGGGCGACAGCCCGGACGCCGCGATCCGCCACGCGGTGCAGGTGCCGCTGCTCGACCCGATGCTGGTGGTGCCGGCCATGGCGGCGGTGACGCAGAATCTCGGCTTCGGCGTCACGGTGAACCTGACCTACGAGGCCGCGGCGCTGTTCGCCCGGCGCTTCTCGACGCTCGACCACCTGACCGACGGGCGGATCGGCTGGAACATCGTCACCGGCTATCTCGACAGCGCCGCCCGGGCCATGGGCCTGCCGGCACAGCTGGCGCATGACGCGCGCTATGATGCGGCCGAGGACTTCATGGCGACGGCCTACGGCCTGTGGGAGGGCAGCTGGGCGGCCGATGCGGTGATCGCCGACCGCGCCACCGGCACCTATGCCGACCCGGCCCGGATCCGCCCGATCCGCTCCGGCGGGATCGAGGCGATCCATCTCTGCGAGCCCTCGCCGCAGCGGACGCCGGTGCTCTACCAGGCCGGCGCCTCCGACCGCGGCCGCGACTTCGCCGCGCGCCATGCCGAGTGCATCTTCCTCAACCCTTCCAGCCCGGAGAATGTCGCGCGGATCGTTGCCGACCTGCGGGCCAAGGCGGCGCCACGGCCCCTGCGGATCTTCGTCGGCACCACGCTGATCCTCGGCCGCACCGAGGCCGAGGCGCGCGACCTGCTGGAGGACTACCGGCGCCATGCCAGCGTGGAGGGCGCGCTGGCCCATGCCGCGGCATCGCTCGGGATCGATTTCGACCGATTCGAAATGGACGAGCCTGTCGCGGCGTCCGGCAGCAACGCCATCTCCTCCAACGTCGAGGCCATGGCGCGGGTCTTCGGCCCCGGCTGGACCAAGCGTCACCTGATCGACCAGTTCATCCTCGGCAGCCGGCAGAAGCCGCTGGTCGGCACGCCCGGGGCGGTCGCCGACCAGTTGATCGCCTTCGCCGAGGCGACCGATGCGGACGGCTTCAACCTGTCCCGCACCGTGATGCCGGAATGCATCGAGGCGGTGGCGGATATGCTGGTCCCGGCGCTGCAGGCCCGCGGCGCCTACAAGACCGCCTATGCCCCGGGAACCTACCGGGACAAGCTGTTCGGCGCCGGCCCCCTGCTGGCCGGGCCGCATCCGGCGGCAGCCTCACGCCGCTGAGCGCCGAAGGGCGGAAGATCCTGCCGTCCTTTCGGCGGTGCAGCACGAAATCCGGCAAGACCTGCGGCCCGGACCGGCGCATCCTTCCGGATGAGCCGGCCTGCCCGGGGCCTTGCCGCGCCCCCAGGGCAGCCCGACATTCATGGCCAAGCGGGGCGGCCGAGGCCGCCCCCGTCCGGGAGAGACATGATGGGCAGCATCCAACGCCCCGAAGCCACCCTCGAGGACCGCTGGGAGAAGGCGGGGGAGACGTTGCTGCTGACCGGCATCCAGGCCCTGGTCCGGCTGCCGCTGGTCCGCCACCAGCTGGACCGCGCGATGGGCTGGAACACCGCCGGCTATGTCAGCGGCTACCGGGGCTCGCCGCTCGGCACCTATGACCAGCAGTTGATGAAGCAGGCCAGGCGGCTGGCGGAGGCGAACATCGTCGTCCGCCCGGCGCTGAACGAGGACCTGGCCGCGACCGCGGTCTGGGGCACGCAGCAGGTCGCGCTCTACGGCAACCAGCAATACGACGGCGTCTTCGGCATCTGGTACGGCAAGGGCCCCGGCGTCGACCGCAGCGGCGATGCGCTGCGGCATGGGAATTCGGCCGGCACCGCGCCGAAGGGCGGCGTGCTGGCGCTGGCCGGCGACGACCCCTCCTGCAAGTCGTCCACCATCACCTCGGGCTGCGAATATTCCTTCATGGATGTCGAGATGCCGGTGCTCGACCCGGCCGGCGTCACCGAGATCCTCGACTACGGGCTGAAGGCGCTCGACATGTCGCGCTTCTCCGGCCTCTGGGTCGGGATGAAGTGCGTGGCGGAGACGATGGACGGCGCCGGCACGGTGCTGGTGGACCCGGCTGCCTATGCCAGCATCCGGCCCGACTTCACCTTCCCGGCCGATGGCGTGCATATCCGCCTGCGCGACCACGCCATCCCGCAGGAGGAGCGTCTGCGGCACTACAAGCTGCCGGCCGCGCTCGCCTTCGCCCGCGCGAACGGGCTGAACCGCATCGTCATGGACAGCCCGAACGCCCGCTTCGGCATCGCCGCGCGCGGCCGCGGCTATGCGACGCTGCGCCAGGCGCTGCACGATGCCGGCATCACCGAGGAGCTGGCCCTCATCGCCGGCTTGCGCATCTGGAAGGTCGGGCTGGCCTGGCCGCTGGATGCGGTCGGCGCGCGGGAATTCGCGCGGGGTCTCGAGGAAATCATGGTGGTCGAGGACCGCCGCCCGGTGATCGAGCCGCAGCTGCGCGAGGCGCTGTACTACGAGGCCTCCCGCCCGCGTATCACCGGCAAGACCGACGAGCAGGGCCGCCGGCTGCTGTCGGACCTGACCGAGCTCGACACCGGCGCGGTGCTGCGCGCGCTGGCCGCCCGCCTGCCGGAGGCATTGCAGACCGAGCAGCTGCAGGACCGCATCCGCCAGCTCGACCGCATCGCCCAATTGCAGGCGCCGCCGATCCACGACCGCACGCCGCATTTCTGCCCGGGCTGCCCGCACAACACCAGCACGCGGGTGCCGGAAGGCAGCCACGCCATGGCCGGCATCGGCTGCCACACCCTGGCAATTTACATGGACCGGCAGACCGACCTGTTCAGCCATATGGGCGCCGAGGGCGTCGCCTGGCTGGGCATGGGGCCCTTCGTCTCCGAGAAGCATATGTTCGTCAACATCGGTGACGGCACCTATGCGCATTCGGGCAGCCTTGCGGTGCGCCAGGCGATCGCCGCCGGCGCCAACATGACCTACAAGATCCTGGTCAACAGTGCGGTCGCCATGACCGGCGGGCAGACGCCGGAAGGCGAGCTCGGCGTGCCGGAGATCGCCGCGCAGATGGCGGCCGAGGGGGCGGCGAAGGTCGTCGTCGTCTCCGATGACCCCGAGCGCCACCAGGGCGATGCGCGGATGCCGAAGGGCACCGAGTACCGCGAGCGCCGCGACCTCGACCTCGTGCAGCGGGAGCTGCGCGAGATCCCCGGCGTCACCATCCTGATCTACGACCAGCAATGCGCGACCGAGCGCCGCCGCAAGCGCAAGCGCGGCACCCAGGCGGCGGCGACCAAGCGCGTGGCGATCAATCCCCGCGTCTGCGAGGATTGCGGCGATTGCTCGCGCACCTCGAACTGCCTGGCGGTGGAGCCGGTCGAGACCGCGTTCGGCCGCAAGCGGCAGATCGACCAGAGCGCCTGCAACCAGGACCTGTCCTGCGTGGAGGGCTTCTGCCCTTCCTTCGTCACCCTGGTCGGGGCGGAGCCGGTGAAGAAGGCCGTGCCGACGCTGGGCGAGGCGATGCCGGAGCCGCGGCGGCCCGAAGTGCGGACCGGCGAGCCTGCCTTCAACATCCTGCTCGCCGGCGTCGGCGGACAGGGCGTCACCGCGCTCTCGGCCATCCTTGGCATGGCGGCGCATCTGGAAGGCCGGCCCTCGCGCTCGGTCGACATGCTGGGGCTGGCGCAGAAGGGCGGCGGCGTCTTCGCCCAGCTCCGCATCGGCCGGGCCGGCGCCGATCCCTCGACCATCGAGGCGCCGCGCATCGGCATGGGCCAGGCGGACCTGCTGCTCTCGGCCGACATGGTGGTGGCGCACGGGCGGACCGCGCGGCCGCTGCTGGGGTCCGACCGCACGGCGGCGGTGCTGAACGTCGACCTGCAGCCGACCGCGCAGTTCGTGCTGAACACCGCGACGACCTATGACCGCCCGGGCATGCTGGCGAGCATCCAGGATGCCTGCCGCGAGGTGGTGACGGTGCCCGGCGTGCAGGTGGTGGAGGAGGCGCTGGGCGACCTCATCTACCTGAATGTCTGGCTGCTCGGCATCGCCTACCAGAAGGGGCTGGTGCCGCTCTCGGCCGAGGCGATCAACCGGGCGCTGGAGCTGAACGGGGCGCAGGTCGAGCGCAACAAGGCAGCCTTCGCCCTGGGCCGGGAGGCGGCGCTGGCTCCGCCCGCCCCGGTGACGCCGGAGGCCGAGACGCTGGACGCGCTGGTGGCGCGGCGGGTCGCCGACCTGACGGACTACCAGAATGCCGGCTATGCCCGGTCCTACGCCGAGTTCGTCGCCAAGGTGCGCGCGGCGGAGCAGGCGGCGGTACCGGGCGAGCAGCGGCTGGCCCGCGCCGTGGCGCAGCAGCTCTACCGCCTCATGGCCTACAAGGATGAGTACGAGGTGGCGCGGCTGCACAGCCTGACGGACTGGAAGGGCTTCCTTGCGGAGCACTTCACCGGCACGCAGCGCGTCGAGCTGAACCTGGCGCCGCCCTTCCTGGCCAAGCCCGACCCGGTGACGGGCGTGCCGCGCAAGATCGCCTTCGGACCCTGGATGCTGAAAGCGATGGGCCTGCTGCGGCACGGCCGCGCGCTGCGCGGTACCGCGCTCGACCCCTTCGGCCGGACCGAGGAACGGCGCATGGAGCGCGCCCTGATCGGCGAGTACCGCGCCGGGATCGAGCGGCTGCTGCGGCTGCTCTCGCCGCAGGCCCACGCCAAGGTCTGCGACTGGGCCGAGGCCGCCGCCGGCATCAAGGGCTTCGGCCATATCAAGGCGCGCAACGCCGCCGCGGCACGGGCGCGGATGGCGGAGATCGAGGCGGCGGTCGGCACGCCGGCGCCGCTGGCGATGGCGGCGGAGTGAGCGGCGGCCCGGCGGCGAAGGCCGTCGGGCGACCCGCCTGCGCACTGGACGAAACCGCCCCGCTGGCGCGATATCGCGGACCGGAGGAGACATCATGCCGCTCGATACGCAAGGCCCCTCGGCCGCCGCCTTCGACCTGCCCGAGGCCACGCGCGAGCTGCGCGACACCGCGCTCGCCTTCGCCAAGGAAAGACTGGCGCCCAAGGCGCTCGAATGGGACCAGGCCCGGCATTTCCCGCTCGAGGAGATGCGCGAGGCCGCGGCGCTCGGCATGGCCGCGCTCTATGTGCGGGAGGAATCGGGCGGTGCCGGGCTGACGCGCCTCGATGCGGCGGTTGTCTTCGAGGCGCTGGCGATGGGCTGCCCGGCCGTCTCGGCCTATCTGTCGATCCACAACATGGTCGCCTGGATGATTGATCGCTTCGGCAACGACGCCCAGCGCGCGCGATACCTGCCGGACCTGATCCCGATGCGGCAGGTCGCCAGCTATGCGCTGACCGAGCCCGGCTCGGGGTCGGACGCCGCGGCGCTGCGGACCCGGGCGCGGCGGGAGGGCGGCGACTACGTGCTCGATGGCTCGAAGCAGTTCATCAGCGGCGCCGGCGTCTCCGACCTCTACCTCACCATGGTGCGCACCGGCGGCGACGGCCCTGGCGGCGTCTCCGCGCTGCTCGTCCCGAAGGAGACGCCGGGCCTTTCCTTCGGCGCCAACGAGAAAAAGATGGGCTGGAACGCCCAGCCGACCCGGGCGGTGATCTTCGAGGGCGCCCGCGTGCCGGCGAGCGCGCTGCTCGGCGAGGAAGGGCAGGGCTTCCGCTTCGCCATGGCCGGGCTCGATGGCGGCCGGCTGAACATCGCGGCCTGCTCGCTCGGCGGCGCCCAGGCGGCGCTCGACATCGCGCTCGGCTATGTCCAGGAAAGGCGCGCGTTCGGCAAGGCGATCGCGGATTTCCAGAATACCCAGTTCCGCCTGGCCGACATGCAGACCGAGCTGGAAGCGGCGCGCACCTTCCTCTGGCGCGCCTGCTCGAAGCTGGATGCCAAGGCACCTGACGCGACGGCCTTCTGCGCCATGGCCAAGCGCTTCGTCACCGACACCTGCTCGAAGGTCGCCGACGACGCGCTGCAGCTGCTCGGCGGCTATGGCTACCTCGCGGAATACGGGATCGAGAAGATCGTCCGCGACCTCCGCGTCCACCGCATCCTCGAGGGCACCAACGAGGTGATGCGGCTTATCGTCGCCCGGTCGATGCTGGGGCGGCGATGAGCATGATCCTCTGGGACTATTGGCGCTCCACCGCCGCCTATCGCGTTCGGATCGCGCTGAACCTGAAGGGCCTCCGGGCCGAGCACCGCGTCCGCCACCTCCGCCGCGGCGAGCAGCGGGAGGCGGCCTTCCTCGCGGTGAACCCGCAGGGCCTGGTCCCGGCCCTGGTGCTGGAGGACGGCACGGTGCTCACCCAGTCGCTGGCGATCTGCGAGTACCTCGACGAGACGCACCCCGAGCCGCCGCTGCTGCCGCGCGACCCCATCGCCCGCGCCCGGGTCCGCGCCTTCGCCCAGGCGATCGCCGCGGAGATCCATGCGGTGCAGAATCTCAAGGTGCTGAACCGGGTGAAGGCGCTCGGCCACGATCAGGCCGCCGCCAATGCCTGGGCGCATGACGTGATCGCCGAGGGGCTGGCCGCCTGCGAGGCGCTGGTCCGCGACCGGCCCGAAGCTTCGAAGGAAGGCCCCTTCTGCTTCGGCGCGGCGCCCGGGCTGGCGGACATCGCCCTGGTCCCGCAACTCTACAATGCCCGGCGCTTCGGTGTGGACCTCGGCGCCATGCCGCTGCTGGCGGCTGCCGAGGCCGCCTGCCTGGCGCTGCCCGCCTTCGCCGCGGCTGCGCCGGAACGCCAGGCGGATGCCGAATAGGCTTGCAGCCGCTGCGCAAAATGCGCACATCTACGCAATGATCATGCGGTATGCCATCGCCCTGTCGCTGGGCCTCGCGCTGCCGGCCGCGGCGCAGCAGCGGCTCGTGGTGCCCGAAGGGGCTGCGGTCGCCGTGCCGGCCCGTGGCGTGCCGGTGGCACCGCGCGCCGCCCGGCCCGTGCCGCGCACCGCCCGGCCCTTGCCGCCCACCGCCCGGCCCTTGCCGCCGGCCGAA